>DASXFX010000188.1:0-15516 GCA_036489375.1 Binataceae bacterium (SeqCode) | reverse complement strand
TCTTGAATGCCTTCATCATAAGAGAGTCCTCACAGATGCGTGCCGGCTGTCGTGAATGGCTATTTAGCCCATTCGCGGACGTCAACGAAATGACCGGCTACGGCGGCAGCCGCGGCCATGATCGGGCTTACCAGATGGGTCCGACCGCCTTTGCCCTGACGCCCTTCGAAGTTGCGATTTGAGGTGCTCGCACAACGCTCGCCGGGCTGGAGAGTGTCCGGATTCATGCCGAGGCACATGCTGCAGCCGGCCTCACGCCATTCGAAACCCGCTTCCTTGAAGACGCGATCGAGGCCGAGCTTTTCGGCCTCGTCCTTGACCAACTGCGAACCTGGCACGACCATCGCGTGCACGGTTGACGCGACGCGGCGACCCTTGACGATGCCGGCGGCGGCTTGCAGGTCCGAGACCCGCGAGTTGGTGCACGAGCCGATGAAAACGCGATCGATCTTGACGTCGGTAATGGCGGTTCCGGGCGCCAGCCCCATGTATTCGAGCGCGAGTTCGGTGGCGCGCCGCGAGGTGGCGTCGGTCAGGCTGGACGGATCAGGCACCTTGCCGGTCACCTCGGTCACCATGCCGGGGTTGGTACCCCAGGTGACTTGCGGGGCGAAAGCGGCCGCGTCGAAGCTGATGCTGCGATCGAAGCGCGCGCCTTCGTCGGTGCGGTAGGTCAGCCATCGCTCGGCGAGCTTATCGAAATCGGCGCCGGTGGGCAGATAGCGGCGGCCGCGCAGGTAATCGACGGTCTTGCGATCGGCGGCGATCATGCCGGCGCGCGCGCCCCCTTCGATGGTCATGTTGCAGACCGTCATCCGCTCGTCCATCGAGAGCGCCTCGATCGCAGAGCCGCGATATTCGATGACGTGGCCGGTGCCGCCGTCGGTGGTGATATTGCCGATGATGCCGAGAATGATGTCCTTGGCGGTGACGCCGAGTCCGAGCTTGCCGTCAACGCGGATTTCCATGGTCTGCGGGCGCGCCTGCCAGAGGCATTGGGTGGCGAGCACGTGCTCGACTTCGCTGGTGCCGATGCCAAAAGCGAGAGCGCCGAGCGCGCCGTGAGTTGCAGTGTGGCTATCGCCGCAAACGATGGTCATGCCGGGCTGCGACAGGCCGAGTTCGGGACCGATGACGTGGACGATGCCCTGCCCGACCTCGCCGAGGTCGAACAGCTTGACGCCGAAGTCGCGGCAATTCTTGCGCATCATCTCGATCTGTTTCTTCGAGTCAGGGTCGGTAATCGGCAGCGAACGATCGGTGGTCGGGATGTTGTGGTCGAGGGTCGCAAAAGTGCGATTGAGCGCGCGGACCTTGCGGCCGGCCAGCGCGAGGGCCTCGAAGGCCTGCGGCGACGTGACTTCGTGAATCAGGTGGAGATCGATATAAAGCAGGGCGGGTTCGCCGGGCGCTTCGTGGACGACGTGGGAATTCCAGATTTTTTCAAAGAGTGTTTGCGCGGCCATGAGTCAAAAACCTAGCCTCCGAGTAAACCCTAATTAAACCAGAATTAGCCGACGGCGGGTATCCTCGTCAAAACCCGCTACTTGACGCGGCGCGAGGGTGCCGCGCGCTCGGCGTGGGTCAGGCCGCGGGTGACAGCTTCGTCGCCGAAGCGGCGCGCGACCGCGTCGAGTGCGCGATTGAGCCGCGCGCTTTTGGCGGCGCCGCCGGCGGGTGAATCGAACAATCCCAACTGGCTCGAATCGGCGCGCTCCAGGTTGTGCACCTGGATTCCGGCCAGGCGCGCCTTCTCGCGGGCGGTTACGCGAGCGATCAACGCGATCGCGATCTTCGCGATGGCCGCACTGTCGTCGGTCGCGTCGTCGAGCGAGGAGCTGCGGCTCACGAGCGGGTAGCGTCCGCCGCCGAGCGGGCGCGCGAGTTTGAGCTTCAGCGTAACGGTGCGCGCATGCACCTGATCGGCGCGCAGGCGGCGGCCAAGCGCGTCGGCATGGGCGATGAGTACGCGCTTCAGTTCGAGCGAATCGAGCGCGAGATCACGCTCGAAGGTATTTTCCTCGCCGTACGATTTACGCTGCCAATCCGCCACCACCGAGCGCGGGTCGCGTCCATTGGCGAGCTCGTAAAGGTGCGGCCCGAAGGAGCCGAAGCGCGATCTGAGATCGCCGGCGTCGTGCCGCGCGAGATCGCCGATCGTGCGGATTTGCAACTGATGCATCCGCGCGAGCGTCACCCGGCCGACACCCCATAGCCGCTCGACCGGCAGGGGCTCGAGGAACTCGCGCAAGTACTCGGGGCCGAGCAGGAGCAATCCGTCGGGCTTCGACATATCGCTCAGGATTTTCGCCGCCATCTTGGTCGGGGCAACGCCGACCGAAACCACCAGCCCGGTACGCTCGAGCACGCGGCGCTTGAGTGCGCGCGCTACTTCCAACGCGGGGCCGAGCAGGCGCTCGCTGCCGGAGAGATCGAGGAACGCTTCATCGAGCGAGAGCGGCTCGACCACCGGGCTGAAAGCATCGAAGACGGCGCGAATCGCGCGGGAGATTTCGGCATAACGAGCCATGCGTCCGCGCACGAAGATCGCGTCGGGGCAAAGCTTGTGCGCCTGCGCCGTGGGCATCGCGGAATGCACGCCGAATTTGCGCGCCTCGTAGGAGGCGGAGGTGACCACACCGCGCGCCGAACTGCCGCCGACGATGACCGGCTTACCGCGGAGCGACGGATTGTCGAGGACTTCGACGGCCGCATAGAAGGCGTCCATGTCGGCGTGCGCAATCACTCGATCCCAGCCGCTGGCCGAGCCGCCGTGCGGCTTCGCGAGGGTATTGGTTGAGTGGGTCACGGGCGCGACACCAGCGGCGAAAATACGGTCTCGGCGGCGCGCTCGCCACTCGCGATACAATCGGGAATGCCGACGCCGCGAAGATACGCACCGGCCAGTGCGAAGCCGTCGATGCCGGCGGCGGCGCGCTCGATTTCAACGACTCGCGCCAGGTGGCCGACGGCGTATTGCGGCATCGAATTGGGCCAGCGCCGAACGCAAGTCAGGGCCGGTTCCGCGTTGACGCCGAGCAGGCTCGAAAGCTCCTCGCGCGCGGCGGCGATCATTTCGGCGTCGTCGAGATTCAGCATCGCGGCTTGCAACGCTCCACCGAGAAAGACGCGGACCAGGATCATCCCGGCGGGAGCGCGTCCGGCGAACTTCAGCGACGAAAAGCTGCCCGCGATAATGCGGCGATGCTCCGCTACCGGTACGACGAAGCCGAAGGCCGACGGCGGTTGCGGAAAGTCGGCGACGCGATACGCCAGGTTGACCGTCGCGGCCGAAGCGTACTTAAGGGCGGACAGCATCGCCGCCAGTTGCGGTTCGATCGAGCGCAGCATCGGTCCGATTGCGAAGGCGGGCGCGGCGCAGATGATCGCGTCAGCGTCGAAGATGGCTCCGTCGCGAAACGCAAGCCTCCATGATCGCGCGGACGAATCAGCGGCGGCGGGCGTCGCATCGGAGCGCGGTGCGCGGGTAATCGCCACCACCTCCGCGCCGTATCGGATGACGCCCTGGAGGCGCGCGGAAAGGGCATCGACGATGGCGCCGACGCCGTCCTTGAAGCCCAGGAAGAGGCTCCAGCGTGCGCCACTGGTGCCGCGCGCCTCGGCGTTGCGTGCGCGTGCGGCGGCGCGCAGGCCGCGAATCACACTGCCATAACGCCGCTCCATCTCGACAAACCGCGGCATCGTCGCACCGACGCTCAGCAACTCGGGGTCGGCCGTATAGATGCCCCCGGCGAGCGGCTGCGCGATGCGGGCTAGCACCTCGCGGCCGAGGCGGCGTCGCACGAACGCACCGAGGCTCTCGTCGTCGGTCTCTCGCCGGCGTGGAATGATCGGCTCGATCATCATCCGCAACTTGCCGGTCGCGCTGAACAGCGGACTTTTGAGTAGCGGGCCGAACCAGGTCGGCGCGAGGAGAGAGAACCCTTCGGGAATTTCGACGAGGCGGCCGTCGCGCACGACGAAGGTGCGGCGGAACTGCTCTTGCGTGCCAATCAGTTCCGACGCGAGGCCGAGGCGCTCGGCCAGTTTTGCCGCGGCGGGCTTTTCGGAGAGGAAGGAATCCGCGCCGGTTTCGATCACGAAGCCGTCGCGGCGGACGGTATCGAGCGCACCGCCGACCCGCGTGCTGCCCTCGAAGAGCGTGACTTCGATTGGGATTTCGTGTGCGACTGCGAGTTCGCGCAAGCGATACGCGGCGGCGAGTCCGGTGATGCCGCCGCCGATTATCGCAAAGCGCCGCATTGTCCTGATTGAGTGGAAAGTCGAGTCGGTTTCGAGTCCATTGAGGGTGGCATTGATGCGGATGGAATCAGCCTCTCCGTGGAAGTCTCACCGCCTGTCATCTCCTCAGCGTCTGCGCCTTGGCGCGTCTTACCCCGGGCCAATCACTCGCGATGGTGCCGGCGCGGGCACAAGCTTGTCGCGTGCGAGCGCCGCCATCAGTTCGATAAATTGCGGATGGTCGCTGACGGTCGCCGCCCGGACCATCGTGACGCTGGCCTCGCGCGCGATTTGCGCGGCTTCGATATCGAGGTCGTACAGCACTTCGACGTGGTCGCAGAGAAAGCCGATTGGCACGAGCACTGCGACTCGTCCGCCGGCTCTCCCCAGCTCGCGGACGACGTCTTTGACATCCGGCTCGAGCCAGGGGTCGCGAGGATTACCGCTGCGACTCTGCCAGGCGACGCGCGAGTTCGCGTTGCCGACCGCCCGGGCAACCATCGCGGCGGATTCCTCGATTTGATCGACATAGGCGGCCCGCCCCGCCATCGCGAGCGGAATACTGTGGGCGGTGAAGATCAGATCGGCGCGATCGCGATCCTGCGCCGCAAGGCGATCGATCGCGGCGCGCACGCGATCGGCAATCGCGCCGATGAAGCGCGGGTCGTTGTGCCAGAGCGGGGCGTAATCGAATTGCGGCGCCGCTGCGCCCACTCGTGTACGCGCCGCATCGAGGTCGTCCTGGTAACGATCCCAACTGGCTTCGCAGCGATGAGCCGCGAGGATGAAGCCGAAGGTGCGGCGCGCGCCTCGCGCGGCCAGATCGCGCAGCGCATCGTCGATGAAGGGCGGCGTATTGCGCATTCCGACCACCACCGGCACGTCGATTCCGTCGCGGCGGAGACGCTCGCGCAACGCGGCCGCCTGGCGCAACGTCAGGTCGTTGTACGGCGATCGCCCACCGAGCAGTTCGTAATGGTGGACGACTTCCTCGTACCGTTCGCGCGGCACCGGACGTCCCTGCAACACGCGATCGAGGAAAGGTCGGACTTCACCGGGCGCGGTCGGTCCGCCAAAGCCGATCAGCATCACCGAGTCGCAACGCGCCGATGCGGCTTCGCCTTCACCGCCGATCGCAACGTCATCACGAACGTCGGCACCGGAACGCGCATCGTCGCGGGCGTTGGTGCTCATCGGCGGCTCATCTCATGAACGGCATCAACCAGCGCGATAACGTGATCGACCGGAGTTTCGGGCAGAATTCCATGGCCGAGATTGAAGATATGACCGGGGCGTCCGCCGGCGCTGTCGAGGATCGAGCGGGCGCGCTGGCGAATCTCGGGGATTCCGGCGAACAGCGCGATCGGATCGAGATTGCCCTGAACCGCAACGTCCTCACCGAGCCGCTGCCAAGCTTCGGCGAGATCGACGCGCCAGTCGAGACCGATGACATCGCCGCCCGCCTCGCGCATGAGTTCGAGCAGATTGCCGGTGACCGTACCGAAATGGATCACCGGCACGGCGGCGCGCACGGCCGCGATGACCTCGCGCGTATGGGGCAGCACGAAGCGCCGATAGTCGTCCGGGCTGAGGCTGCCGACCCAGCTATCGAAAAGCTGCACCACGTCCGCGCCGGCGTCCACCTGCAGGTTGAGGTAGTCGGCGGTGACTCGCGCGATCATCGCCATCATGCGATGCCAGGTGGCGGGTTCGGTGTACATCAGGGTCTTGGTCGCCTGATAGGAGCGCGAAGAGCCGCCTTCGATCAGATACGAGGCGAGCGTAAAGGGCGCGCCGGCGAAACCGATCAGCGGCGTGCGATCGGCCAGGGCGCGCCGCACCAGCCGGATCGATTCGGCAACGAAGCCTAGCGACTCCAGCGCGATCACAGGAGGGATGCGATCGAGGTCTGCCGCCGATCGCAGCGGCCGATCGATTATCGGGCCGTCGCCGGTCTCGTAATGAAGTCCGACGTTCATCGGCACCAGTGGCAGCAGGATGTCGGCGAAAATGATCGCAGCATCGACGCCCAGGCGCTCGACTGCGGTGACCGTCACTTCGGCGGCTAAATCAGGCCGCTGGCACATCTCGAGGAACGAATGCTGTTGGCGCACGTGCCGATACTCGGGCATGTAGCGGCCGGCCTGGCGCATCAGCCAAATCGGCGTATAGGGAACCGACTCGCGCCGACACGCGCGCATGAACGGAGTGTCGCGCAAGTTTCCGGTGCGGGCGGTGCCAGGAGCAGTTTTAGCGCTGGCATCAGCCGTGGCGGTCGTATCTGCGTCCGCAAGTCCCGACGAAGCATCAACTACGCGAGCGCCGCCGGCTGCTGCACGAACGGTCGTTGCCTCGCGCTTGCGCGCGAGCATCGCGGGTGCGCGATTCGCCGCCGCCTTCACCAGGTGCCCGAGTTTCGGATGTTCCGGTTCAATATCGACGGCGATGCCACGCCTGCGCAACTCTTCGGAACAGACCGGACCAACCGAAGCGACCACGCTTGCGGCGAGGCCGCGCCGCAGACCGGCGCCCAGGCCCTCGGCCTCGGCCATCTGCATCACGTTCGTCACCTGGTTCGAACTGGTGAAGAGGACGACATCTGCGCCGCCTGCCGCGATCGCCTGGATCGCGTCGCGCAACGGTCCGCGATCTTCCGGCAGGGTCCAACGATAAACCGGGACGACGGTCACGGTCGCGCCGCGTGCTTCGAGGCTCGCTCCGAGTTCACGATTAGTGACGCCGTACTCTTGCACCGCGACGCGCTTGCCGGTGAGTGCGAAGTGCGCGGCGAGCGCATTGAGCAGTTCGCGCCAGGTATTGGGCTCGGGAATCGTAATGGTCGGCGCAATGCCGAGATTGCGCAGTGCGGCGACCGGCTTGGGGCCGCGCGCAACCGTGACGACCCGCTCTAGTGCGGCGATGATCAGCGAACGCTGATGACGCGTCTCGATCACTCTGAAGAGTTCGCGCACGCCGACCCCGGTCATGAAAATCACGACGTCGAATTGGCCCGCGAGCAAGTTCCCGGCAAAGGTGAGCGCCGCGTGATTGTCTTCCAGCGGCACCTCGCGCATCGACGGCGCGATAATCGCGTGCCCGCCGAGCCGCTCGATCAGGGTGCGGGTCTCGGCCGCCATGCGGCTTTCGAACGCGACTACGCGCAGGCCGCCAAAGCCGGGTTCGGTTGCAGTTTCAGTCGGAGCATCCATAGGTTGTGGCAGCACGCCAACGCGCACCCTTCATCAGTATATAGCCAAATCCGGCCAGGATTACCGAAACGCTCCGACCGATCGATTCAGATCGATGGAGGTTCGAGACTAGCTGCCAGCCGTCGCGCGGCAAAGAGGGACCGCCGCTCGTCAGGCCGCCGCGTTTTGGCACGATCGCCCCCGCTATGTTACGACTGGCCGATGGAGGTTCGACGATCATCATGAGTGAACCTGTAGTGCTGGTGACCAAGGAGGGCGGCATCGCGACGGTGACGCTCAACCGTCCGGAGAAGCTCAACGCCCTCAACCGCGACCTGCGGTCGAACTTCTGCCGGGTGATGCAGGAATTGCGCGACGACCCCGAGGCCCAGGTCGTGATCATCACGGGCGCGGGGCGCGCCTTTTGCGCCGGGCTGGACCTGCGGGAGCTCGGCGCAGACGCGAAGACCGAGAGCGGGGCGCTGGTGCGCGACGGCACCAACGTGAGCTTCATCTCGGTGATCGAGGACATGAACGTGCCGGTGATCGCCGCGGTCAATGGCTTCGCGGTGACCGGCGGCTTCGAGATGGTGCTCGCGTGCGACATGATCGTCGCCGCGGAAGACGCGCAGTTTGCCGATACTCATGCGCGCGTGGGCGTGATGCCCGGCGGCGGGATGACGGCGCGTTTGCCGCGAGCGATCGGCATTCGCAAGGCCAAGGAATTCTCGCTCACCGGCAACTATCTCAGCGCGCGCGACGCCGAGCGCATGGGGCTGGTCAATCGGGTGGTGGCGCCGGGTCAGGCGGTCACGGAGGCGCGGGTGCTCGCAACGCAGATTCTCAGCGCCAATCAATCGATCGTGCGCCAGCTCAAGAAGCTCTACGAACTGACCACGCGGGCGACTCTGCAGGACGGGCTCCGGATCGAGCAGGAGTTCTTCCGCGCTTACAACAGCAACTCCAACCTGAAGGATTTCGATCGGCAGCGCGAAGCCGTGATGGAACGCGGACGGTCGCAAAAGTCGCCGTCGCGCTAACAGGAGCATGAGATGAATCGATTCGATCGAAGCCTTCGTGCGACGCTGGCGCTGGCCATAGTGCTGACGATCGGCGGCGCAACCTGCGGCGTGCACATCGCTGCCGCCGCTGTGCAAAACGAGAGCGCACTGCCCGCGGCGCAAATTCCGGCCTACATCACCGACGCGATTAACGCGCCGGCACGGCCCGCCGCCGACCGCGATTCGGATGCGTCGCGCCAACCCGCGCAGGTGATGGCGTTCTTCGGCGTGAAGCCCGGGATGCAGGTGGCAGACCTGTGGGCGGGCGGCGGTTACACGACTGAACTGCTGGCGCGAATCGTCGGCCCGACCGGCAAGGTCTATTCGCAGAACATCCAGTTTCCGGACAAGTTCAAGAAAGCCGAGGCGAGCTGGAAAGCTCGTCTCACCGAACCCGGCATGGGTAACGTGACCGAGGTGACGAAGCCGTTCGACGCGCCAGATTTGATCCCGGCCGCGCCCGGCTCGCTCGACGCCGTGTTCATCAATCTCAACTACCACGACCTGTTCGACATTAACGCCGATCCCGACAAGCTGAACGCGACGGTGCTCAACCTGCTGAAGCCGGGAGGCTTCTACTGCATCGTCGATAACAGCGCGCAGGCGGGGTCGGGCACGCGCGACACCAACACGCTCCATCGCATCGACGAGGCGTTCGTGATCAAGCAGATCGAGAAGGACGGCTTCAAGCTGGTGGCGACGTCTGACGTTCTGCGCAATCCGAAGGATCCGCGCACCGAGCCGTTCTGGAAGATCAACCACTCGCAGGATCGCTTCATCCTGAAGTTCGTGAAGCCATAAGAGGAACGTCGCGTAGGCTACATCGCTGAGGCGAGGAACCGAGTAGAGGGCGCTGCGCTGACATCGTGCGCCAGGAGAAATCGCATGAAGGTAGGATTGCTGACGGCGGGCCTGGGCAAGGCGGCGAATCCGCGCATTTTGCGCGCGATCGCGGAGCATGCGGAACGGCTCGGATTCGGCACGCTGTGGGCGCCGGAGCATGTGGTGCTGTTCGACCGCTACACCGAGTCGAAGTATCCGTATTCGCAGGACGGAGCCTTTGCCGCGCCGAGCACAATCGACTGGATGGACCCGTTCGTGGCGCTTACCTACGCGGCTGCGCGCACCAGCAAAATCCGCCTCGCGACCGGCATCTGCCTCGTGCCCGAGCACAACCCGCTGGTGCTGGCCAAGGTGATCGCGAGTCTCGATTATCTGAGTGGAGGTCGTTTTGCGCTCGGGGTGGGCATCGGGTGGTCGGCGGAGGAGTTCAAGGCAATTGGAGTTCCGTTCGAGCGGCGGGCGCAGCGCACGCGCGAGTACATCGCGGCGATGCGCACGCTGTGGAGCGATGAGAGTGCGAGCTTCCACGGCGAGTTCGTCAACTTCGACGCGGCGCGGAGCTTCCCCAAGCCGGTGCAGGGCGGCAAGGTGCCAATCATCTTTGGCGGTGAGAGCACGCCGGCGCTGAAGCGGGTGGCGGAGTACGGCACGGGCTGGTTCGGCTTCAACCTGACGCCGGAGGAGACCGCGTTGAAGGTCGAGCAGCTCAAGGGGCTGATGCGGGATCGGGGGCGCGGGCTCAGCGAGGTCGAGATCATCATCTCGCCGTACACCAAGACGGTCACGCCGGACGGACTCAAAGGGTACCATGCGGCGGGCGTCAGCGAGATCACGCAGCTACTCTCGATTCCCGACGATGAGGCCAAATTGCCGGCTGTGATGGAGCAAATGGCGCGCGATTGGGTTGAACCGGCGGCGAAGCTGGGCTGATTGGGTGCAAAAGAGGCCGGCGAGGCGTCGAAAACGTCGTTTACGCTGAGAAGGACGCGACCGTTCTGGGCGCTTCGTGCGCGCTTGCGCGCTGCTGGAATGGCCATTGCGGCATTGACGGCGCTCGATTGGCCTCCTGACTGAGGAGAATTGGGTTCGATAAGCCAAAAATCCGTTGACGCCGGCGGTATTCCTGGGCGTGAGGTCCTGATCGTCGAATTTATAGTCTAAGTCCGGCATTTTTGCGGGGTCATATACCCGAGTTCGGGGTTGTTTTGAGGCCATAGCCCGACCGGTTCAGCCGATTATGACGCGCTCCTGCGTGACGATGGGGGCAATTTGTGCGCGCCGTTGGCAGGCGTGAATCCGAGAGTTTTCCGCGGGTAGCATCACAAAACTTAATGTAGCACGAAAGCGGCCGATCGCCAAAAAAATTTCGGTTCAGTGGGTGGCCGTGCGGGACCGTGCGATCGGAGGCATCTCACGGGTTGCGGCTTCCTTCGCGGCAATCCTGGCGAGGGAGGCCGGGCTCCCTTTCGGGAGATGGCGTCGTTGACGTCATGCGATTTGCGCTTGTGGCGAGGACTAGACCGAACGCGAGAATCTAACGAGCGCCGGGACCAAGCCGGGAAGAAGACGCGGCGAGAGGATGACGCCGGGGAGAGGATCAGGCCCGGAAAAGGATCAGGCCCGGAAGAGGACGGCGGGGAGAGGGCTAGGGCGGGGAGAGGATGAGGCGGGCGCGCTTCAGGTCGGCGGCGATTTGCGCCGCGAGCGCCGCGCCGGAGTCGAATTTGCGCTCGGGCCGGATGCGCTCGATCAGTTCGAGACGGACCTCCTGATCGTAGATATCGCGGTCGAAGTCGAAGACGTGCGCCTCGATGGTGCGCTCGGGCTCGGCGAAGGTCGGACGCATTCCGATGTTGGTGATCGAAGGGTGCGGGCCGTCGTCGAGGATGAGCCGGGTGGCATAGACGCCGTCGGGCGGCAGACATTCGGTACGGCTCTGGATATTGGCGGTGGGAAAACCAATCTTGCGGCCACGCTCGCGGCCATGGACGACCGGACCGCTGAGGAAGTGGGGGCGGCCAAGGAGGTTGGCGGCGGTGCGCAAATCGCCCGAGACGATGACCTCGCGAACCTTGGTCGAGCTGACCTCCATGCCGGCGACGTTGACCGGTCCGATGACGACGACGTCGAAGCCGAACTCGCGGCCGAGTTCGGTCATCACGGCCGCGTTGCCGGCGCGATTGTGGCCGAAGCTGACGCTATGTCCGACGACGACGGTGCGCACGCCGATGCGCTCGACGAGGTAGCGGCGGACGAATTCGCGCGGAGTCAGCAGGCTCAGCTCGTGGGTGAAGTTGGCGACGAGGACGCTATCAATGCCGGACTTGCACAGGAGCTCGAGCTTGTCGTCGGAGGTGAGAATGAGGCGCGGGGCGCGGTCGGGCGCGAGCACCTTGGCCGGGGTGGGATCGAAGGTCAGGGCGAAGGCGGTGCCGTGTTCGCGCCGGGCGCGATCGATGGCGGCGCGCAGGATGGTCTGATGGCCCATGTGGACGCCATCAAAATTACCCAGCGCAATCACAGGGTAGGGGTGCGCGGGCAGCCCTTCGAAGTCGCGAACTATCTCCATCGCGGTCGGTTCCCGGCCGAACAGTCACAGGTACTCATTAAGCTTAAGTAATGCCTCTTTGCGCAAGGTCAAGATCAGCCGTTGGCGAGCGAATTCATCATGGACTGGGCGACCGCAGCCTCGGGCGCGTCCGGATGATCGCTGATCAGCTTTTGCAGCGTGAGCCGCGCGTCAATCCGGTCATTCATCTTGATGAAAGCATTGGCCTCGCTCAACAGCGAGGCGCTGGCGAAGCGGCCGCGCGGAAAGCGCATGACGAGATCGTTGAACTGCAGGATCGACTGGTCGAACTTGCCGAGCTCGTAAAGCGCGGAGGCGGAGAAGTATTCAGCGGGCTCGCTGAGCGGCGATTTGGGGTATTTGCGCTGGAGGCCCTGGAAGACTCCGATGGCATTGGGATACTTGCCCGCTTTCATCGCGACGAGGCCGGCGCGATAGGTTTTGGCGGCCGGATCGTTGATGGACTGCGCCGATATCAACTCCTGATTGAGGGCCGCGCGCCATGACGGCGCCCCGTTGACCATTGGCGGGCTGGGGGCAGCCGGCGGTGCGGCGGCTGGCGGCGGGGCATTCGAAGCGACTTGCGAGCCGTTGTCGGAATCATTGTCCGAATCGTTTTCGTTGGCGTCGTTATCGGGCGGTGGGTTGCCGGCGTTAGCGGGCGGAGGCGTCCCCGGGCCAGCCATATCGGGAGCGCCGGACGGCGGCGCACCGGCAACGACTGGAGCGCCCGGTCCTGCTGGAGCATTGGGGGCAACGGTGGTACCAGGAGGCGGATTGAGCGGGTTGCCGTTCGCGTCGGTGGGACCGCCAGGAGCGGGCGCCGATGCGGCGGCACCGGGAGCGCCGGGAGCCGGGGGCGCACCGGGAGTGGTTGAGGCGGCGCCGCCCTTCAAGGCCTGAACTTCCTGTTCGAGTGCGGCGAGCTTTTGCGCGTCGGCGCTCGAGCCGCTATCGGCGTCGCCGTTGTGCTCCATCTCGGCGATGTGATCGTTGAGCCGATTCACCTGATCCTGCAGGGCGTTGATCTGCTGGCGGTCGGCGGCAACGGTGTTGCGCAGATCCTCATCGCCGGCCTGCTGCTGGTTATCCGGCATGGCGCATCCGCTCACGGCCAACGCGCCAATGAGCACCAGCAAGCCCAACCGCGACCAGCGGCTGGGGGCGGGAACCTCAACGGAGTCAGGACTGCGAGGGCTCACTGCGAGACGGCAAAGTGATCGCGTCGATTCTGTGCCCAGCAATCGTCGGTCTGTTCGGTGCAAAGGGGCAACTCCTTACCGTAACTGATCGTTGACATGCGGTCGCCGCTGATACCGAGCGTGCTCAGATAATCCTTGGCCGCCTGCGCGCGACGAGCGCCCAGGGCGATATTGTATTCCTCGGAGCCGCGATCGTCACAATGGCCCTCGATCTGGACATGGGTGTTCGCGTGGGCGGTCAGCCAGTCGGCATTGGATTTCAGCACACTGTTATCCTGCGGCTGGATGGTTGAGGCATTGTAGTCGAAATGGATGTCGCTGAGCGGTCCTCCATTACCTCCCATGGTGCCGTTCTTATAGTTCTCCAGCGAACCGTTGCCGGCGCCGTTCATGCTTGAATCGTTCATCCCGTTGCCACTGGGCGGAAGGTTGCCGCCTGCGCCATTGTTCTTCTTCGAGGAGCAGCCGCCGAGTGCGAGCGCCCCGATCACGAGTACGGTGGCGAAGGTGCGGGAAACCCCACCCACCTCAACTGCCCATCCACCACGACCACGCTGGATTAGAGTCATTACCCTGTCCCTCCGTTAAAGGTGCAATTACAAAACCGTCATGGGCGCGCATCAGGTAGAGCCTGCTGCCGCCGCCACGATTGGAACTGAAAGCGATATAGCGCCCGTCGGGCGACCAGGCGGGGCCCTCATTCGAGCCCGACTGGGTCAATTGCTGGCCGCCGCTGCCGTCGGCGTTAGTGACATAGATCTGAAAACCGCCGGACTCGCGGCTTTCGTAGGCGATTTGTTTGCAGTCGGGCGAAAAAGCCGGCGCTGTATTGTAGGAACCTTTGTAGGTGATGCGATGGGCGTCACCGCCGTCGAGGCTTTCGGTATAAATCTGCGGGGTGCCGGAGCGATCGGAGGTGAAGGCGAACTGGTCGCCGGCGGCGCAGACCGAGGGGCTGACGTTGATCGCGCTATTATCGGTCAGCGAATGAATCAGGTTGCCCGATGGGGTCAGGAGGTACAGGTTGGTGCGGCCGCCGCGCTCAAAGGCGCCGATGATGCCGCCGTCCGGGGTGAGGGCGCCGCCAACCGCCTGGCCGAGGCCGGGGTTGATCAGCGTTTCAAGCTGGCCCTCCAAATCAACCAGGTAGAGGTGGGGGCTGTAGCTCTTGTACGAGAGATAGATCAGATGTTTGACGCTGCGGTCGAAGCCCGGAAAGAGATTGATGGTGGGGTTGTCGGTGACGCGAAACAGACTGCCACCGTCGAGCCACGAGACGTAGATTTCCTTGAAGCGGCCGCCGCGGGTGGAGACGAAGGCGAGCTTGCTGTCAAAGGGGCCGCGTTTGCCGGTGGCGGATTCGAGGATGGCGTCGGCGAAGCGTCGCGCCATTTCACCGACGTCGTGAGGATCGCCGGTGAACTTCTTACCCATCATGCGGCGCTGCTGGGGGACGTCAAAGAGCAGCGCCTCGACCGAGATCTTGTCGCCGTCGCGGGTGACCGAGCCCTTGACCAGGTAATCGGCACCGAGCGAAGTCCAGTCGCCGAAATTGAATTGGCCAATGTCGTAGCCCGAGTTCTGCGGATCCTCGATGTAGGATTTCGGATCGATGATGCGAAAGAAGCTCGACAGCGTGAGGTCGCGCATCAGGACCTTGTCGAAAGTGGCGCTGACCTGATGGCTATCGTCGCCGCCGAGATTCTTGAGGGCCGAGACGGCAATCGGCTGCGCGCGGGGCGCGGCCGTAATGAGCATCGGCGGCAGGGATTCCTGCGCGCGGGCGGCAAGCGGAATGAGCGACAGGGCGAACGCGAAAATCGCGGCCAGAATGGTAAGCCTCTTCCTCACGCCCATCACATCACCACGCTATAAAATTCCGCTGAGCGAATAAAATTGATCAGTTACGTTGCGCGCTTCCATTCAGTAATCATCTACGACGATCGAGATTATCCTATGTCAGCGGGCAGCATCCCAGTTGCCGAGTTCGTTGACGGCCTCGCTTTCGTTTGAATTCGATCAGTTGTCCGACGCAGTCCCCGATTCCAGATCGCTAAGCTTGAAGATTGCCGGAACGCCGCCGGCGAAGGCGTCGCGGTATTTTTCCGGCGGCGGGCCGAACGGAGCGGCGGCGCGAATCGCGCGCGCGACCGAATCGTCAAATGCCGGATCGCCCGAGCGCTGGCTCACCTTGAGCGAGTTGAGGGTGCCGTCCGGATTGATGCCAAAGGTGACGGTCGCGGACAGGTCGGGACTGCCGCCGGCAAAGCTGAAGGCCTTTTTAATTCGATCCTGCACGTCCTGATAGTACATGACAAAACCCGGGTCCTGCAGCATCCCGGCGCTACCGGTGCCGGAGCCGACGCCCATGCCCTTGCCGGCGCGCACGCGATCACCGACCACTGGACCGC
>DASXFX010000187.1:0-6368 GCA_036489375.1 Binataceae bacterium (SeqCode) | reverse complement strand
GGCTTTAAGCGTGACTCAGTGCGAACCGCCAGTGAGTTCGTACTGGGAATATTTTGTGCGCACCTCACAGACTCGTTAGCTCGGCTGCATCGCAGCCGGAGCCCAGCGCTACCTTCCGCATTAAACCCAACGGGAAGTTTGAAACCTCCATGAGGTTTCATAAAAAGCTATAATTTTGAGTTCCTGAACCAATTCTTACCCATCGGTGAATCTCCCTGCGTCGTGCGCATGGGGGGTGCGGCGGGCGCCGTAGCGCGATCGTGCGATGCGTTTGTACTGGCGGTCGGCCATCCATGCGAAGCCGGGCACGTACCAGAGATACGCCAACCATCCGGGGAGGCCGCGTTGATGGCGGAGGACCTCGTTGACGGCGCGGGCTCCGCGCGAGACGTTGCCGCGATCGTCAACCACGTGGAGCTCGTCCATCAGGGCGTCGAACTCGAGAGCGGGGAAGCCGGCGCGCGCGTCGGCGTCGTGGAGGTCGATCAGATCGATAGCGTCGGAATTATCGAAGACGCGCACGGCCTCGGCGCTGACGCGGCAGAGACTACATTCGCCGTCATAGATGACGGCGATGCGGCCGGGGCGCGCGCGCCCGCCGGTGGGCGGCATTTCGGTCGGTGAACTAGCGACGGGTTGGCCGACGGTCGGATGAGCGGCGGCGGTATCGGGGAGCGATGACAATTTAATAATAGGCCGCGCGAATCCGCCGCGGTCGGGTAATCATTTTCATCGAGGCCGGGCGAATCCGCTGCGGTGAGCGAATTGGCGCGGCCGTGAAGAAAGAGTTAGTCAGGCTGACACCCACAACGAGTTTTCAATGAACGGCCCGAATGTTCTCGCACCCTCGATCCTCAGCGTTGTTTGGCGTGCTCCGGCATCCGGCTCATCCGATGGAGCCGATTATGCTCGCGCATAATGCGCCATTCGTAGCCGTCAACCAGCGACTGCCATCGCGCCTCGATGGTGTTGGCCGACTTCGCCAGCGTGGTCCAGGTCAGACGCCCGTCGGAGAACTTGTTGACGGCGATGACGTCGGCCTCGGTCGATTCGCCGGTGGCGTGGGCGTAGGTCTCGGTCACTTTGACTTCGCTCAAGAAGGGAAAGAATTTGAGCAAGGCCTTGCGCAGGGCCACATCGAGGGCGTGGACGACGCCGACGCCGCGCGCGGCTTCGGTCACTTCGGCGTCGCCGATGCGCAGCACCAGCGTGGCGTCGCAGGTCATCCGGCCCTCGTTGAAATCGTCGATTACACGGCGCCGGATGACTTCGAAGGGCGCGACGTAGTCGGGCGAAGTCTTGAGTTCCGCCAACTCGCGGGAAGCTTGCGGGGCTTCCTGCTCTTCGAAGATAGTTTCGCTCACCGCCTGATACCTGCTCTGATTATCGATAGCGTTAATTCGTAGTTCAAGTTGAATTCGGCTCGATGGCGCACGGCTCTGCACAATGCGCAGTACACACTTTCGCCTTAGCTACATCGCGAGTCCACCATCGACCTGGATCACGGCGCCGGTTATATAGGCGGCCGCGTCCGACAGGAGGAAGGCGGCGACCGGGGCGACATCCTCGACCTGACCAAAGCGGGCCAGCGGAATCATGTTTAGCGCAGCGCTGCGATTCTCCGCGGGTAGAGCGGCGGTCATGTCGGTCTCGATAAAGCCGAGCGCGAGGGCGTTGACGCGGACGCCGAGACGGCCGACCTCTTTCGCCATCGCCTTGGTCATCCCGATCAAGCCAGCCTTGGAGGCGGAGTAATTGACCTGCCCCGGCATCCCGACCAAGCCGCTGATGGAAGTGACGTTGATGATGGAGCCGCGCTTGGCTTTCATCATCATGAAGACCGCGGCGCGCGCGAAGTTGAAAGCGCCGGTGAGGTTGGTGCGAATGACCTCGCTCCAATCGTCTTCGGACATCATCACGAGCAGCTTGTCGCGGGTGAGGCCGGCGTTATTGACGAGGCCGTCGATATGGCCGAAGGCGCTCTTGGTGGCATTGACCATTTCGCGCACGGCCTTGAGATCGCCGACGTCAACCTGGGCGGCGATGGCTTTGACGCCGAGCGCCTCGATTTCGCGTTTGAGATCGGCGGCGGGCTGTTCGCTTTTGAGAAAATTGAAGGCGATGTTGGCGCCACGGCGCGCCGCTTCGAGCGCGATCGCACGGCCGATGCCGCGCGTGGCGCCGGTGACGATAATGCCCTTGCCCTCCAGGTCTTTCACTGGCAGACGCAACTCCGCCTGCGGTCCGGGAGCAGAGCCCGGCCGCGTCGTCGGCTGGCGAACATCGGGTGATGCGCGCTATGCGCTAAACGACGAACCGCATCCGCAGGTGCGGCTGGCGCGCGGATTGTCGAAGCGGAAGCCGGCGTTGTGCAGGCCTTCGACGTAATCGAGGGTGGTGCCGGCAATATAAGGCAGCGAGATCTCGTCGATGAAGACGTTGACGCCGTCGAGGACGGTCAGCGTGTCGCCTTCTTTGCGGCCGTCGAAGCCGAGCGAATATTGAAAGCCCGAGCATCCGCCGCCGACCACCGAGATTCTGAGGCCCTGATCGGCACTGAGTCCTTCTTTCGCGATCATTTTGCGCACGGCGTCGAGCGCCTTGGGCGTGAGATTCACGCCGGGGAGCGCTGGCGCAGCGTTATTGCTGTCGTTCAGTTCCTGCTGATGGAGTTCCTCTGACATCGAAGCCTCCGATGGAAGGGCGCCCGGCTAGCTGCCGGCAGCCCGCATCACACGGTAATTATAACTCAACTTATGCCGTTGCGCATCCGAGGGTAGCGGAAAACGGTCACCCGGTGCCACCCCGCGCAACTGCCTTTGCGGGTGATGGGACGGGGGTCGCGGCGGGATTATACTTCGATTGGTGAGAGAGGCGGAAAAGCGGATCATCGCAGCGGCGGCGGAACAGGGCTTTATATTGACCGGTTTCGCACCTTTGCGAGCGTTGCCGGAGCGGCGCGAGTTCTTCGATCAATGGATTGGCGAAGGTCGCGCGGCCGAGATGGCATGGCTGGCGCGGGAGCCCGAACGGCGGATCGATCCACGGGTGATCGACGCGCGATTGCGATCGGTGGTGAGCCTGGCGTTTCCGTACACACCGCCGCGGCCGCGGGAGCTGGATTGGCGGGCGGAGCTGCGCGGACGTATCGCGGCGTATGCGATCGGCCCGGATTATCATGACATCGTGCTGGCGAAGGCGCGCGTCGTCGCCGAGGCGCTGACGGTCGCGATTCCAGGCGCGAGCGGGCGGGTCTATGTCGATACGGGGCCGGTATTCGAGCGCGAGTGGGCGATGGAGGCGCGCCTCGGCTGGATCGGGCGCAACACCAACATCCTCAATCGCTACAACGGATCGTATTTTTTCCTGGCGGAAATCCTGACGGATGCGGAATTCGAGGCGAGCGGCGAGCCCTATCGGGAACATTGCGGAACGTGCCGGCGATGCCTCGATCTGTGCCCGACCGGGGCGTTGGCCGAAGGCTATCGGCTGGAGCCGCGGCTGTGCATTTCGTACCTGACGATCGAACATCGGGGGGCGATTCCGTTGGCGATGCGGGCGCAGATCGGCAACTGGATTTTCGGTTGCGACGTTTGCCAGGAGGTCTGCCCCTGGAACGACGATCACACTCGTGCGGCGCCGACGAATGAAGAATTGACGCCATCGCTGGCGGAACTGATGGCGCTGGACGATGACGGCTTTCGGCAGCGCTTTGCGCGCAGTGCGATCAAGCGCACCAAGCGGCGCGGACTGCTGCGCAACGCCGCGGTGGTACTTGGCAATAGTGGTAATCCGGCGGCGATTCCGATTTTGGCGCGCACGCTTGCGAGCGAGGTCGAAGCGCTGGTGCGATCGCATGCGGCGTGGGCGCTCGGACAAATCGGCGGTGCGGCCGCGCGGCGGGCGCTCGAAGCGGCGCGTTTGCGCGAGCCGGACGCGGCGGTCCTCGAAGAAATCGAGACGGCAATTACGCACGCTTTCGCTTGAGCGGCGTCGCGCAATGAATAACACTTAGGCGGGCGGTAACGTATCTATGAACGACGCCAGGCGCGAATTCTCGACCTTGACTGCACGCGAGCCGATTCCGTTGGCGCGCGGGGCGCTGCTCATCGCCAAAGAGGAATACCCGGACCTCGATATCGAGAAGTATCTCGATCAGATTGCCGACCTCACGCGCGAAGCGGAACCGATCGTGCGCGCCGGTGAGGATACGATCGAGAAGGTCCAGCTATTTTCGGAGTTTCTGTTCGGCCAGAAGGGATTCGACGGAAATCGCGACGCGTTCGGCGATCCGCGCAACTCGTTTCTGAACGACGTGCTGGAACGCCGCCTCGGCATTCCGATCACGCTCGCGGTACTCTATATCGAGATCGGCCGGCGCCTCGGCCTGAACCTTTTCGGAGTTTCGTTCCCGACTCATTTCCTGGTGAAGGCGGTCGATGAGCGCGGTGAACTTATCATCGACCCGTTCAACGCGGGCGCGATTCTGAGCCTCGACGAAATCAAGGCGCGCCTCACGCAGATTTACGGGCAGCCGGTGGATGTGAATCCGGCGATGCTCAAGGCGGTCGGCGCGCGTCATATCCTCGGCCGGATGTTGCGGAATCTGAAGAATATCTATTCGAGCGGCGCCGACTGGTCGCGGGCACTATCCGCACTCGATCGGATTCTGCTGCTGGAGCCGCGCGCGATCGACGACCTGCTGGAACGCGCGACGGTGTACGAGCGGCTCGAATGTTTCGGCCCTGCGCTCGAGGACTTCCAGAGCTTCATCACGCAGGCGCCCGAGCATCCGAATGCGGACGGTGCACGCGAATCGGTAATGCGCCTGATGCGGCAAGTCGCACGCATCAATTGAGCGCGCGTTCCTCGCAGCGCCGCGTGCGGGTGCTGAGTTCGCAAGCGGCAGGCATCAATGTTACCCGCAAAATAAAGAAGTCGTTCCGCATCGCCCGCGGTAAAGAGTGTCCTAGCGTCATTACGCGGGCGGGAGATTGCGGTAGAATCGCGCATGGCCGCCGCTAAACCAGTACCAGTGCCGGATTTTCTGGAGACGAGCCGCAAGGGCGTCGCCGACGCCGATCTGCGGCGCAAGCTCGAAAATTCGACCGGACGGCATCTCGATCACGTCGCGCACATGCGCGCCGAGTTTCCGGGATATGACGGCGAGCGCGACGTCGCGCGGCGAATCAAGGAAGACGCCATCGGCCGCCTCGATGAGCTACTGATCGAACTCAAGCAAAAGCTCGAAGCCAACGGCTGCAGCGTGTTTGTCGCAGCGGACGCGGCCGAGGCCCGCGACTACATATTGAAAGTTGCGCGCAAGGCCGGCGCGCAGCGGGTGGTCAAGGGCAAGTCGATGACCACCGAGGAGATCGATCTGAATCCGGCGCTGGAAGAGGCCGGGATGAAGGTGGTGGAGACCGACCTCGGCGAGTACATCGTGCAACTGCGCAAGGAACGCCCGTCGCACATCATCACGCCGGCGATCCATTTGTCGAAGGAGGACATCGGGCAGCTCTTCGCCGATCAACTGGGCATCGCGTATAGCGCAGAGCCGGAAGTGCTGACGGCGGCGGCACGCGAACGGCTCCGATCGATTTTTCTCGGCGCGGACCTGGGTATCACCGGGGTCAACTTCGCGATCGCAGAGACCGGCACGCTGGTGCTGATTGAAAACGAAGGCAACGGCCGCCTCACCAGCACGCTGCCCGAGACCTTTATCGCCGTGATGGGAATCGAGAAGGTGATTCCGAAACTCGCGGACCTGTCGCACTTTCTGGAAATTCTGGCGCGCACGGGGACCGGGCAGAAGCTCACGACCTACACCAACTTTATCAGTGGTCCGCGCCGCGACGGCGAACTGGACGGCCCGCGCGCGATGCACGTCGTGATCATGGACAACGGGCGCAGTGCGATGCTGGCCGATCCGGTGATGCGCGAGGCGCTCTATTGCCTGCGCTGCGGCGCGTGTCTCAATGTGTGCCCGGTTTATCGGCGGATTGGAGGACACGCGTACAACTCGCCGTATCCGGGCCCGATCGGATCGATCGTCAGTCCGAACCTGTTCGGTAGTGCGGCGGCGAAATTGCCGTTCGCATCGACTCTGTGCGGCGCCTGCCGTGACATCTGTCCGGTGAAGATCGACATCCCGCGTATCCTGCTGCACCTGCGCTGGAAGGAGAATCTGGCGCAGCCGCCGGTAAAATGGCCGCGCGACGCGCGTCGTGCGCGCGCCGGAGTGCGGCGCTTCGCCCGCTTCGCGCAACATCCGCGCACCTTGCGCTTGTTCAGCGCAATCGGTGGCTTGATGCTGCGGCCGTTCGCACACGACGGCTATCTGCGGCGGATGCCGGGGCCATTCAAGA
>DASXFX010000171.1:0-20309 GCA_036489375.1 Binataceae bacterium (SeqCode) | reverse complement strand
GTACGCTCGCGATGGAGTAGTGCGGAGACGATCGCGAGTGCCGCGTGCACGCCGGTACTCACGTCGCCCAGTGCCGCGGTCGGGAAGAATGGCGGACCGTCGGCCTCTCCGATCATCGAAGTGATACCCGAATAAGCCTGTGCGATAAAATCGTAGCCCGGCAAACGGGCGAGCGGCCCCTGCTGTCCGAAAGTCGAAATCGAGCACATGACGATTTTGGGATTGAGCGCCTTGACGGTGGCGAAGTCGAAGCCCATTCGCGCGATGACGCCGGGCGCGAAATTCTCGACCATTACATCGACCTTCGGAATCAGATCCTTGATGAGCGCGAGCGCGGCGGGCTGCTTGATATCGACGCAGATACTTTTCTTGCCAATATTCTGCTGAATGTAGTAACCGCTGCGGCCATCCTTGATCAGGGGCAGTTCGCGACTGCGATCGCCAGCCGGCGCGATTTCGACTTTGACGATCTCGGCGCCCATTCCGGCCATCATGCGCGTCGCCGTGGGTCCCGCAATGTATTGAGTGAAGTCGAGGACCTTGAAGCCGTCGAGAATATGCCTGGGCGCTGCCATCGCTACCTCTACCGCGTCATCTGTGGCGGGTTCTCCATGCTACAATGGATGAGTCGCACGCGAGCCATTTGATCTCAAGACGGATGGCCGGGGTTGACGCGCGCGCCGCAGTCCGATGAGCCAGGAACCGATCACCGACGTCGCTCACTACAGCGCCGAGGAAGTCCTGCGCGACGGCGGGTCGATCCACGTTCGCGCGATCCGTCCGGACGATCGCGATCGCCTGCTGCAACATTTCAAGAGCCTCAGCCAGGAGTCGATTTACCATCGGTTCTTCGGCATCAAGCGCACGATGACCGACGAGGAGTTGGTGCGCCTGACGCAACTCGATTTCGTCGGGCACGTCGGGCTGGTAGCGACTTTACGCGACGCGAGCGGGGAGCGGTTCATCGGTGTCGCGCGCTACATCCGCGGCGCCGATCCAACGCATGCCGAGGTTTCGTTCGCCGTGACCGACGAGCATCAGGGACGCGGCATCGGCAGCCTGCTGCTGGATCATCTCAGCCGTATCGCGCGATCGAGCGGGATCGTGGAACTGGAAGCGGACGTGCTGGGCGACAACAACCGGATGCTCGAAGTTCTGAGCAAGAGCGGGTTCAAGGTGCGCCGGTCCAATTCCTCGGGCGTCATCCACGTCAACTTTCCGACGGAGGAAACCCAGGGATCGATCGAGGCGAGCAGCGCGCGCGAATGGTTCGCCACGGCGCGCAGCGTGGCCTGGATTCTGAAGCCGCAATCGGTCGCGGTGATCGGCGCTTCGCGCGATCCGGGAAAAATTGGCGGCGCGATTATCGCCAACCTCAAGCGTTTCGGCTTCAACGGTGCAATCTACGCAGTGAATCGCAATGCGACGGAAGTTCAGGGGCTGCCGGGATATCGATCGGTAAGCGCGATCAACGCCCCGATCGATCTGGCGGTGATCGCCACACCCGCCGAAACCGTGGAAGCCGAAATCGCGGAGTGCGCGCGCGTGGGAGTACATTCCGCGGTCATTATCAGCTCGGGCTTTGCCGAGGTTTCCGATGCGGGCCGTGCGCGGCAGGAGCGCATCTTCGAGATCGTACGCCAGTCCGGGATGCGAATGGTCGGGCCGAACTGCATGGGGGTGCTGAACACGGACCCCGCGATCCGGCTCAACGCGACCTTCGCGCCAGTGGAGCCGCCGACCGGCAACCTCGGCATGTATTCGCAAAGCGGCGCGCTGGGTATCGCGATCCTCGATCATGCGCGGCAGCGCAATCTGGGCCTGTCGTCTTTCATCTCGGCGGGAAATCGCGCCGACGTCTCGAACAATGACCTGCTGGCATATTGGGCCGACGATCCGAACACGGCGGTGATCGTGTTGTATCTCGAAAGCGTCGGAAACCCGCTGAAGTTTGCGCGACTGGCGCGCGAGGTCGCGCACAAGAAACCGATCGTGGCGGTAAAGTCCGGACGATCGGCGGCAGGATCGCGCGCCGCCGCGAGTCATTCGGCGTCACTGGCGAACCTCGATATTGCGGTCGATGCGCTGTTCGAGCAGGCGGGGGTGATTCGCACCGCCACGCTCGAGGAACTGTTCGACGTCTCCGCGATCCTCTCGATGCAGCCGGTGCCGGCGGGCCCGCGTGTGGGCGTCGTGACGAATGCCGGCGGCCCGGCGATTATGCTGGCGGATGCGTGCGAGGCGCGCGGACTGGTGCTGCCGCTGCCGGGGCCGGGAACGATCGATAAGCTGCGCAAATTCCTGCCCAAAGCGTCGGGGCTTGCGAATCCGATCGATATGACCGCGGGGGCGAGCGCGAACGACTACGAGCAGACGATCGCCGCGGTCGGCAACGACCCGAGCGTCGATGCGGTCGTCGCCATCTACATTCCACCAATCGTGACACAGCCGCAGGCGGCCGCGGCCGGAATTGCTCGGGGGGCGGCGGCGGTACCCGCGCACAAGCCGGTGCTGACAGTGTTCATATCGACGGCCGGGCCGCCGGCGGAGTTGAACCAGGGCGCGCGCGGTGCGATTCCCGCTTACAGTTTCCCGGAGAATGCGGCGATGGCGTTGGCGGCGGCGAATCGCTACGGACGATGGCGCGCGCGTCCTCGCGGCGAAGTCCTGACTCTCGGGCGCTTCGCCCGCGAAACGATTCGCACGGTGGTCGATCGCGCGCTGGAGGGCGCCGAGACCTCGCGCTGGCTCGGGCCGACCGACCTCGCAATCATGTTGCGCGCCGCGGGTATCGAGGTCGCGCTGGCCGAGCGCACTACGGTCGCCGACGCGTGCGACGTTGCGAACCGCCTCGGCTACCCGTTGGTGGCCAAGGCGATCGTGCCGGGCCTGATCCATAAGAGCGACGTCGGTTGCGTAATCCTGGACATCGATTCGACGCAAGCAGCGGCAGACGCGGTGCGCACGTTGCAAGAGCGCACTGTGGCGATCGGTTCGAAGCTGGAAGACCTTCTGCTGCAACGGCAAATCAACGGCGGCATCGAGATGATGGCGGGCGTCACCAGCGATCCGACCTTCGGTCCGCTGCTAGTCTGCGGACTCGGCGGCGCGATGGTCGAACTGATCAAGGACGCGTCCTTCCGGCTCCATCCAGTGAGCGATCTGGACGCGGACGAAATGGTCCGCTCGCTGCGTTCGAGCCGGATACTGGACGGCTATCGCGGGGGCGCGGCCGGCGATCGCGCGGCGCTGAACCTGCTGATGATGCGGCTGTCGGCGCTGGTCGAAGTTGTCCCGGAGCTGATCGAACTCGATCTCAACCCGATAAAACTGCTGGCTCCCGGCAAAGGTGCGATCGTAGTTGACGGCCGCCTGCGGCTGCATCCCGTAGCTTGAGGGCATCCTCTTCCAGAGCGCAAATTCGATTTGCTATGATCGGCGCGAAAAGGGGGCCATATTTGGGAACGATGAATCGTTCCTCGGGGGAAACGGCTCATGCTCTTCAAGGTGATTTTCGTTGACGGGTCGGTTGAACCGATCCATGCGAACAACATGGCGGACGCGAAGATCCAGGCGACCAGAAAATTTCGCGATCGGCTGGTCGCAAAGGTAGAGCACGCGGGACTGATGGATATGGCCGCGCGCCCGCCGACGAATCCGAACAAACCGAGTCCAACCAAGTAGCCAATCATGCCTCACGCGCGGATCAACGGAATCGACCTCTACTACGAAGTTCACGGCGAAGGTCCGGCGCTGGTGCTCGCGCACGGCGGCGGCGGCAGCCATCTTTCGTGGTGGCAGAATGTGCCGGTACTGGCGCAGCGCTTTCGTTGCATCACGTTCGATCATCGCGGGTTCGGCGCCTCGCGGGATGTCAACGAGGAACCCGGTCCCAAGGCCTTTGTCGAGGACCTGCGTCAATTGCTCGACCATCTCGGGATTGAGCGAGCCGCACTCGCCGGCCAGTCGATGGGCGGATGGACGGTGCTGGGTTTCGCGGTGGCCTACCCCGATCGCGTCAATGCGTTAATGCTGTGCGACACCACCGCGGGAATGGACGATCCGGAGATCGCTCGCGAACAAGCGAAGCTGCGAGAGATGAGCAAGGGCGGCCTCGCGAATATTCTGACGCGCGCGTATGCGGCCGATTTTCCGAAGCGCGAACCGGTTCGATGCTTTCTCTATCAGCAGATTTCCGGACTGAATACGCACGTGCCGTCCAACCTGCTGCAGGTGCTGTTAACGACCAAGCATCGCGTAGATGCGATTGTCGATCGGAGCATCCCAACGATGTTGCTGGTCGGCCAAGAAGACGCGCTAGCGCCCGCGCACGTGATGGAAATGATGGCGCGGCGGATTCCGCACTCGCGATTCGTCAAGGTGCCCGGATCGGGGCATTCGACCTACTTCGAAAAGCCCGAGGACTTCAATCGGATCGTCGGCGACTTCCTGAGCGAAGCCGGCGTACGCTAACCTGCCGCGACACGCCCGCTCAAGGGCGCCCGAACTCTGACAATAATATTCGATCGGGCGCGCAAGACCCGGTCAATCGGTGCGGCAGCACATCCGCTCGACCACGCCGATAACCATTGCGGGACCGCGCTCGAACGCATCCTGTAAAATCGATTCGTT
Organism: Binataceae bacterium (SeqCode); assembly: GCA_036489375.1. Taxonomy (GTDB): domain Bacteria; phylum Desulfobacterota; class Binatia; order Binatales; family Binataceae; genus JADMIL01. Next base: position 15,677 of record DASXFX010000171.1, on the reverse strand, counting down.
GGGCTGATGCGCCTGCGCAAATTCGCCGGGACCGCATATCAGCGTGCTGATTCCGCTGCGGGCAAACCATGCGCCGTCGGTGCCAAATGGCGCACCGCTGGCGCGATCGGCGCCAGTCACATCGAAGAGCGCGCGCTCGAGCGGAGTATCGCGAGGCGAGAGCAGCGGCGGCGCAATCACCGGAGGGCCGAGTTCAATCGCGGCAATGTGATCGAGCGAGCCATAATCGTGCGTATCGATTTCGGCGAGGCGGCGTTCGATTTCGTGGTAGAGCGCCAACGGGTCGGCGTCGGGCAGCGAGCGATACGTCATTCGCATCGTACACTGCTCGGCAATGATATTGCCGGCGATGCCGCCGGTGATGGTGCCGAAGTTCAATACATCGTACGGAGCTTCGGGGAAAATCGCGGCGAAGTCCTGGTTGCGACTGCTGCGGCGTTCGGCCTGAAGGCGGCCGATGACGTCGAGCGCTTTGCCCATCACGGCGATCGCGTTGACGCCGAGTTCGGGATTCCCGCTATGGCCGCCGCGCCCGCGCACGCGCACTTCGAAAGCGGTAACGCATTTGTGGGCATGGAAGACTGCGAGCGAAGTCGGCTCACCAATCCACGCGAGGTTGGGACGCGGCACGTCACCGAGCAGATCCTGCAATGCGGGCGTGACGCTCGAAGCCCCGCGCATGCCGACTTCCTCGTCCGCAGTGAAGACGAAAACGAGCGGCCGCGTGAGGCGCTCGCGACTGATGGTGCGAGCGGCCTCGGCACATTGCGCGAGGAAGCCCTTCATATCGGAAGTGCCGCGTCCGAAGATGCGACCGCCGGCGATTTCGACGCGGAAAGGATCGCGCTGCCATCCGGGCTGTCCTACGACCGGCACCGTGTCGAGATGGCCTGAAATGATCAAACCATCGGGGCGTGGCGGTCCGGCCCACGCCACCAGATTCGCCTGCGCCACACCGTTAATATCGAGGTGATGCAGCTCGGTCTCGAAACCGGCGCCATCGAGCTCGCTGGCGAGATATTCCATCGCGGGAACATCACTGTGGGTACTCACTGTATCGAAGGCGATCAGGCGTTCGAGAACCTCGTAAAGATGTGTACTCATTACCACGCTTGCGCCTCCTCATTACTCAGTCAGGGATCGCGAGTGACTATAATGCCACTGCCGCGAAGCATCGGAGAACCGTCGATCGCGCAGACCGCAGAAGCGCCGGGAATTTGCCGTTGTTCGGCGCGATCGGTAACCTGCCGCACGGCCTCGGCGATATGCCCCATGCCGTGCATGCGGCCCTCGCTCAGACTGCCGCCGAAGGTATTTACCGGCAACTCGCCTTGCAGCGCGATGCGCCCGTCCTGCACGAACGAAGAGCCCTCTCCTTCCGCACAAAAACCCGCCGCCTCCAGCCAATAGAGCGTTGACGGATTGAAGCCGTCGTAAAGTTCCGCGGCATCCATGTCATGCGGACCGAGTCCGGCCGACGCCCAGAGCTTGTTGGCGAGCGAACCGCCGCAGGCCATGTAGTCGTCGAGGGTGTAGTACAGAAGCGTGCGGCGACTGGCGGTATTCTGTCCGTAGCCCGCAATGTAAGCCGGAGGATTAGTCAGATCGCGGGCGCGTTCGGCCGTAGTGAGTATCAGCGCGACGCATCCGTCCACTGGCACGTCGCAATCGAACAGGCATAGTGGTTCGGCGATCCAGCGCGATTTGAAATAGTCATCGCGGGACATCGGTTCGTTGAAAAAGAATGCGCGCGGATTGAGGTTCGCATTGCGACGGCTGTTGAGCGCGAGCGCGGCCAGCGCCTCGCGCGTCGCGCCGTAGCGATGCATGTAGCGCTGCCACGCGAACGCGTGGGTCTGCACGATCGAGCTGGCGCCGTAGGGCGCAGCGAATTGAGCATCGCCCGAAGCGCGCGGCGCACCGGCGCCGCCCGTTCCTCCACCAGCGCGCGGACGCGGACGATGGAGCGCGCGCCACACCAGTACATACTCACAAGCTCCCGCGATAAGCGCGTTCACCGCTTCGATTATCGGACTGGCTATCATGCCGGTCTCAATCTGCGCATACCAGCGAAGATCCGGTGCAAGCGCGAGATGATTCATTACCCAGTTGACGGTGACGACGTCCTCGCCATCGCGATTGCCGGCGCCGGCGAAGGGCGACTCGGGATAGGTCGCGAGTCCATCGACCTGATCGTGGCGCAGGCCCGCATCCGTAATCGCAGCACGGCACGCATCGACGGCGAGTAGTCCGAGGGGTTTTTGCGGCCGCCGCGAAATTTCGGAATAGCCGATTCCGACAATCGCGGTCCTTCCCTTTCCCTGCCACATCTCGATTGCTCCCGCTCGATTCCCCGGTGCGGTTTATACGATCCGGAACTGAGGCACCACGACATTATCGCCGCGATCCTCAAAATAGACTTCGACCGCAGCTCCGATAGTGACTCTCGAGCGTTCCGAAATCGGCAGATTCGAGACCATCAGCAAGCGCGGCTGCTCATCGAGTTCGACCACAATATTGATGAACGGCGCTTCGTCTTCGAAGCCGGCGACATCGCGCTGATGCATCACGGTGAAGGCGTACACGGTGCCCCGTCCGGACACCGGGACGAAGTGCAATTCCTGCGCGAGACAGGCGTCGCAAAAGGGCCGCGGCGGATGATTATAGTAGCCGCACGAGTCGCAGCGCTGGAGCGCGAGCTGGTGATCGTGCGCGGCCGCCCAGAAGGGGCGGCTCAATTCGTCGGCAACTGGAACCGGTTTTTTCGAAGCAGCGCTCACTTTGCACCAATCAATTCGATCGCCCTCGGCGCGTGCGCACACGCCGGTGAACTGCGAGCGATCTTAGGACTTGTGGGCGCGCGTGTCACGGCAAAACTGAGATTCTCACATCGCGACGGTTTTCACGAACTAGCGCAGTCATGCGCCTCAGCGCAAGTTGCCGGGATCGAGCCGATCGCGCATGTAATCGCCGAGAAAATTGAACGCCATCACTGCCACCGAGATGAAAATCCCGGGGATCAACACCCACGGATAGTGCTCGATATTCTGCGGATCCATCGCTTGCGACAGCAGATTGCCCCAACTCGAGGCCGGCTCCTGGATGCCGAGGCCCAGCAGCGAGAGCGAGCTTTCTCCGAGGATGTAACCCGGAATCGAGAGCGAGGCGTTGACCGCCGCAAATCCGAGCACCGTCGGAATCACGTGCCGCACCAACAGGCGCGTGCGTGAAGCGCCGAGCCCGCGCCCGGCTTCAACGAAAGGGGCCGATCGCACGGAAGCCGCCATGCCGCGGATCACGCGCGCAAACCCCGCCCAACCGATGAATGCCATGATCGCGACGATCATGAAAAAGGTCGCGACCGTGCTCATGCCCGAAGGAATCACTGCGGCTAATGCGAGCAGGAAATAAAAGCTCGGCAGCGACATCTCGATCTCGCACCAGCGCATAATCAGATTGTCGGTCATGCCGCCCATCAGGCCCGAGAATGCGCCGACCGTGATACCCAGCGAAAAACTGATGAAGACGCCGACCAGGCCGATGCACATACTGACGCGCGCGCCATATACAATTCGCGAAAAGAGATCGCGTCCGAGGTTCTCGCTGCCGAGCATAAAGTACGGATCATCAGGTGAGTCGGTAGTGAACAGATGTCCGCGATGAAAAAGGCGAATCCAGATGCGGCGGCTGCGATCTTCGGAAAAGCGGCGCGCCATCGCGTCGCTCATCGTCATCGGGTACGTGAACAGTAATCCGTGCGACCACGCGGACGGTGCCGCGAAATGGAGTCGCATCGGCGGACAATCGGGCAGATTGCGGTACTGCTGAGCGGGATCGTAAGGCGCGATCACCGGTGACGCTGCGGCGAACAGATAGAATAGCAGCAAGCAAAAGATCGAGATGCGAACGGTGTACGGCGCGCCCTTCCATTCACGGCGCGCGGCGTGGGCGGCGTTGCGCAATCGTGAACTCGCGCCGCCGGCGGGCGCAGGCGACGCGATCGCATCATTGAGCGATTTCGGCAGCGCACTCATTGCGAGGCGAGCGTGGAAAAATCGACGCGCGGATCGACTGCGACCAACGCGATATCGGCGAGGAGATTACCGACCAAAAGCAGAATCGTGCCCATCAGCACCGATCCCATCACCAACGGCACGTCGAGCGATCTGACAGCGTTCAAAAGCAACAGTCCGAGTCCCTGCAGATTCATCACGGTCTCGACCAGCGCCGCACCGCCGAGCAAATCGGCGAGTCCGTAACCGGCCATCGTGACGAATGGATTGAGTGCGTTGCGCAGCACGTGCTTGTAGATGACCGTACGCTCCGGCAAACCCTTGGCCCGCGCCGTCCGCACGAATTCCGAATTCTTGATCTCCAGGATTTGCGATCGCATCAATCGCATCAATGAAGCCACACCCGCGACGCCCAGCACCAGCGTCGGCAAGATCAAATGATTGGCGCGATCCGCGATCTTGCTCCAGGCGTCGAGTGAAGCGTAATCGGGCGAGAAGCTGCCGCCCACGGGAAAGACTCCGCTCCACAGCGCAAAATCCATCGCCAAAAACGCCAGAAAGAACGCCGGCACCGACATGCCCAGGAATGAGAAAAATGACAGACCGCGATCGAGCATCGAGTTATGCCGCACGGCCACGATAACTCCGATCGGGATCGCCAACGCCCACGAAAAGATCATGCTCGCGAGCGAAAGCAGTATCGTGTTCACGGCGCGCGACCCAATCAGGCTCGTGACGTTTACGCGATAGGCGAGCGACACGCCGAAATTCAAATGGACTACCTGCCACAGCCATCGCAGGTAACGCACCATCAATGGCTGATCGAGACCGAACTCGGCTTCCATCTGTTTAATCACTTGCGGCGAAATGTGCGGGTCAAGCGCCAGGTTGGTCACGAAGTTTCCCGGCACCAGCGACATCGCGATGAAGGAGATAAACGTGATCCCGAGCATAAGCGGGATCATCATTAGAATTCTCTTGATTAGAAAGCGCGCCATTGCCTATTAGCTATTCGCGGTGACTATCCGAGTGACTATTGCGCGCGAAACTGAATCCATTCCGGTTTGTATAGTCCCCATACCGTCGGATCATAATTCTCCAGCGTGTTCCGGTACGCGATGTAGTCAACTTGCCGCACCGTCTCGATTATCGGCAACTGGTCGTGCAGGATTTCCTGGATGCGCCAGTAGAACGGCGCGCGTTGACGCTGATCCATCACCGTCGTGCCCTGGTCGAGCAGGCGGTCAATCTCGGCTTCCCACGGCGTAGCGGGCTTGGGCTGCGATGGATTCCACAGGTGCAGGTTTCCAGAGGAGCGCAAAAAATCGGCCCCGTCGTTGGGCTCGAGTCCCCCGGTGAAGCCGATCAGCACACAGTCCCAATCGAACGACGAATCGAGCGCCTTCACCAAAGTGACAAATTCCAACGGCCGGTAATTGACCGTAATCCCCAGGCGCGCGAGGTCCTGCTTGAAAATCGCGCACATCTGATCGCGCACGCCCACACCCGTATTCGTGGTCAGATTGAAAACCAACGGATGTCCTTGAGGGTCTCCGCGCACGCCCGGCCTGAGCATGCGGTAGCCGGCCTCATCGAGGATCCTGGCCGCCAGACCAAGATCGTAGGCGTAATCTTTGAGGTTCGGATTGTAGAAGATTTTATTTTCCGGAGAAGTGTCGGAAGTCGCCGGCACTGCGAGGCCGTGAAAGCATAGGTTGATAATCCCGCTCTTATCGACCGCGTGCGCCAGCGCCCGCATGAAGTTGCGATCGGTAAACCATTTATAGCGCGGATCGGTCACGCCTTCTTTGATGTAGTGCCGCGGATTCCGATTGAAGGCGAAGAACAGCGACCCGGTATCAATACCTACTTGCTTGAGCGTTATGTTCAGGCGCGCGCTGTCTTCGCGCAGGCCGTTTACCTCTTCCGGACGAGGCGAATAGACGTCGGTCAATCCCGCCTTGAAGCGCAGGTACTGAGTATTCTGATCCGACACGATCAACAGTACCTGTCCGTGCAGCCGCGGCAGTTGGCCACCGTGATCGTCGCGCATCCAGTACGACGGATAGCGCCTGAACGCGATCTGCTGCGCCGCGACATAGCGATCCATCTGGTAGGCGCCGAGCGAAATCAGCTTGTCCGGCGGCGTGTCGATACCCCACGTGTGATTGAAGTTACCGGCCGCATATACGGGTTCGAGCACGTGCGCCGGAATGATACCGAATCCGATCGAGTAGAACAGCGGCGCGAAGGGCCGCGGCAGCCGCATCACTACCGTATAGTCATTCGGCGCTTCGACCTTGATAGGCTGCCCATCGACCGTCATCGAAAACACTTCGCTGTTCGGTACCTTCGGATCGTAAATTACGCGCATCGTGAAAACTACGTCGCGGGAAGTGAATGGTACGCCGTCTGACCATTTGACGTCGTGACGCAGATGAAACGTGATGGTCTTGCCGCCGTCGCCCAATTCCCAGCTCTCCGCCAGTCCCGGCTCGGGCAGGGTAGTCACCGGATTGATGCGCACCAGTCCTTCGAACAAATCGCCAACGGCCTGACCGGAAGCCGAGTCGGTTACCAGGATCGGATTGAAGGTCCGCGGGTCGCTGACCATTGAGCTGTACAGCGTTTGCGTCACCGCATGATCGTTGCGCGCCCGATTCACGTGACATCCGGCGATCATCGCGACAAATGCCGCAAACACCACGATCGCAAGGCGCGAAGGGCACACGCTCACGCGCATTTAGCCTCGTGCGGCGCCCGTCGTAAGCGTAGCCATTCCGAGGGTGAGTCGCCTCGTTCCGGACCGCGGCAACAGGACGAAGGTGGAATCCGGCACATCCTGATTAATGGACGGATTTTCGAAGCGAAACTTCACGGTGGTCCCGGTCTTGGGAAAGTTTGCCGCCGCCTGCTGCGGAAATTTGATCCCGTTCCCGGCGTCGCGATAGTCACTGTAATGTACTTCGTAGGCGACGCGTCCGCCGGCTTGGGTCTCCCGCACCATCTCGAGATTGCCGGCGCCGTCAAATCCCAGTTCATCGATGACTCCGCCCGGCTGATGGTAAGTGAGTATCTTGCTGTCGCCATTGACGGTCATCGAATCGGGCGGAGATGCAAGCATGCCGCTGTCCGGGGAAAGTCCGAGCAGCAAACGGGTGGCGGCGTCGGGCGTCATCGGTATCCGCGCAAAGCGTTCGAGTGTCGCCGCGTTCGCCGCGCCCTGCATCAAGGTGTCTTTGCCGGGATCGTAAACCGCAATCTGTCCGCCGTCGGCCGCCACCACCAATGCGACGCCGGCCACGGACATCACCTCGACCCGCATGCTCGCGGGCCTTTGCACGATGATATTCTCGCGCGCCTTGAAGTGCTGTCCGCCGCCCGTGTATTCCATCACCGCCGCGCTTTGCATCGATCTCACCACGTTGTCGCGGTCGGCCAGAAAAACCGATAGATCGTGAGCCTGCGCCAGCGGAATGTTGGTTCGCGGCACGGTCGCGCACGCACTGAGGCTGAGGGCGCACAAGCTCGCTGCGAGGATCAGCGCACGTCGCGCGAGCGCGGCCGTATCCTTAATGCTGGGCGTGCTGTTCGTTCGCAACTGGGGCGGCAATCTTGACCTTGAGACGCTGAATCTGATCTGCATCCTGGGTCCGCTTGAGCGCATCCTCATACTGATGGCGGGCGTCGCGCTCCTTGCCGACTTTGTTGTATGCGTCGCCCAGATGCTCGGTGATGGTAGGGTCGCTGTTAGTCAGGTTGACTGCCCGTTCCAATTGGTCAACCGCCTTCTGATATTCGCCCTTCTGGTAATAGACCCAGCCGAGACTGTCAACGTAGAATCCGTCTTCTGGCTCGATCACCAGCGCGCGCTTGATCAGCTTTTCCGCTTCGCCGAGGTTCGTCCCTTCCTCCGCATATGAGTATCCGAGGTAGTTCAGTGCAGGCGCATTGCTCGGATTGATCTCAATCGCCTTGCTCATCTCGTCGGCGCTAAGTTTCTTCTGCTTGTCCTCGTCGTAGAGCGCGCCAAGAGTGAAGTGATACTTGTCGTTGCGCGGCTGCAGCGCGACCATTTGCTTGGCCAGATCGATCGCGTTCGGATAGTCCTTTTTCTCCTGGTAAACACCCACCAGGTAGCCCATTATCTCCGGATCGTTGGGTTTCTTCGCCAACCCTTGTTTCAGGTACGTGATGGCCTGATCGTAGTTGCTGTCCTTGTCGCTCAAGTAGGCGAGCTGCAGGCGCGCCTCAACGTAATGCTCGTTGTCTTCCGGAATCTTCTTGAACTCGTCGCTGGCCTTGTCGGTCTCGCCGAGTTCGGTGTAAACGGTGCCGAGATAGTAATGCACTCGATAGTCATTCGGCTCCGATCCCAATACCAAGTTGAATTCGGTCGCCGCACGGTCAAAGTCGCCGCGCTCAAAGAACAGCAGTCCGATTTTGGTGCGGGTATCGGCCGGATTGGTCTCGAGCTGTTCCTGATGCTGAAGCTGCTGGCCCACCGCCGCATCGACGTTCTTGTCACCGCCATAGAGCACCGCCAACCGCTTGTGCACTTCATCGTTGGTGGGATCGGTTTGCAGTATTTTCTCGTAGAGCGCGATCGCGTCCTTCGGCCGGCCTTGCAACTCCCGCAATACCGCCACGTCGAGCAGCACGAGCTGTGAATTCGGATTGATGTCGAGCGCCTTCTGGTAGTACGCATCGGCGGCCGGGTAGTTCTTCGCCCCGACCATCACGCGGCCCGCGTAGTAATAGCCGAGGAAGGACGTCGGATCGAGCGCGATTAGCTGCTTGAAGGTGTCTTCGGCCTTTGTGTAATCGCCCTGCTTTGCGTAGAGCGTGCCGAGGAACAGGTATGATTCCTGATTCTTCGGATTGAGCTTCATCACCTCTTGGTACTGCTCGGCTGCGCCCTTATCGTCGCCCTGCGCGGTATCGATGCCCGCCGCGAGCAGTCGCGCGCGGTCGTTGGTCGGATCGAGTGCGATCGCTTCGTTGACCTGATCGAGCGCTTCCTTGAGGCGCCCGTCGCGCACGTACAGCGTCGCGACTTGAACATGCAGGGCGGCATTGTGCGGATCGAATTTGACCGCCTCTTCGTACTCTTTGAGGGCTTTCTGACGATCGCCGTTATCAGTGGCAACCTCGGCCTTCAGGTACGCGCCCATGGCGTACGCGGCCGGAGGAATTTGCACGTTTGGCGCCCCCCCGAAGGGCCGGCTGCCGTCGTTGCTGACCGCCTGAATCGGGCTTTGCCCAGAAGAACCGGTACTTGCGCAACCGGCAATGGAAATTGTTGCCGCTGCGAAAAACGCCAATGCCCATTGGGCAAATAACTTCATTTGGGGATTGAAACCTTGCGAACGCGCTCGCGATCTAGCTAACATAGCGAATTCTGACGGTCAACGTAACAACTTCCAGCAATCCATGGCGTGCGCCTTCTCCCCATACTGCGCCGCAAAGAAATCCAGCCCACCGGCCCATCCCAATCGCCGCCACAGTTAGTGTGGCGCGGCACAGCGTTGCGGTGCAATCCCCCGCTGCGAAAATCGGCGCGGTCCGGGCGCCCGGCGGGCCCCGCTTGCTAGCCTTCCCTGCACCTCAGGATCCGTCACGTTGAGTTCGGCCGACGGGCCAGTACAGGCCGCGAGCCCGGCAGCCGGCGACGCGATCGATCCGCGCCCGGCGCGACGCCTCGGGATCGTGGCGCTGGTCGCCCTGATGTACCTCGTCGTCAGCGGCGGCGCCTACGGCCTGGAGGACGCTGTGCAGATCGGCGGCGCGCGCCTGACTCTGGCGCTGTGCCTTATCGTACCGCTCACGCTCAGTCTGCCGACCGCATTGATGGCGGCGGAATTGACCGCGCTAATGCCGCTCGAGGGCGGCTTCTACTATTGGGTGCGCGAGGCTTTAGGGCCGTTCGCGGGCTTCGTCGAAGCCTATATGACGCTGCTCTATACGGCGACCGACATGGCCATCTACCCGGTCCTGATCGCGGCCTATCTCGGGTTCGTTTTTCCGCTCGGAACCGCGGCGCAAATCGCCGTCGGAATTGCGCTCGTATGGCTCTCCGGAGCGCTCAACATTCTCGGCGTGCGGCCGGTCGGAAACACCTCGATCGTATTGATGATTGCGATCCTGGCGCCGTTCGCTGCGATGGTGATGGTTGGCTTCCCGCGTCTGGTTCATTGGCACTTGCCGGCGCAAACGATTCCCGGCGGCGACCTGCTCGGCGCGATCGGCGGCGCGCTCACAGTCGTCATCTGGAATTTCAGCGGATGGGAAAACCTCAGCGTGGTCGCCGCCGAAATCGAAAACCCGCGGCGCAATTACGCCCGCGCGATCGCCTTCGCGCTGCCGCTGGTCACGATCGGCTATCTGCTGCCGCTGGCGGTGTCGCTCTCGGGCGCATCCTCGACTGCCGCCTGGCGTCTCGGCTACTTCGTCGAGATCGGCCGCAACCTCGGCGGTCCCATGCTTGCAATGGCATTGGTTGCCGGCGGCGCCATCTCTGCCTTCTCGATCTTCGACGCCGCGATGCTGTGGGTCTCGCGGATGCCGTACGTGCTCGCCCGCGAGGGCTACCTGCCGCGACGCCTGGCGCGTATATGGGCAGATAGAGCGACGCCCGCAACCTCCATCGTGGTCTGCTGCGTGGTGTTTTCGCTGCTCGTGCCGTTGGGCTTCGTCGCACTGGTCGTGCTTGACGTGTTCTTTTACATGGGCGCGTTGATGCTCGAAATGTGGGCGCTGATCAGCTTGCGGAGATCGCGTCCCGATCGTACTGGCTTGTTCGTTATCGGCGGCGGACGCCCCGCGCTGATCGCCGTAGTCGTCGCGCCGATCGCGATCTGGGTAGCGACCTTCGGCCTGGCGGTGTCCCATGATGCCGGTGCGGCTGACCTGGTCATTTCGATCGTACTTGCGCTGGGTGCGTGGCCGGCCTACGTGCTGCTGCGACGCCGTTACGGGGGCCCTAGTTCGGTTCCAGTCGATCCAACTCCATAGATCCCATCGAAGCGCGATCGGCTTTGATAACCGATTGGCATCTTTATTAACCCGTAGTGCCGAAAAGCGAAATTGAGGCGAATTGTTTCACGTGAAACATGTTCGCCGTCCGTTTGTGGGGAAACATTGCACGGTTGACATGGCTGGGCTGGGGAAGACCCCTCGGGCAAGTCATAGCGAGGTCCACGTATGGCTTGGATGCGATCGCCGCTAAATCAGCGGCGCGGAAAGCGTGGAACCTTGCGGCTGGTACGGGGCGGTGGATTGTAAACATCGAAGAACGAAAAGGCCGCGATCACCAGGGCGTGCGTGATCTTGCCGCTTGCGATTAATTCCTTGACGCTCTTGAGCGGTACCGTCACGACCTCGGTTTCTTCGGAGCCGTCCGGATTCGAATGCGGCTCGCGGACCTGTTTAACATTGCGGGCGAGAAACGAGTAGCAGAAGTTCGGCTGAATCGCGGGATTGGGATGGACCCGGCCCAGCGGAATTATGTCATCGGAATCGTAGCCGCATTCCTCCTGCATCTCGCGCCGCCCGGCGGCCGCGGGATTGCGATCTTCGGGATCGATCATGCCGCCCGGAATCTCAAGTGTGAAGCCGCCGATACCGTGGCGAAACTGGCGCACCATGATGACCTCACGCTTGGCAGTGAGCGGAATGATGTTCACCCAGTCGGTCGGATCTATAACGAAGAAGTCGCGCTCGCCGCGCCTGGCGTGGACCGATCGGCGCCGATGGAGATCGAAGATCGGGGTGGAGAAAACGCGTTCGGTTGCGAGCGTGCGCCATTTGCGGGCTTTCAACTACTTTCGTCCTTTTCGGAGCGCGAACGACTGGAGTGTGCGAATAGTGTTCGCTCCAGGCGCAGTCAGATTGTCGCGGTTTTGCGCCAAGGAGGAAACCCAGATGCGGAGTTGGCGGTTGAAGAACGCGGAGTTTTTATTTCTCCTGAAACCTCGTGGAGGTTTCAGACTTCCCTTTCGTAAGATGCGGGCTTCGTCCTGAAGAAAAGTTGGTTACCTAACCTGGGCGCCCGAAGCAACTCTTAGAAGAGGCGGCGGTATTCGATGGCGGGGCAACGATCCATCACGACCGTCAGGCCGGCCGCCTGTGCGCGCCGCGCCGCGTCGAGATCGATCACGCCCAACTGGCACCACAGCACGTGCGCCCCTTTTGCGATCGCCTGCTGCGCGACTTCGGCGACGAATTCCGAACGCCGGAAGACATCGACGATTTCGATCGGGTCGGGAATCGACGCGAGGTCGGGGTAGCAGCGTTCGCCGAGCACATCGATTAAGGCATCGGGCTTGAGCTGAGGATTCACCGGGAACACGCGGAAGCCTTTGTTGCGGAGCAACATTGCGATCCGCAGGGAGTCGCGATCCGGATTGTCCGAACATCCGATTACGGCCACGGTGGTTGGCCGCGAGAGAATCGCGTGAATTTCCTGGTCGCTTGGATTGAGGAATTCCATATGCCCTCCTCCGGGCTTATCGATCGGAAAGCAGCAGGCGGTCAACCACGCGCGGTATCAACCGTTCGATTTCGCGGCGGCATTCGCTGAACACGAGGTCGCCCTGTTCGAACGGATCATCGATATCGCCGGCCTCGCCGGCAAAGGATCGCAGCGTATGCACAGTAAGTGAATCCTCGAGCGGAAATCGCGCAGCCAGGTCTTGCGCCTGCTGATCGGTCATCGCGATTACGAGGTCGGCTTGTTCGAGCAACTCCGGATGGCGCTTGAGGTCGGTCGAGGTCGCTTCGTCGCCGATATCGATACCGATATCGCGCAAGGTCATCCGGGTGTCGAGCGAGACCAGCGCGCCATCGCGAGCATAGGGCGCGATACCCGCGGAGCGCACGCGCACGTCGTGCTGGACGCCACGGGCGCTCAGCTCGCGCAACATCAGATGTTCCGCCATGATGCTGCGCGCGGTATTGGCCGCACAAATCAGCAGGACGGAACGAAAACGCGGCCCCGGATGGGCCGCGCTTCCATTTGAACTATCGGAACTCACGCGTTTCAGACCTTGCCGGTTAGCACCTCGGCGAGGCCTTCCTTGCTGGTGAGGCCCTTGGACAGGTGCTCCTTGATGTGCTTGCCTAGGTCTGCCGGATCCCAGTACTTGAGCGGCCCCGACTGCGTAACTTTGGTCGCCGAATGCCATCCCTTCATCAGCCAGACGTTGCCGAGGCCGACGCGGAAGACTTCACCATGAACGTCCTTGGCGTCGTCGCTGGCAAGCCATGCGACGAGCGGGGCGACGTGCGCCGGGCTGAAACGATCGACCTCGCCGGTCTTGGGCGTCGGCATCGTCGCCGCGGTTTGCGGGGTCGCGTCGATGGTCAGGCGGGTGCGGGCGACCGGCGCGATCGCGTTGGCGGTAACGCCATAACGCGCCATTTCGCGATCGACGATGATCGCGAAGGTCGCGACGGCGGCCTTGGCGGTGCCGTAGTTGCTTTGGCCGGCATTGCCGAGCAAGCCGGAATCGGAGCTGGTGTTGATCAGGCGGCCGTTGAGCTGATTGCCGTTCTTGTGCTGTTCACGCCAGTAGGAGGACGCGTGGCGGGCGAGGTTGAAGGTTCCCTTCAGATGGACCGCGAGCACCGCGTCGAAGTCTTCTTCGCTCATGTTGAAGATCATGCGGTCGCGCAAAATGCCGGCGTTATTGACGACGATATTGATCTTACCGAAATTGTCGGTGGCGCATTCGATGATGCGCTTGGCCGACTTGAAGTCAGAGACGCTCTCGAAATTGGCGACTGCCTCGCCGCCCGCCGAGCGGATCTCCTTGACCACGTCTTCCGCGGGAGAACGGGACTGACCGGTGCCGTCAAAGTGGCCGCCGAGGTCGTTAACCACAACTTTAGCGCCCTGTTTCGCAAGCAATAACGCTTCTTCACGGCCGATTCCGCGGCCCGCGCCCGTAACGACCGCGACTTTGCCTTCTAGTAATGCCATGTTCTATGGTTCCTCACGCCGAATTAAAGGTATCAACCGTCTTGGATAGACTGGCGCCCTATCCAATGTCAAGGCAAGGCAATATCCGCGCAACGCGATCGCGATTGCTTCGGCCATGACGCTGGCGAGGCATCCGTGCGACGTTCATCAGGTCCGCGAATGGGATCGGGCGAGCGTGACTTTCGAAGCTCACAAAGCGTGAGTTTTGGAAACATGCTCGCAAACCGCAAGCACGTCGATTATAGCTACATTGCGCCGATTCATTTGGCTCTACAGTCGCCATAATTCGTAAATAACCGGAACGGGCAACCAAATAGGCAATTAAAGGCTCGCGGACACCCGTCCCTGTGCGTCAGAGACCACAACGGCAGCACCGGCGTGGGCGAAACGAGGATTACTGCAGGGGCATATCCTTGGCGTTCGATTTCATGCCCTCGGTTCCCGGAGGTGGAATGTTGAAATGATTCACCGTCCCCTCCGGGACCGTCGAAACTGAGGGCGACGCAGTGCTATTGGCGACGCTGTTTGAATCCGTCGAGCCCGCAGCCGGCGTTGGAGCACCGGCCGAGGACGGCATCGCCGCTGGTCCGGGAAGGAGTGGCCCGGAGATCGGTCCGCCCGAATTGTTGCCGATGGCTGAACTCGGATAGGTGGTGCGCGGGCCTCCCGGAATCGAGGGCCCGGGGGTCTGGCCGAGCGCGACCGATGCAAACGCGCAGAGGCTCAATGAGATTGATCCGGCAAGCATCAGCGCGGAAAACTTCTTTACTTTCATTTTCGCCTACATAGTGATGGTGCGCCTTATCGGCGTGGGTGCCAATCCTATATTGCGGTCTAGATCGTCGTCGTGGCTTCGGCTTTAGCGAGATCCGAATCGACAAACGGGCCCTCACGTTAGCCGAGCGAACTCCTCCATCCGAAGCGGCGCTCACTAGTGTGTCGCGGCGCCAAAATGGGCCTGGGCGATCGAGACTGTCGAAACAAAGCGGCCCGCGGTTGGGTTATATACTTCCGCACTCCACAGCACGTTGAACGGAACGCTCGCGCCGCCGGCTATCTCCTGGGCCGCAGCCAGATTGTGAGCCGTTCCCAGATGGAAATTGTAGCCCCCCGCGATCAGCACCTCACTGTCAGGTAGCACCGTATCAACTGCGTCGCTGCGATAGTCATTCATCGCGCCGGCGCACTGCGTTCCGATCGTATTTTTGCCACCGATACAGGTGAAAGTGCCGAGCGATGGGTCGTAGAGCTCGGCGGTGTTGCTGGTGCCTTTGCCGCCACCGCCTCCGGCAATCAGGACATGTCCGTTGGGGAGGAGCGCCGCCGCATGCTCATAGCGACCCTGGCTCATGTTGGTTCCGCCGACCGGAAATGCCGCCGTGGTCAGGGTAAATTTGCGCGAAACCGGGTTGAATAATTCGGCAGTCGCAAGCACTTGCCCGTGATCGTCAACTCCGCCTGTGATCAGCACGGTGCCGTTCGGGAGCAGTGTTGCGCGATGTTCCTGGCGGGCGAAATTCATCGGTGCGGCCGGAACAAATTTGCCACTGGCGGAGTCGTAGACTTCCGCTTTCGCCTGCGCGGTTCCGCTCGCGTCGCCACCGCCCGCGATCAATACATTCCCGTCCGGCAGCAGCGTCGCCGTGTGCTTGCCATGGACCGCCAGCATTTTGCCTTTGTAA
>DASXFX010000145.1:0-16683 GCA_036489375.1 Binataceae bacterium (SeqCode) | reverse complement strand
CGGCGATCCCCGGTTCGGGGTCGCCGCCACGGCCGCAGCCCGCACGCCGGCTGTCCCGCGCCATCGGCGCGGGCCAGCCGGTCGTCAACTTTTGCCCGCAATGCGGCGTGCGTGTCGCTGCCGGCTATAACTATTGCTCGGAATGCGGCACCGACCTCAATGCCGTCGCCGTGCGCTCCGCGTCGCGAGGCGAATAATGGACGCGGCGCTGATCGAAGCGCGCGGGCTCGACAAGACTTTTGCTGCCGTTCCCATCCTGCGCGGCGTCAACCTTGCGGTCGCGCCCGGCGCAGCCGCGATGATCGTCGGCCGCAACGGCGCCGGCAAATCCACCTTGGTGCGGCTCCTCGCCGGGCTCTCGACGCCAACCGCCGGCGAGGCGCTGCTGTTTGGTCATCCCAGCCGTACGCTCGAATCCTCCGCGCGGCGGCGGCTCGCAGTCGTCACGCATCAGAGCTTCCTCTATCCAAATCTGACGGCGCGCGAGAACCTCGAATTCTACGCGGACCTTTACGGTCTCAAGGACGCGCATGCTGAAATCCCTCGATGGATCGATCGGGTGGGCCTCGCGTCCGCCGCCGACGCTCGTGTGCGTACTTTCTCCCGCGGGATGGAACAGCGGCTTACCCTCGCTCGCGCCCTGTTGACCCATCCCGACGTGCTGCTGATGGATGAGCCGTTCGCCGCCCTCGATGCCGACGGTGTCGCGCTAGTCGCCGGCCTCCTGCGCGATGCGGTCGCGCGCCAGTGCGCAATCGTCTTGACCGCGCACCAGCCGATCGCAATCGATGGCCTCACTTTTGACCAATACGAAATCGTGCGAGGACGGCTGCTCGCGCTGAGCGCGGAACCGAGCGGTGTATCCGCCTCCGTGCGGCAGGCCGGGTGATCCCCGGTTTATGCGATGACCGGATTTGTCGCGGTGCTGCGCAAGGATCTGCGCCTTGAGGCGCGCAGCGGCGAAAGCACTATAGCTTTGATCGCGCTCTCGCTGCTCATCCTTGTAGTGATGGTTTTCGCGCTCGATCCCGCCGGCGGCGTGCGCGACGCACCCACTGCCGCCGCGGCGCTCTGGATCGCGCTCATCTTCGCCGGGATGACGGGCGCGACCCGCGTGATTCTCGCCGAGCGTGACAACGGATGCCTCCGCGCGCTCGTGCTGAGCCCGCTCGATCGCGGCGCGCTCTATGTCGCCAAGCTACTCGCCGCCTTCATCTTCATGGCAATCGCCGAGGTCGCTGCGGTCGTCCTGATGGTGTTGTTCTTCAATCTCGATTTTGATTCGCGTCTGCTGCGCCTCGCGCCGATCATCGCGCTTGGTGCGCTCGGCTTTTCGGCCCTATCGACTCTGCTTGCAGCCATTTCCGGCCGCATTCGCGCGGGCGATCTGCTGTTGCCGTTGCTCGCCGTGCCGATGTTCGTTCCGGCCCTGATCGCGGGCGTGAAGGCGAGCGGTGCGGCGCTCACCGGCGCGCCGGTCAGCGCCTTCGCCCCATGGCTCAAAATTCTCATCGCCTTCGACGTGATTTTCCTCGCCACCGGCTACCTGCTCTTCGACCACGTCATTGCGGAAGACTAGGCGATGACGCCGATGCTCGCGCAAGCAAGTCCAGTTTCGGCCATCCTTACTTTACGCTTACGTCGGGCGCCTTCCGTTCGGGTGATTTCGATCCTCCGCGCAATCCGCTACCAATAGTGCTCGATGAATAATCGTCTCAACCTCGCGCTGGGAACCCTGACCGCGCTCCTGATGGTTACGGCCATCTACATGGTCTTCGTCTTTGTGCCGACGGAGGCCGATCAGGGTATCGTGCAGCGCATCTTTTATTTTCACGTACCTTGCGCCTGGGTCGCTTTCGCCGCGTTCGGACTGGTCGCGATTTGCGGGATCTTCTACCTATGGCTGGGGCAGGATATCTGGGACGACCTTGGCTACGCCGCCGCGGAAATCGGAATGGTCTTCTGCACGCTCGTACTGGTCACTGGCTCGATTTGGGCCAAGCCGATCTGGGGCACCTGGTGGACCTGGGATTCGCGCCTGACGACTACGCTGATCCTGTGGCTGCTTTATGGCGGCTACCTGATGCTTCGAGCTATGGCCGACGATACGCCGCAAGTTGCGCGCTTTGCTGCGGTGATCGGTATAGTCGCGGCGGCCGACGTTCCGGTCGTGGTGGTTTCCGTCCGCCTCTGGCGCACGATTCATCCCGCCGTGTTGGTCACGCGCCAGGGCGGCCACGGCCTCGAGGACCCGCGCATGGTCGCGACGCTGCTGGTCGCACTGGCGGCCTTCACCACGCTCTTCGTATGGCTCCTGATTCTGCGTTTCGCCACGCTCCGGATGCGCACGCGACTCGCCACGATGGCCCGCGATCTGAACCTCGCGTACGCCGCGGCGGGGGATTTCTGATGGACAATTTTGGCTACCTGTTCGCTGCTTACTCGATCATCTTCGCGGTGATCTTTCTTTACGTGGTGTTCATCTGGCGTAGGCAGTCGCGCCTCGAAGTCGAATTGCGCGCGATCGAAGCGCGCCTCAAGGAAGTGCGCGAAGAGATCGACTCGCGCGCCGCGCCGCAGTCGCGCTCAGCGCAGTAGTCATGATCGCCAACGGTCATATTCTTGCCAACGACCGCCGTGTCATCGACGCCATTGGGTTCAGTCCAAGTTTTCGAAATGTGGCGATGCTTGCAGCAGCCGATGATCGTGAGCATCTTATCCCTGCGAGTTCGGGTGGAGGTTCTGGTTCGCCGTTTGAGCTGCCCAGCAACGCGAACGTTGAAGTTCCGTGTAGAGGTAAGGGGGTAAGTCCTCGTTCGCAGTTCTGAAGATCGAGCAACGCGAACGTTGACTCCAGGTAAAGAGGCTGGAGGTTGGTTCTGGTTCGCAGCTCTACCTATCGAGCACAGCGAACGTCGAACAGTGAAAAATGGAGTTTAGGGACTACTATAAGGTGCTCGGAGTCGAGCGCAGCGCGACCGAGGCGGAGATCAAGACCGCCTATCGCAAACTCGCCCGCAAATACCATCCAGACGTCAACCCCAACAACAAGGACGCCGAGCGCCGCTTCAAGGAAGCCAACGAGGCCTACCAGGTAATTGGGGACGCCGAGAAGCGGAAGAAGTACGACGAGCTTGGCGCGGATTGGGAGCGCGGAACTCCACAGGACGAAGTCTATCGGCGTTACTCTGGGGCCGGCGGGCCGTTCACGGGCGCTGACGGAGGCGACGCGGGTGGCACCGGCGGCGGCTTCAGCGACTTCTTCGAGCGCTTTTTTGCCGGACGCGGCGGCGGTCGTGGACGTTCCACCTCTTATGGCTACGGCGACGACCTCGATGAGACTTTCGGTGCGCGGAGCAGAGGCCGCGCTCCCGATTTGCAGGCGGAAGTGGAAATCAATCCGCAAGACGCGGTGCATGGCACCCAGCGTCGGCTCAACCTCACCGCGACCGACGAGTGCGACAACTGTCACGGCACCGGGATGGTCGCGCGCGAGGAGAAGCGCGGCAACACTCGCGTAATCCGTTCTGCCGACCCTTGCCCTAAATGTGGTGGCAGCGGCGTCATCCCCGTACGCCGTGCGCTGGATGTGACGATCCCACCAGGAGTCACCGAAGGCATGCGCATCCGCCTGAAAGGGCAGGGCGGTCACGGCTCGCGGCCGGAACTGAACGGGGACCTGTACCTCACGATTCATTTTCGCCCCAACGGGGTCTTCGCGGTTTCGGGGCGCGACGTTCGCTGCCAACTTCCGGTCTGGGACTACGAGGCCGCGCTCGGTGCAGAGGTTACCGCGCCGACGCTCGATGGCCGCGTCGCGCTAAAGATTCCGGCCGGGAGCCAGACCGGCCGTGTGATGCGCCTGAAGGGGCGTGGCATCCCTGGACGCGGCAAGGCCGCCGCGGGCGATCTCATGTACGAACTGAAAGTGCTGGCGCCCACCGACCTCACCGCGGAAGAGCGCGATCTGATGCAACAGTTAGCCGACCGCCGCAAGGCTCGCGCGGTTCCCGACCCACGCGAGGATCTGATGCGCGAGTGACGTCCAGGGCTGCTCCGCATGATGTTTCAGACTCGCATCGAAATCCGGAGACACGAACTGAATCGGAATTGACGAGAGAGTGAGACCGATGGCCCGCCGTATTTCACGCACCCGCACTTCCCGCACCAGCCGTCACGTGACGCTGGTCAGCCGGCATGCGTTCTGTTTCCTGAGCGGCATCAGCGAGCGCCAACTGGAGGTCTGGGAACGCGAGGATTTCATCCGGCCCGCGCGATTCGGCGACAGCACAACCGGCAACGAGCCGCTCTACGATCGTGAGGCGCTGCGGCGCGCCCGTGTGATTCGGACGCTTCAGGAGGATCTGGACGTCAACCTCCCCGGTATCGATGTGATCCTCAATCTTCTCGAGCAGTTCCCTCGCTGAGCACGCCGCCCGATCCGTTCCGGCGTCGTCGTACGTCTGAGCTATAATGGACTGGCCATGAGCCGGAGGATCCATCTCGTCGAGCGGACAATTGCAGCGTCTCTCTCGCGCATCGGCGTGAGCGACGGCGACCGCATTCTGGTTGCGCTCTCGGGGGGCGCAGATTCGGTCGCCCTGACCCACGCGCTCCATCGCCTGCGCGACGGGCTCCTTGGAGTCCGCTTCGAATTGGCCGCTGCCCACCTGAATCATCGCCTGCGCGGCGCCGAATCGGACCGCGACGAGCGCTTCGTACGCGAACTTTGCGAGCGGCTCGAAATTGAGCTGTCAGTTGAGCTTGCGGACGGCTTGGCGAACTCCTCCAACCTCGAAGAGCGCGCTCGGAACTTGCGCTACCGTTTCCTCAATCGCGCCGCAGACTGCTTCGATGCGCGTTATATCGCCTTGGCCCATCATGCCGACGACCAGGCGGAAACCGTGATGATGCGGTTGCTGCGCGGCAGCGGCGCCGCCGGCCTCGCCGCGATGGAGTCGGTGGGCCCGGGACGCATCGTGCGTCCGATGCTGACGTTGCGCCGCGAACAGGTCGTCGCCTATCTCGACTTCATTGGTCAAGCGCACGTCATCGACGGCAGTAATCTGTCGCGCACGATCCTCCGCAATCGCATCCGCCACGATTTGCTTCCGATGCTTGAGCGCGATTATGCACCCAAACTGCACCGCCGGCTCACCGGACTCGCGCTGGAGATGCGCTCGCTCGACGACTACCTTGCCCGCGAGGCGCGCGCTGAACTTCATCGACGTTTGCGCTCGCCCGACCGTCTCGACCTAACGGGCTTCGCCCTGCTTCATCGGGCGCTTGCCAATGCGACCCTGCGCGAGTGGCTGCGCCTGCGAATCGGTGACCTCCGCCGTATCTACCGCGCCGATATCGAGCGGATGAGCCGTCTATGCACTGTCGGCAGGTCGGGATCGATTGCCGTTGTCCCGGGCGGATGGCGTCTGCGTTGCGAATACGGGGCCGTGCTGCTCGAACAAGTCGTGGCGGCTTCGGCGTCTGGCGAGCCTGACCAGGTCCCAGCATTCGAGGTCGAATTATCTCGCGACGGGGTGACTGCGGTCCCCGCGGCCGGTTTCACGTTTGATGCGCGCACGCTGAGGGCGGGCGACCGCGGCTTTCCAGGTGAGGCTTCGATGCCCCGTCACCAGCGTTTCGAAGCGCTATTCGATGCCGTCGGGATTGGCCGCAGGCTGATCGTCCGCGGTTTCAGGAGAGGCGATCGTATCGCACCGCTCGGAATGACCGGGACCCGCAAGATTCAGGACGTTTTTGTTGACTGTAAGCTTGTTCGGGCAAGCCGTGCGACGTGGCCGCTTATCGAGGCGGACTGCGGCTTGCTTTGGGTTCCCGGCATGGTCCGTAGCCGTCATGCATTGGTCACTTCGGCGACGCAAACCATCTTGCGCTTAACTGTCCAGCGGGACGCTACAACGGAAAACACCTCGTTGCTAAGAATTTAACCGGCGTGCTACGATCTTTCGAGACATGAACCAGGTTTCACGCAATATCGCCCTGTGGCTGGTGGTGGCGCTGATGTTCCTGCTGCTGTTTAACTTTTTCAGCCGCACGCAGCAGCGCTCCCCGGAAATTATCTTCTCGGATTTCCTCAACAATGTCGAAAAGGGTGAGGTTGCCCAGGTTACGATTCAAGGCAACGTTATTCAAGGCGACACCTCCAGCGGCGAACACTTCAAGACCTACGCGCCGCAGGACCCCGATCTCGTAAAGATCCTGCGCGATAAGGGTGTCAAAATCGCCGCCCGCCCCGCCGATTCCGATCCATGGTGGATGGTTCTCCTCGTCCAATGGTTCCCGATGCTGTTGTTGGTCGGCGTCTGGATTTTCTTCATGCGCCAGATGCAGATCGGTGGTGGCAAGGCGATGTCCTTCGGTAAAAGCCGCGCCAAGCTGCTCACCGAAAATACCCATAAGGTCACTTTCGCCGACGTCGCCGGGATCGACGAGGCCAAGGACGAGCTCGAAGAGATTATCCAGTTCCTGAAGGATCCCAAGCGCTTCACTCGCCTCGGCGGGCGCATTCCGAAAGGTGTCCTGCTGGTCGGTCCTCCGGGAACCGGCAAGACGCTACTCGCGCGTGCGATTGCGGGCGAAGCGGGCGTGCCCTTTTTCTCGATTTCGGGTTCTGATTTTGTCGAAATGTTCGTTGGCGTCGGTGCCTCGCGGGTTCGCGACCTCTTCGTCCAGGGCAAGAAGCACGCTCCCTGCATCATTTTCATCGACGAGATTGATGCGGTCGGACGTCATCGTGGCGCCGGCCTCGGCGGCGGGCACGACGAACGCGAACAAACGCTCAACCAGTTGCTGGTCGAAATGGACGGATTCGAGGCCAACGAGGGCGTCATCCTCGTTGCGGCGACCAACCGCCCCGATGTGCTCGACCCCGCACTGCTCCGCCCCGGCCGCTTCGACCGCCGCGTGGTAGTCCCTCGTCCCGATGTTCGCGGACGGGAGGGCATCCTCCGCGTGCATACGCGCAAAGTCCCGCTCTCCGACGACGTCGATGTGTTCAAGCTCGCGCGTTCAACTTCGGGCTTCGCCGGCGCCGATATCGAGAATCTCGTCAATGAAGCCGCCCTGCTGGCCGCTCGTCGCAACAAGGAAAAGGTCGAGATGACCGATTTCGAGCTGGCCAAGGACAAGGTGCTGATGGGCGCCGAACGCCGCTCGATGGTCATGTCAACCGATGAGCGTCGCAAGGTTGCTTATCACGAATCCGGTCATGCGCTGGTGGCGGCGCTGCAAAAGGGCGGCGACCCGCTGCACAAAGTCACTATCATCCCGCGCGGAATGGCCCTCGGCGTGACTCAGCAGTTGCCCCTCGACGACCGTTACACGCATTCGCGGCAGTACCTGATGACCTCGCTTGCAGTGCTCTTCGGCGGTCGGGTGGCCGAGGAGATGGTCTTCGGCGAAAAATGGACGGGCGCCGGCAATGACATCGAAAAGGCGACCGAACTCGCGCGCAAGATGGTGTGCGAATGGGGCATGAGCGATGAACTCGGCCCGATGACGTTTGGGCGTCGCGAGGAACAAGTGTTCCTCGGTCGCGACCTCGCTCATAACAAGGACTATTCCGAGCATACCGCGGTGGAGATCGATCGCGAGGTCCGCCGGCTGATCGACCTCTCGTACTCGACCGCGAAAGTTATCCTGACCGAGAACGTTACGTTGCTGCACGCGCTTGCCGAGCGTTTGCTCGAGCAGGAAATCGTTGACGGCGCCGAAGTTGCCGCGATGGTCAGTGCGTTCCAGGAGGGGCGTCCGATGCCCGCTTACACGCCCGCGGTCCACAGCGGTACGCCGTCGGGTGGTCCCCCGGTGGCGAAGGAGAAGCCCAAGGTCGCCGAGGAAGAGACCCCGGCTCCGGGCCTGATCTCGCCCAAGCCGTCGCTCGCCTGATCGGCGACATCGCCTACTGCGCCAGGTTTCAGGGCCTCCTCCGCTTGCGGGAGAGGCCCTTTTTCATTGAGGCGAGCGGCACCGATTGAGCCGCGCGCCTGGCTCTGCGAATGCTTGCCCCGATGTCCACACAAAGACCCAAATCTCCGCAATCGCTCCGGCTCAAGGACGGTCGCGTCATACGCTTTCCCGCCGTGATGGGCATTCTCAACGTCACTCCTGACTCTTTCTCCGATGGCGGGCGTTTTCTCGATCCGGATCGCGCTGCCGATCACGCGCTCGCGATGGAGGCGGCAGGCGCGACGATCATCGACGTCGGTGGCGAATCGACTCGCCCCGGCGCCGCGCTCGTATCCGCCGAGGAGGAGCTGGATCGCGTGCTGCCGGTGATCGAGGAATTGCGCGATCGTCTCAACGTTCCGATCTCAATCGATACGCGCAAAGCCGTGGTCGCGAGCGCCGGCCTCGACGAAGGCGCCGCCATCGTTAACGACGTCAGCGGTCTCACCTTCGACCGCGCCATGGCATCGGCCGTCGCGCAGGCCGATGCGGCCCTGATCGTGATGCACATGCGCGGGATGCCCGCGACGATGGATCGGCTGGCCCGCTATGGCGACGTCGTTGCGGAGGTCCGCGCTTTCCTTGAGCGGCAGGCCCAGGTTGCCATTTCCGCGGGCGTCGATCGCTCGCGTATTATCCTCGATCCCGGGCTCGGTTTCGCCAAGAACGCCGGGCACAACCTTGCGCTGATGGGTGGTTTGTCGGAGCTTTGCGCGCTAGGCTATCCAGTATTGGTGGGCGCCTCGCGCAAGCGTTTCGTGCGCGCGATTGCGGGCGACGGCGAAAGCGATGCATCCTTCGGGACCGCCGCCGTTAACGCGCTGGCGATTGCTGCCGGAGCCTCGATCATACGCGTCCATGAGCCGGGGCCTGCGGTGGCGGTGGTGAAGATGGCGGTGGCGATTGCGGAACGTATCCGCGCCTGAAGCAGCAAAATGCACGGCTATTTCTCCCTCATACCTCAGCCGCGATGGCAGGATGTGCTCGACGTGCTCTTCGTCGCGTACGTCATTTATCGGATTGCCCTGCTCATCCGCGGCACCCGCACGATGCAGATGGTCGTGGGTCTCGGGATCGTCGCGGCCGCCTTCGTTGCCTCCCAGATGCTCGGGCTATTCACGCTCAACTGGCTCCTCAACAACTTCCTCGGCTCGTTGATCGTCATCCTCGTCGTGATTTTCCAGGCCGACATACGCCGCGCGCTGACCGGTGTGGGCGCGCGATCGCTCTTTGGTGCACGAGCCAATGTGGCCGGGGTGGCGCAGGAGATCGCGACCGCCGCCTCCTGGCTCTCTGCGCGACGCATTGGCGCGCTGGTCGTGCTCGAGCAGGACATCGGCCTGCAGGAATTCGTTGCGACCGGCCGCGCCATCGACGCGAACGTCTCCCCTGAGCTCATCGAGACTATCTTCATGCCGGGATCGCCACTGCACGATGGCGCCGTGATTATCAAGGGCGATCGCTTGCTCGCGGGCGCCTGCCTCTTGCCGCTCTCGTCGAATCCCAACGTCAGCCTGACTCTCGGCACCCGTCATCGCGCCGCGATCGGTTTGACCGAGGACAACGACTCCGTGGTCGTCATAGTTTCGGAACAGGACGGTATTATTTCCATCGCGCATCACGGCGAATTGACCCGCGGCATCGATTCGGCGCGGCTGTTCGAAACCTTGCTGGGGTTGCCCGCATAGCGGCATCACGCAATGGCAACGCCGATTCAAATGGGACCGCTGCGATCGCTCGACCAGGGTCGCAACGCGCCGCGGCCGAAGCCCCGCCTCTCTTTGATCGGTCGCATCGCCGGCTGGCTCGAACGCGATATGGGCCTGCGGATGATTTCGCTCGCCCTCGCCATCGGTTTGTGGATTTTCGTCAATGCCGGCCAGCACGGCGCGCTCGAAACCTTCCAGGTCGCCGTGAGTTATCGCGACCTTCCTCCCGGCTTTATCCTGACGACTCCGCATCCCGAGTTCATCAAGATTCAGGTCTCCGGCCCGCGCACCTTGCTCTCGATTATCGATCCCGCGCACCTGACCCTGCGCCTCGATCTCACCGGAGTCGGTGTCGGGCAGGCCTCTTTCAAGATCAGTCCCGACGCTTTCCCGGTCCCCCGTCACACCGAGGTCACGAGCGTCGCACCGTCGCAGATCGTGCTCGATATCGACAAAAATGTCGTCCGCCAGGTACCCGTCCACCTTGTCCTGAACGGCGTACCCGGCGTCGGCTACAAAATCGCATCGACCGAAGTCACGCCCACCCAGGTCTCGATTCGCGGTCCCAGCCGCGTGGTCGCACACCTCGATCAAGTCGAGAGCGAGCCGCTCTCGGTTGATGGTATCACCGGCGATCTCTCGCACACCGTCGATCTGATTGCGCCTTCCAGCACCGTTCGTCTCGAGACTGATGAAGTCACCGCCAAGGTCTCCGTGACCGAGGCCGTCGCCACCAAGGAATTCCGCAGGATTCCCATCAACGTGCGCGATAGCGAGTTGAAGTTTCGCCTCGATCCGCGCCATCTGGATCTGGTCCTGCGCGGTCCGCAGTTGACGCTCGACGGGATCGATTTGAAGGACGCCGCTTATATCGAGGCCGCCGGCTTCAGCCCCGGTTTCTACAGCGTGCCAGTGCAGGTTAATCTTCCCGACGGGGTTGCGCTGGTGCGCCAGACGCCGGAAAAAGTAAGAGTCCGAATGTACCTCCAGAGGCAGGCAAAATAGGTTTGAGTAACGTTGCGAACAGGCTCTTCGGCACCGACGGCGTGCGCGGCGTCGCCAACGCCGAGCCGATTACTTCCGAAACCGCGATGCGCCTGGGCCGCGCGCTCGCTCACGTTTACAAGAATCCGCGCGGCCGCCACCGCCGTATCCTCATCGGCAAGGACACCCGCCTCTCCGGTTACATGCTCGAGACCGCGATGGCTTCCGGGATTTGCTCGATGGGCGTTGACGTCTGGCTGGTCGGACCGTTACCGACGCCCGGCATTGCGTTCCTCACGCGCAGCATGCGCGCCGACGCCGGCGTGGTCATCTCCGCATCGCACAATCCGTTTCAGGACAACGGCATAAAGTTTTTCTCGCGCGAAGGTTTCAAGCTCGAGGACGAGACCGAGCGCCGCATCGAGGAACTGGTTTTCGACGGTGCTGCGCTCACCGGCTTTCGCGCTAGTGGCGCCGATATCGGCAAGGCCGCGCGCATTGACGACGCGATCGGCCGCTATTCCGTATTCCTGAAGTCGTGTCTGCCGCGCACGCTTTCCTTCGATGGACTCAAAATCGCGATCGATTGCGCCAACGGCGCCGCTTACAAGGTGGGTCCTGAGGTCCTCGAAGAGCTCGGCGCCGACGTCATTCCGATTGCCGTCGATCCCGATGGTGTCAACATCAATGCCGATTGCGGCGCGGTGCATCCCGCGCAACTCCGCTCCACCGTGATGCGCACTGGCGCCCACGTCGGCATTGCCCTCGACGGCGACGGCGATCGCGCGATGATCATCGACGAGCGCGGTGAACTGTTTGACGGTGACGACGCGATGGCTTTGCTCGGCGTGCGGATGGCCGCCGAGGGCCGCCTCCACTCCAACACGGTCGTCGCTACCGTTATGAGCAATTTCGGCCTCGAAAAGGCGCTCTCGCGCGCCGGCGTGAAGCTGGTGCGCACCGAGGTCGGCGATCCCGCCGTGGTGCGAGAGATGCGCGCGAATTCCTACAATCTCGGCGGTGAGCAGTCCGGTCACGTCATCTTCATGGACCATTCGACCACCGGCGACGGCCTCATTACCGCTCTGATGGTGCTCACGATCATGGTCGAGACCGGCAAACCGCTGAGCGAGTTGCGCATGATGCGGCGCGTGCCGCAGGTGCTCGAAAATGTCCGCGTGCGCGAACGCATGCCGTTGGCGACGATGCCCGAAGTCGAACGTTTGATCGCAGGCGCCGAGCGCAAACTCAACGGTACCGGCCGCCTCCTCGTGCGCTACTCGGGCACCGAGATGCTCGCGCGCGTGATGGTCGAGGGCGAGGACGAAAGTGCGATCGTCGCCATCGCGCGCGAAATCGGCGGCGCGATTCGCAAGCAGGCCGGCGCTTCCTGAACCGGCCGCTGTAGGGCGGGTTTACTGCGCGCGCTTCGAGCGCCCGGTCGTCGCAACCCGCGGCTTCGATCCTAACGCCTTCAGGTACGCCTTTACCGTGCGCGTCAGACCCATGTAGAGCGCGTCGTTAATCAGCGCGTGACCGATCGAAGTCTCCTGCAAGCCCTTCACCGCTTTCACGTAGGCCGGGATATTCTTCAGATCGAGATCGTGGCCCGCGTTCACGCCCAGTCCGATTTTGCGCGCCAGCCGCGCCGCCTCGCGATGCGCTCGCAGAATCGCGTCGCCGTCCGCCGTTCCAAACGCATGGGCATACGGGCCCGTGTACAGCTCGATCCGATCCGCGCCAAGCGCGCGCGCCCGCTCTATCTGTTTTGCCTCGGTCCCGAGAAACAGGCTGCTCCTGATACCAGCTTCGCGCAGCCGCGCCAGCACCTCGCGGAGCCAGTCCGTCTTACGACCCAGCGCCCATCCCGCGTTCGAAGTGAGCACGTCCGGCGGATCGGGAACCAGCGTCGCCTGCGTCGGTCTGACCCGTTCCGCCAACTCGATAAACGCCGGACTCGGATAGCCTTCGATGTTGAACTCGACCGTCAGCATCTCCGCCAGCTCGATCACGTCCTGCGTCGTGATGTGCCGCGCGTCGGGCCGCGGATGCACCGTGATTCCATGGCATCCCGCCGCGATACAGGTGCGCGCAGCCTGGATCACATCCGGAATCGCACCACCGCGCGAATTTCTGAGTAGCGCGATCTTGTTTACGTTGACGCTCAGCCGAACCATCTTGTTATGCGCCGTCGATACTTCCGCGGCCTGGATTATGAAAGCCGCCGCGAATCCGCCCTCGAACCTACCAGAGCCCCCGCACGATCGCAGCTTGCCCGTCGTCGCGCGGCCCTTGCGGTCGCTGCGATGAAATTCGCGCTCTGATAATATCAGGCGTCAGGTTATTCACGATGATTCTGCTGAACGCCGCCGAAAGCCGCGAACTCGATCGCCTGAGCCAGGAGAAATACGGCATCCCCTCGTATTCCCTGATGCGCCGGGCGGGTGAGGCCGTGGCCGATCTGCTGCTGCGCCGATGGCCCAATGCAGTCGGCGCGCCGGTGCTGGTCGTTGCCGGCAAAGGCAACAACGGCGGCGATGGGTTCGTCGCGGCGCGCAAGCTGCTCCAGGCCGGCGTTCAGGTGCGAGTGACCCTGCTCGCGCGCGCCGCCGATTTGAAAGGCGACGCGGCGCGTGCGCATCGCGATTACCTCGCGGCCGGTGGCGCCGTCATCGAACTGCTGAGCGAAGATGCGATCGATTCCGCCCTTCACGCGCAGCCGCCCGTCGCCGTCGTCGATGCGATCTTCGGCACCGGCCTCAACGCCGAAGTACGCGGGCTGGCCCGCCGCGTAATCGAGGCCGTCAACTCGCTCGGCGCCCCGATCGTCGCGATTGATATCGCCTCCGGCGTCAATGCCGACTCCGGTGCGGTGATGGGCGCGGCTATCAAGGCCAGCCTCACCGTAACGTTCGGCTACGCCAAGTATGGTCACGCTTCCTACCCGGGCGCGGGACTCGCCGGCGATCTCGAAATCGCGGAAATTGGCTTCGCCCCGGCCGCTATCGGCGAGGTCGCGCCGCGCGGCCGCTTGATCGAAGTCGCCGACGCCGCCGCGCTGCTTCACCCGCGGACCCTCGATAGTCACAAGGGCACTTACGGACATCCGTTGATCGTCGCCGGCAGTCGCGGCAAGTCCGGCGCTGCGGTTCTTGCTTCGCGCGGCGCCCTGCGATCGGGCGCGGGGCTGGTCACCGCCGCTATTCCCGAATCGATCGCCGCGATCGTCGCCGCCGGCCAGCCCGAACTGATGACCGAGCCGCTGTCGGACTTCGAGGGCCGTTTCGCCACGCCCCAGGCGATCGATCGGTTGAAGTCGCTCGCCGGCGGCATGTCAGCACTTGTCGCCGGGCCCGGTATCGGCGTCAGCGACGCCACCCGCCAACTCGTCGAATGGCTGATAGGCGAGGGCGCTCAACCCGACCGGCCGCTCCTCCTCGATGCGGACGCGCTCAACCTCGTCGCCGCGCACGGGACTTCAACCTCGACCCCCGCGCACGCTCTCGTCGGAGCGTTGGAAGCTGAGCTGCTAAAATCCCGGCCAGGCACTGTGCGCGGTCCCGCGATGCTCAAGTCTGCCCATGGCCCTGTCGTCCTCACGCCGCATCCGGGCGAGATGGCGCGCCTGCTCGGCATCTCGACCGCCGCCGTCAACGCCGATCGCATCGGTGCCGCGCGCCGTCTCGTTGACCTGACCGGTGCGGCTGTACTGCTCAAGGGCGCACGCACCGTGATCGCCACGCCCGACGGGGCACTGTCCATCAATTCGAGCGGTAACCCGGGCATGGCGACGCCCGGCATGGGCGACGTCCTCTCCGGTATCGTTGGCGCATTGCTCGCCCGCGGTATGGCGCCCGGCGATGCGCTCGTGCTCGGCGCCTTCGCGCACGGATTGGCCGCTGACCGCCTCGCCGAACGGATCGGCCCGGTCGGTTACCTCGCCGGCGATCTCGCAGCAGAACTTCCCGCGACCTTCGCCGCGTTGTCGCGGCACACGTAAGGACTTCGCCCCTGACCTCGCGACCAAGGCGCAAATTCATGACTCATCGCACCCGATCTCTCACACCGCTGTCTGGTGAACTGGCTCGTGCTCGATTTCTGCCGTCCGCGCAGGCTCTAATGCTCCACGAGGCTGAGGACTAAGTCGTGCCAGGCGCGTCGTTCGTCGTTGAAAGCCATTCGTCGCGCGAAACCCGCATGTGGGCGCGCCGCCTCGCTTCAAATTTGAAGGGTGGCGAATTGATCGCTCTCACCGGCGATCTCGGCGTCGGCAAAACCTGCTTCGTCAAGGGTCTCGCCCGCGGCCTCGATATCGCTGAAGATCACGTCCTCAGCCCGACCTTCACCATGATCCAGGAGCATCGCGGCCGCCTCCCGCTCTTTCACATCGATCTCTACCGCCTCGAGCGCGTCGCCCTCGACGACCTCGGCCTGCGCGATTACCTGTTCTCTGACGGAGTCGCGGCGGTCGAATGGTTCGAGCGCTTGCGCGAAGCACCCGACCTCGAACGCCTTTCCGTAACCATCACTTTCGCCGGGGCGAGCAACCGGCGCATCGAATTCACGTCGGCCGGTGATCGCTACGCGGACCTGTTGCAGGAGTTCGAGCGCGAGTTCGCCTGATTTTGCGATCGCCCTCGTTTCGGCGATCCCCCTACCGCGTTGAGCGCGTTGCCGTCGACGACCTCGGACTGCGCGAATATCTCCTTTAGGATGGTCGCGGCGGTCGAATGGTTCGAACGTATGCGCGAAGCGCCTGACTCGAACGGCTTTCCGCGACCATCGCTTTCGCCGGGGCGAGCAAATGGCGGATCGAGTTCAGCCCGGTCGGTCATCGCCACGCGGCTCGGATGAGCCACAGATATCGAGGAAGCCGCGCAGAGGAACTCGACGGAAATTCTCATCCCTTGCTTCGGCGATTCCCCTTCGCCGTTGATTAGCGTAGTAATAATAACGGGCAAATTAGTCGTCTTGATTATGCTTTGCTCACATAATGTCGCTATAGGGAGGCGATAGAGAAACCGTTGCCGAATTTCATTGGTGACATCACTGACGCATTTTTACAGCTAATCGATGACGTCCATCAGCTCTGGGATGGCACTCCCATAACCACCCGCCTGCTCGGCGCTCTCCTCCTCGCCGGCTTCGGTGTCTATCTGGGTTCGCGATCCGAGCGCTCTGCTATCAGCGCCGTATTCTTCTTCGCTGCCTTCGGCTTCTTCGCCTACGTGATGGCGGTCGGCATTACCCTCGTCCGCTGACGCCCCGCTCGTTGCGACCTCCGATCGTCGCTGCGGACGCCCCGTTCGTTGCGACCTCCGATCGTCGCCGCTGACGCCCCGTTCGTTGCGACCCTGACGGATTCTCAGTGCCATTTCCTCACTTCTGGGCAAGCGAGCGACGCGGTAGCCAGCCGTCGCCCGAGGGCGCCCCTCCGGCTCGCCTACCTTCCGGAGTCTCATAGAGGCGCCGTAACTTCGCCTGACAAATTCGAGTTTGCGATGTTCCTCGCCCGAGAAATTATCGAGGTTGGCGACAGCACTTCGGTCGGCTTTGGTGTATGATTAGCGATACGGGCTGGCTGCTCGTAATCCGGGAGTCCGGACCCCTCGCCTTACTCCCGTACTCCTCCTGCTGCCTTCGCTTCCGCTTTGCTCCGCAACCCGAATCAACGCGGCTTCAATTCATTGCCATCCTCGTTCCAATTTACAGGCTATTAGGGTGATCCTCTCCAAAAATTACTGTCTCGCGCTCAGTCCATGCTTTTTCCTACCCAAATCCCTCTCTAAGACCCATTTTTATCTCTCCGATCGGAGCCGAAAGGCACCTTTTTGGGTCCAAACGAACCCATTTGAGCCCCGTTTCCCCCGTTCCGGCTACTCGTTTCGATGTCCGGAGCGTCCCGCGAACCCAATTCTTGCCGCGGATGGGACTGGTTTATGGCCCTTCTTCCAAGCATAATGACCGTTTACCTTCGTTCAGGAGTTCAAGGCGGCGCTCAGTGGCTCTCATTGTTCAGAAG
>DASXFX010000122.1:0-3731 GCA_036489375.1 Binataceae bacterium (SeqCode) | reverse complement strand
GCGAATAGGATGTGAAACATCATCGCGAGCATCGCCAACAAGCCGATCGTGTAACTCACGGTGCGCCACGGTTGGAGCGCTCTTATGAAAGTGTAGGTGTGTATGATCCGCATGATCATGAACACCAGGCAGTAAAAGATGAACGCTTTGAGCGAGAGCCCGGCCATCACGTAGATGCCGGCGAGGATCAGGAAGATGGGAATGTTTTCGAGGTCGTTGCGCCATGCCCTCGCGGCCCGATCGACGATCGGAGCTTCCGCTACCGACTCTTGTCCATGGAACAGCTGGGCATCTTCCGGCAAGGTGTAAATTCCAGTGCCGAGGCGTCCTTGCCCCTGCACCAGGGCGATCGCCGCCATCTTCAACTCCAGCACGACCGCGGTCAGCGCGTACATCCGAAGAAGCTCCATCGAGTACCCCTCCCCAGGGTGATCGAAACCGGCAACTAGCTGAAACTGACTCGAAATCACTTTACGAGTGCCACCGCATTTCCTGCATGTCAATCGCGAATCATCGTTATCAGGAAAGAGGTCTGCTCCAACCCTCGCATCGGCAGAGCATTGTCGAGGATTTCGTTGGGTGACTTCGTTGTACATCGGGTCGGGGAACTGGTACCCTAAAAATAAGTGTCAAGATGACGCAAAGGCATCGGATGACGCAGAGGCATCGAGGGACCAGAAAGGTAGCAAAGGATTTTTCTTGCGATCGGCAAATCGAGACAAAGCGGCGCGGGCAGCATCAGTCTGACGCGTCAGTGACGGGATGCAAATGCAGGAATCAACCAATGGTGCGGAGCGCGCGGTTAGCGCAAAGGAACTGGAAGGCAAGCTCGGGCCGCTCGACCGCCAGGCGTACACGGCGGAATCGTGTGCGCGGTTTGCCGACACGATTGCGGAAGTGAAGGCGCTCAAGCGCGAGCGGCGCGCGGTCTTGCTGGCGCATAACTATCAGCGGCCGGAAATTTTCGAGGTCGCGGATTTTATTGGCGATTCGTTTGAGTTGGCGAGCAAGGCGCGCGAGGTCAAGGACGCCGAAGTGATCGTGTTTTGCGGCGTGCATTTCATGGCGGAGACGGCCAAGGTGTTCAATCCCGAGCGGAAGGTGCTGATTCCCGATCTGCGGGCGGGATGCTCGCTGGCGGAGAGCGTGACGGCGGAGGCGCTGGCGGATCGGCGCGACGAATTGCTGCCGCTCTATCCGGACTTGAAGATCGTTTCGTACGTGAACTGCACAGCGGATGTGAAGGCGCTGTCGGACGCGTGCTGCACGTCGTCAAATGCGGCGAAGATCGTCAATGCGATCGATTCGGAACATATCCTGTTCGTGCCGGATCAGAATCTCGCCAACTACGTGCAGACGCAGACGGCCAAGCAGATTATCTCGTGGGACGGCAACTGCTACGTGCATCATCAGATAACCCCGGACGAGATCAACAAGGTCAAAAGCGGCATCCCCGGGCTGGTCGTGATCGCTCATCCGGAGTGCCGCAAGGATGTGCTGGCGCTCGCCGACGCGGTGCTCTCGACCAGCGCGATGATGAAGTATGCGAAGGAAAGCCCGGCCGACAAGTTTCTGATCGTGACCGAGTGCGGGCTCTCGGACCGGCTGCTGCTGGAGGTGCCGGAGAAGCATTTCTACAAGGCCTGCAAGCTGTGTCGCTATATGAAGATGATCACGCTCGACGGCGCGCTCGATTCGCTGAAACATCTGCGTTACGAGATTGAATTGCCGGAAGAGGTGCGCGAGGGCGCGAAGCGGGCGCTGGAGCGGATGCTGGAACTCGGCGCGTAACCCGTGGGGTTGGGGTGGGGACAGGGGGCGGACCTGACGCAGGGCGACAGTAAGACCTTTATCGTCATCCGATGGAGTCGAAGGTCCTTGTCGACAACAATCTGTGTCGGCGTCTAATTCAGTTGAGGATCATCGTCGTCAAGGATCTCTATCGTCGTCTGATGACGGAGGTCCTGATCGTCAACCATCGCTATCGTTACTTCATGCCGAAGATCATTGTCGTGGCACTCGTTTGGGCACTGATGCTGAGCGCTTGGGGCGTCGCGCGAGCGGAGGAGAATACCGCGCCCGCCGTTCAAGCCGGGGGCAGCCAAGCGCAAGGCACGCCGGCGACGGGGCTCCCCTCGGCGTCGCCGCCACCCACGTCCAGTCAACCGACGGCGGCCCAACCGGCGGTAGCGTCCGACGAGGTGGTCTTTCGGGAGGATGAGTGGGTCGCCTTTTTGAATCTGCCGGCGGATCAGGAGGCGGCTCTGAAGCGGGCGCTGGCGGTGAAACATCGGCACATGAGCGAACTCGCGAATATTCCGGGGGTGTGGCTGGTGTGGGTCGATGCCGACAAGGGTCAGCCGCCGATTATCCGCGTTGATGTGAACGAAGAGACGCCCGAGATGGATCGCCTGGTGCCGGCGGAAATCGAAGGGGTACCGGTCGAGGTGGTTAAAGCCGATCAATGGTTCCTGATGGAGCCGCCATATTCGGCGCCAACCAACTTCCGCGAGGGGGCTCCGCTCGCAGAAGCGCCGCTCAATGGAATTCAGGCGGGCGGGCAGGGCGGGGTGTCCAATTCCCGAATCGATCCTGCGTCGTCGCTGAGTGCGTGGAGCAAAATCGGTCCGGTCGAGGCGGCGCGAAATTGTGAGCGGGGGAGGGCGTTTCTGATTTGGCTGGCGACGGATCCGCGCTTCATCGCGCATTACACGCGGGTTATCCAGCAACAGCGGGGCGCCAACTGGTTTTACGACCAGAGCAAGATGGTTGAGATGTACCGCGACGGGGTTTGCGTCGCGGCGAGTGACCCGCGACTGGCGGGTAAATAAAAAGGCGCGCCGGTAAGCACACTATTAAAGAACCAGGAAGTCGGGTCGAGGCGCGCAGCATTAGCAGAGGCGCAGCACTAAGAGAGGTCAGGCGGGAAAAGGGCGAAGCGGCCGTGAACGAGACGCAGAACGCAGACGTGGGGCACGACGCCGAGGCGGTACGGCCGAAGGTGGCGGTCGATACGGTGCTGTTCGCGATGGAGAACCATCGGTTGCGCTGTTACCTGGTGCAACTGCGACGGCCGACCGCGTCGGGGCGATGGGCGTTTCCGGGCGGACTGGTGCGGGTCGGAGAGACGCTGGACGAGGCGGCGCGGCGCGAACTCAAGGACGGCACCGGCCTGGAGGACGTGTACCTCGAGCAACTCTTCAGTTTCGGCGATCCGTCGCGCGACCCGCATGCCCATGTGGTGTCGGTCGGGTACATGGGGCTGATTAACTCGATCGATTTGATCAAAGAAGCCGGCAAACTGATCGGGGACGGCGGCAAAGCGAAACCTTCGTTGCGTTTGGGGGCGCATGACGGTCGAATCGCGGCGGATCAGAGTCGTGTCGGGGCGGAGGAGCGTCGGTCAATCGAAGACGCGATCGCCTCGCTGGTTGGAGCTGGCGACGTGAGCGCGCTCCTGAAGAAGTACGCGAGCGGAGCTCTGATCGCGGACGTTGCCAAGGCGATCGCGGACGCGGGCAAACTGGTCAAGGGCGCCGGGGAAGCGAAATCTTCGTTGCGTTTCGGGGCGCATAACATCCGAATCGGGGCGGACCGGAGTCGTACCGTGCACGACCAGCGTCGTACCGGAGAGGATGGGAGTCGGTCGGTCGAAGACGCAATCGCATCGCTGGTTGAAGCCGGCGACGTGAGCGCGCATTCGAAGAAGTACGCCAGCGGAGCGTGGTACT
>DASXFX010000120.1:0-4245 GCA_036489375.1 Binataceae bacterium (SeqCode) | reverse complement strand
TGGACGTGCGGCCGGGCGCCCTGATCGAAGCGGTGTACGCTTCCCTCTGATCGCCAATAGCTCTGATCGCGATCTCTGTTCCCAAACGGAGCGGCTTAAGCTCCCGCTTAAGCCGCTCCATATTTCACCGACCGGTTACGGCTGATCCGCTTTCGGCCGTTCCGTTCTCTCAGATAGGTGGCCGGACTTCCGGTCCGGCCGCCACCACCTAACGGCGATACGAGCGCCTGAGAGCCTTTTGCCTTTACGTCAAAAAATCAAAGGCTCCTCTAACAAGCTGCTCAAAGAACTTGTTTATGTTCGAAGCCATCTGCTTTCCCTCGTGCAGGAGGAATACGGGCGTCGAATCGTTTTCAAGAGAGCACGCTATAAAATCGGAGTAGATGAGTAAGTCTCCAATCACGAACTTCATTTCGCCATCTACCGTTATCATGAGATCGGAATGACTGATTAGGTCATGTGTACCCCAAACGCAGATCTCGCTTTTTCGATCGTATTCAGCCGAAACGAAACCGTTAAATTTAGTTAGTAACTCGGAAAAATACGGATGAAGCGTTACCCCTAATGTGGATTCCAGCGAGTGCAGCTCTTCCGGAGTAGCCGGTTTATTCAATCGGACGTTGCGCACCTGCAGTCCGATAAAAACCTCTTCCGTTGTCATCGCAGGCTCGTTCAATTCCCAGGCAATGCGATATGCCCGTGCTCACTCCTTATTACTTAGGATGCGGCCGGCACAGACTCCTTATCTCGCTCACCAGCATCTCGAAGTCCACCGGCTTCGCGATATGCGCATGGAAACCCGCCGCGACTGACCTCGCCCGATCCGCGCTGCTCGCGTAGCCGCTCAACGCGATCGCCGGCGTCGGACTTTCCGCATCGCCTTCGAGCGATCTGATCCGCCCCATCAACGAGTAGCCGTCCTCATCCGGCATCCCCAGGTCGCTTATGATCAGGTCCGGGCGATTGCTCTTGAACGCGTTGAACGCCTCGGTCGCCAGTCCAGCAGTGGTCACTTCGGCGCCCGCCTGCTCCAGCATCAGCAGCAACACCTCGCGCACGTCGGGGTTGTCCTCGACCAGCAGAATGCGGAGGCCCGTCAGTTCGCCCGGATCATCCCGCAAAGGTTTCTTCGCAGAAGTTCGACTCTCTGCAACGAGTTCTACCGGCGCTTGCGGCAGGCGCAAAGTGAAAATGGACCCGCGGCCCACGCCGGCGCTCGCCGCTTCCACCTCGCCGCCGTGAAGTTCCACGAAATGCCGCACGATCGCCAGACCCAGTCCCAGCCCTGAATGATGTCGGGTCCTGCGCGTGTTGGCCTGACTGAAACGACTGAAGACCAGCGGCAGAAATTCTTCGGCAATCCCTTCGCCGTCGTCGCGGACTTGCACCACGAGACTCCGCTCGACTGCGCTGCACGTCACTTCGATATGTCCGCTCGGCCAGGTGAATTTGATCGCATTGGACAAGAGATTTCGCATGACCTGGGTCAAGCGGTTCCGATCGCCGATCACAAACGCACTCGCTGGCGCCTCGACCGACAGTGCGATGCCTTTTGCTTCGGTGAGGGGTTGCACCTCCTCAGCCGTATCCGCGATAACCTCCGCCAGATTCACCGGCGTCCTTTCAATCTCCGCCTTTCCGGCGAGTAGCCATGAAACCTCCAGCAGGTCCTGCACCAGGTCGGTTTCCGCGCGCAAACTACGATCGATCGCATCCAGCGCCCGTGTACGTTGACTCGGATCGGCGCCCTCCGCCCGCAGCACGCTGATCCAGCCCGAGAGCGCCTGCAGCGGCGATCGCAACTCATGCGACAGCGTGGCCAGAAACTCGTCTTTCGCACGATCGAGTTTGGACAGCTCCTCGATTCTGCGGCGTTCGGCTTCCCGGACGCGGCCGTTCGCGATCGCGTTTCCGATATGGCCGGCTATAGTTTCGAGGAATGACCGGTAGGGCGCGTCGAACAAACGATGCGGACTTAAACCTGCTACCAGCACTGCCACCGGCGAGGCTTGCTCAGCCCCTCCCAGCGGTAGCACCAGCGCCGCATCGGGAGACTCCTGCCACGGGCCTCCCGGTAATGCGCCGAAACGGGGCGCGATATTTCGCATCAGCTGCGCACATCCGCCCTCCATCGCACTGCGCAACAGCCAGACCGAGTCGCCCTCGGTACCCAGCTCCACAATTTCCGGGGTCCACGCGTTCCGCGCTTTAAAGCCGGTCGTCGCGATCAACCTCAATCTGTCCGCGTCGGCCTCTTTCAGGTAGATCAGCGCGAACGGCACGTCGGCCTGATTTGAGCCCAGGCTGGCCGCTGCGATCCGGCACCCGTCCTCTTCGCTCTTGGCCTCGAGCGCATGCGTCCCTAAATCGATCAGTGTGCGCAGGCGACGCTCGCTCACCACCCGGTTGGTGATATCGGGGCAGATCGCGAAGAGTCCCCCGACTTCACCGTTCGGCACAAAAATCGGCGCGTACGAAACCTGAAAGTAGGTCTCCTCGCGCGGCACCAGACGGTTCATCTCAAGCAACAGAAGTTCACCGAGAAAAGCTTCGCCGGTTCGATAGACTCCTGTGAGCAAAGGCCCCGCGATATCCCAGACCTCCCTCCAGCATTCTTCACCAGTCGCACCCATCGCCCCCGGATGCTTGTACGGGCCCAGCACTTCGCGATAGCGATCGTTGTAAATCATGCGCAATTCCGGACCCCACAGCACAGTGATCGGAATTTTCGCATTAAGGCAGGCATTAACCGACGCTTTAAGCGTGTCCGGCCATTCCTCGATTGGACCCAGCCCCGTTTCCGACCAGTCCATCGAGCCGATCAGTACAGCGTTTTCCCCGCCCCCGTTCAGGAACCAACGCTTCGTCACGGACGACGATGCCGTTATTTCTTCTTTTCTGATCATTTGCCTGCGCGGGAGAGGCAATCTTATCAGAAACAAAGCTTAGCGTGGGCATTGACGTCAAGCGCTAAGCCATAGCGAAGCGCTCGCTCATCGTAACTCGGCTCAAACCGCGGCCCCCCCAACGGCGCGCGCCAAGTCGTGGTAAGCCTCCCCCTTTCGATCCCTTCACACTCGGCACCGTCCCTCCGCACTTGGCACATCCCCCCGCACTTGGCACCGCCCTCCGCGCTGGGCAGGCTGCCTTCAACCGAGTGATCTTTATGCGCTTGCCGTCGATCACGGATTGACCTGCGTCTTATTGAAGCTCGCTCTCCAGTTCCCGCTCCAATCGCTCGGGTCTTTGAGGATCGCGAATACTTTGGGCGCATCTTTTACAACATGGCGCTGATGTAGCGGTCATTGAGGCGCACTGCGATTTCATAGGCCGCCCGCTCACCGCTGGCTGTTTGTTCAGGCGCCAAGCTCTCTTTAATCCGCTTTCAGATGGCCCCAACCTCCCCGGCTTCACGATCGGCGCTCCGATGAGGTAACTCTCGATAGCTAGAGATAGTAGAAATTTACGACGACAACGCGGAGAAATGTTGCCCGAGCATCGCGAGTGTCAAACTCAACGGGAAGTCTGAAACCTCTCCGAGGTTTCAGCAGTAAATCAACTTCCGTGTCCTTCCGCTTGCGGCCGAGGGCCGGCACGACGCCGCCGTCGCCGACCGCAAAGAAGCCATCGGCCTTAACGCCGAGCCAGACAGCGCGCACCAATGATCTCGGCAATGCGCTCGCGCGGCTTACGGGGTATCGCTGACCGACTCAATTCTCGGGGCCGGGATCCGAATAGTACGGGTCGTTCGGCGGCGCTTGTTCTATCCTCTGGTTAGGATTGGAATCTGCCTCCGAGTTGTTTTGCGCGGCACTATCTTCGTGCCTGTGATGTTTTCGCTTGTGCGGTTTGTCGGGAGCCGATGGGGCGCCATTGCCGCAACTCGAATCTCCGCTCGGACAGGGAAATGCTCCCATCGCCTGTTGAGGAGTGGTGCTCGCAGGCTGAGCGTGCGCAATCCCCGCTCCTGACGCCAGCAAAGCAATAGAAAATAGAATCGACAACGACCGCCGTAGTGACATGCGCACCTCCCCGCCGAGCTTAAGCTCGATATAATCACAATCTGGCGAAAATTAAATAGCGCGTCCAGCAGTAGTGGGTTTCGAATTGTCGAAACCCCGCTGCCAAGCGCCTCGCCACCGCCCCGCCTCGCCGCAGCCCGTAATCATTCCCAATCAACGCCTGGCCCGAATGACAATTAAAAAAAGGCGCGCATCGGGGTTAGCCATCATCTTGCTGACGACG
>DASXFX010000083.1:0-13139 GCA_036489375.1 Binataceae bacterium (SeqCode) | reverse complement strand
CGATTATCGCCAGCACTTCCCGCGTGGGAGCAGGCTTCACCTCTTCTTTCCCGAGAACCATACACATGAAGGTGCGGCGACGACCTTTGCCGTCTACATTGCGAGCTGGCATAAGCGGCGTTCGCCATTCCTACCGGATGGCAGGGTTGGTATCGATACCGAACTCCATCCCTCAACCTGGATTCACGACGAAAGCTTGATCAGGCGTCACTTTATCCCAGCTTTCGGTCCTTTGCGCCTCGATGAGATCGATGTGTCCAGGTGTCGCGAATTTCGTCGCGCCTTGGTTGATGCAGGACTGAGCGGAAAGACCATAAGCAATGTCGTCGGTCTTCTTCATAAAGCTTTCAGCGACGCTGTCGAGGAGGGGTTTATCGAACGAAATCCAGTGCTACGAGCTTCAAATCGACGGCTGAGGTCGAGCAGTCGACAACGGTTGACGGCCGATCCGCTGACGCCCGACGAAATCCAGCGCTTTCTTTCGCACGTCCCCGATTTTTTCCGCGATTTGTATTCGGTCTGGTTCCAAGTCGGATGGCGCTCATCGGAGATCGTGGCGGTCCGTTTCGGCTGGCTGAACTTCAGGCGACAGACGATCCTGCTTCAACGCGCGCGGATTCCGCGCTGGGGTGGCGTCGAGGCGGAACCGAAAACCGGTCGGCGTGTGGTGGACTGTTCCTATGCTCCAGGAATTTTCCGAGTCCTCGAACGAATCCGCGATCGTCAGGCGTCGGTCAGCGAAGAGGATTTCGTATTCGTCGATCATCAACTGCGGCCATTTTCCCAAGAGTGGTTAAACAAGCGCGTTTGGAAGCCAACTCTGAGGCGAGCTGGGATTCGCGAGCGCGGCCAGTATTGCACCCGCGACACTTTTATCACCCTGTCGCTCTCAGCTGGCGAAGATCCAGGTTGGGTTGCGAGGGTTTGCGGTACTTCAGAGCAGATGATCTTCCGGCATTACCGTAACTGGATTCCGGGTCTGCAGACCGGCGCCGGCCTCAAAATCAGCGCCGCTCTTTCGCCATTTATCGGGCCGCCTGAGGGCCAAAAAGTGTCCCTGAAAGTGTCCCTTCGCAAGTTTTCAGGGACGGAAACCGAACAAAATCGGGCACTTGAGATGGTGGAGGCGGGGGGAATTGAACCCCCGTCCGAAGACCCTCCGGAAATGGCCACTACACGCTTAGTCCGCAAACTGGAGCTCGCCGCGCGACCGCCCACGGACAGGCTGGCGCGCAGCCAGCCGATTGTAGTTTCGGGCCACCGTCCAATCGGTAGACTACGGCACCCTAGCCCACTAAATGACGCCTCGACCCGCTGCCATGGGCGAACAGCGGCGAGACGCTAGCGGCCCTTAGGCCGCCAGAGCGTAACCGTTATTATCTGCGGGTAAATTTCGCAGTACTGTTTGTTTTACGGGCCAACAGCACCCCGGCATGCGACCAAAACCTTCGTGACTCCGTCGAGCCCAGTTCGCCCCCATCGTGCGACTATCCCGCGGATCCGTCGGTTCGTTACGGCTACACCTCTAATCTAAGGGTGCAGGGCCGTCGGCGCAATGCGCCTCGTTGCGCGACGCCGCTCGATATCCGCACTTTGATGCCGCCCATGACCGCCAGGTCGCGAGCATTTGCCTGACGTATGCTATAAAATCGCCGCATTCGATGAAGATTCTCGGAATTTCTGCATATTACCACGATAGTGCCGCGGCATTGGTCGAAGACGGCAGGATCGTCGCGGCGGCGCAGGAGGAGCGTTTCTCCCGCAAAAAGCACGACGCCCGCTTCCCTCGCCATGCGATCGCTTACTGCCTCCGTGAGGCCGGCGTCACGCTCGCGCAAATCGACCGCGTCGTCTTTTACGATAAGCCCTGGATCAAGTTCGAGCGCATGCTTGAGACCTACCTGGGCTTCGCCCCCAAGGGACTGAAGTCCTTTCTGACCTCGATGCCGTTGTGGCTCAAGGAAAAGCTCAACCTCAAGTCGTTGCTGAAGCGCGAATTGACCGCCGTCGGCGGGTGCACGCCCGCCGAATTGCCGCCGCTGCTCTTCACCGAGCATCATCAGGCGCACGCCGCCTCGGCGTTTTTCCCGAGCCCCTTCGATCGTGCCGCGGTGCTCTGCCTCGACGGGGTCGGCGAATGGGCCACGACCTCGTTATGGCTGGGCGAGGGCAATCGGCTGACCGCCCAATGGGAGATCGATTTTCCCCATTCGCTCGGGCTGCTCTACTCGGCTTTCACTTATTACACCGGCTTCAAGGTCAACTCGGGCGAATACAAGCTGATGGGTCTGGCGCCCTATGGCGAACCCAAATACACGAGTCTGATCCTCGATCACCTGGTCGATCTCAAGCCCGACGGCACCTTCCGCCTCAACAACGATTACTTCAACTATGCGACTGGGCTGACCATGACGAGCGGCAAGTTCGACGATCTTTTCGGTGCGCCGCCGCGTCAGCCCGAGTCGCCGTTGACCCAGCGTGAAATGGACCTCGCAAGTTCGATTCAGGCCGTGACCGAAGAAATTGTCCTTCGTCTGGCTCGCACCGCGCGCAAGGAACTCGACGCCGAATACCTGTGTCTCGCCGGTGGCGTTGCGCTCAATTGCGTCGCCAACGGAAAAATCCTGCGCGAAGGAATTTTTCGCGATATCTGGGTCCAGCCCGCCGCCGGCGACGCTGGTGGCGCGTTGGGCGCCGCTCTCGCCGGATGGCATCTCTACAATGGCGGTGCGCGCCTCGCGACCGGCCCCGATCAGGCCGATCAAATGCGCGGGACCTTCCTCGGCCCGCGCTTCGACACCGACGAAATCCGCCGCGCGCTCGATAGCGCCGGCGCTATCTACGAACATTTCGAGGACGATGACGAGATGCTCGATCGCGTCGCCAATGCGATGAGCCACGGCGCCGTCGTCGGA
Organism: Binataceae bacterium (SeqCode); assembly: GCA_036489375.1. Taxonomy (GTDB): domain Bacteria; phylum Desulfobacterota; class Binatia; order Binatales; family Binataceae; genus JADMIL01. Next base: position 10,224 of record DASXFX010000083.1, on the reverse strand, counting down.
TGGTTCGACGGCCGCATGGAGTTCGGTCCGCGAGCGCTCGGGGCGCGCTCCATCATCGGCGATGCGCGCGATACGCGGATGCAATCGGTGATGAATCTCAAGATCAAGTATCGCGAGTCGTTCAGGCCGTTCGCTCCGTCGGTGCTCTATGAACGCGTCGGCGACTACTTCGAGCTCGATCGCCCGAGCCCGTACATGGCGCTGGTCGCCCCCGTGCGCGAGCATTTGCGCACCCCGATGACGCCCGATCAGGAGCGCCTCTTCGGTATCGAAAAGCTCAACGTTCCACGCTCGACCATTCCGGCCGTGACCCACGTGGACTACTCCGCGCGCATCCAGACCGTGCATCGCGAGACCAATCCGCGCTACCACGAATTGATTCGCCGCTTCGAGGCTCTCACCGGATGCGGTGTGATCGTCAATACTTCCTTCAACGTTCGTGGCGAGCCTATCGTCTGTACGCCCGAGGACGCCTATCGATGTTTCATGCGCACCGAGATGGACTTCCTGGTGGTTGGCGATTACCTGATGGCGAAAGGTGATCAGCCCGAACGTCCGCGCGACGAATCATGGCGTCAGCAATTCGAGCTCGATTAATGAGTAATCACAGCGATGTCGTCCCGGCCTCTGCGGACCGGGCCCAAGTCAGCGCGCACGGTGAGCACGGTAATGTGCACCCCGCGCAAGGGAGCGCGGAACCGGCGCCGGTTCACGAGGATTCTGAACAGGTTACTGCGGACCAGCCGCCGGTCAGTGCAAAAGACCTGCGCATCTTCGGCCTCGTCCTCGGTGCGATGTTCGCCGTTTTCTTCGGCCTGATACCCCTCTTGCGCCACCACGCGACTCCCCGATGGCCCTGGATTCTCGCCGGCGTCCTCTGGCTGACCGCTTTGATCTGGCCCGCCGCGCTCAGCTACCTTCATCGGGTCTGGACCCGGCTCGGACTCGCGCTCGGATGGGTTAATACGCGCGTAATCCTGACGCTGCTCTTCGCCATCGCGATTGTGCCAGTCGGCCTCGTGATGCGCTTGATGGGGCGCGATCGGATGGCGCGCAAGCTCGATCCCGCCCGCCCCTCCTACCGCGTGCCCTCGCGCCGCCGCCCGGACCAGGATATGGAGCGTCCATTCTAATGTTCGACTTGCTTAAGGATCTGTGGGGGTTTGCGCGCGAGCGCAAGAAATACTGGCTGATTCCGCTCATCGGGACCCTCGTCCTGCTGAGCCTGCTGATCGCGCTCGCGCAGTTCTCTGCCGTCGCGCCCTTTATCTACACGCTCTTTTAGAGTTGAGTCTTTCAAAGTTGATGTCATCGACAATCGAGCCCGGCGCGTCCGGGCGGCGAGGGCCGGCTCTGCCGGTCTTCATGATCCTTGCTCGCACGGTGCCCCGATGCTGAAAGCTCTGATGCAACGGCTCGGCCTCGTGCTTGCCGGAATCCTCGTCGCCTTCGTCGTCGCCGAGATCGCGGTGCGGATGTTCGATCTCGCGCCCGCGGAATTCTACACCTACGACCGTCACGCCGGATGGAAAATCAAGCCGGGCGCCTATGGCTGGCAAACCCATGAGGGCCGCGCCCTGATCGAGGCCAACAGTGACGGTTTTCGCGGTCCCGAATACGCCGTCGAGAAACCGCCCGGGACGCTGCGCGTCGCGGTCCTCGGCGATTCCTTCACCGAGGCGCAGCACGTCCCTTTCGAGGACACCTTTTGCGCCGTCGCCCAACGCGATCTGCAGGCGCAATGTCCCTTTGCCGTCGGCGGCGAGGGCCGCCCGCAACGCCTCTTCACCAACGTCGAAGTGATGAACTTCGGCTGCGACGGCTACGGTACCGCGCAAGAGTTGGAAATCCTGCGCCATTGGGTCTGGCGCTATTCCCCCGATGTCGTCGTCCTCGCCTTCTTCAACGGCAACGACGTCCGCAACAATTCCGTCATCCTCGAGGGCGATAAGTGCCGCCCCTTCTTCGTTCATCGCAACGGCCGTCTGGTGCTCGGCGGTCCGTTCGAGGATTCATGGTGGTTCCGCACGAACTGCATGATGCGCTTTGAGTCGCGCCACTCGCAGGTGCTCAACCTCCTCGGCAGCGGCCACAGCAAATTGAACGACCTGATTCACGGCGGCATTAAGGGCGTCACCAAACCCCGCGCCGGCGCCAAACCACTTCCGCACGGAGTTGAGCTCGGCCTGAGCGATTTGGTCTACGGGCCGCCGATCGACGACGTCTGGCGCGAGGCCTGGAGCGTCACTGACGACGAGATCGCCTTGATGAATCGTGAAGTCACCGCCCGCGGCGCGCTATTCCTCGTCGCCACCATCGCCACCGGAATTCAGGACGATCCCAGTCCCATCTTCCGCGCCAAATACATGAAGATGGTTCATTCCAAAAATCTTTTTTATTCCGACGACCACATTCGCGACCTCGGCGCAAAAGATGGCTTCGCCGTGCTCAATCTGCCCCAGCCGATGCAGGAGTATGCGCAGACGCATCAGGTCTATCTGCACGGATTCTCCAACACCATCCTCGGCACCGGCCATTGGAATGTCGAGGGCCATCGCGTCGCCGGAACCCTCTTGGGCGAGCGCATTCGCCAGTTGCTCGACGACTCCGGCAAGCCGCCGCCGGCTGCCAACGCTCACGCCGCGTCCACCGATACGGCGGCGCCGCCATCCGTCAATCCGCCGGCTTCGAAGTGACGCACTCGCGACCGCGTGCGCTATGATCGATCCTGCTTGCCGGTAGTCGGCGGGGCCTCGAAACTGTTACATACTGCCCTCAGCAAATAGTGCGCGCGCTCGCGCGCTGGAGGAATACGCCGATGGATCGTCTCAAGGGAAAAGTCGCTTTGATTTCCGGTGGTGCGCGCGGTCAGGGCGCCGCCGAAACCCGGTTGTTCGTCAACGAGGGCGCGCGCGTCGTGATCGGCGACGTCCTCGACGGCGAAGCGCGCAATCTCGCCGACGAGGTCAACCGCGCCGCCGGCTCCCGCGTCACCCTGCCGATCCATCTCGACGTTACCCGCGCCGCCGATTGGCGCGCCGCCGTTGACGCCTGCGAACGCGAATTCGGCGGCCTCGATATCCTCGTCAACAACGCCGGCATCCTCAACACCAAGGGCATCGCCGATACCAGCGAGGAAGAGTGGGACGCGATCATCAACGTCAATCAAAAGGGCGTATGGCTCGGCATCAAGATCGCCGCGCCCGCGATGAAAAAGCGCGGCAGCGGTTCGATCGTCAACATCTCCTCCATCTACGGCTTGATCGGCTCCGGCGGTTCTGCCGCCTATCACGCCAGCAAGGGCGCCGTGCGACTCCTCACCAAGACCGCCGCGGTCGAATTCGCACCGTTCAATATCCGCGTCAATTCCGTCCATCCCGGCGTCATCAAAACCCCGATGGTCGATATTTTCGACGATAAGGAACTCGACGCCATTGCCGTGCTCGCTCCGATGAAGCGTGCGGCCCGCCCCGAAGAGGTCGGCTACGTCGTCCTGTTCCTCGCCACCGACGAGGCCTCCTTCGTCACCGGCGCGGAATACGTCGTCGACGGTGGCTACACCGCCGTCTAGTTTCACTGTTGGACGCTCGCGATGCTCGATCGCCGGCTAAGTTCCGCGTGACACCAGGCGAGCTTGCGAGCCGAGCTAACGAGTCTGCGAGGTGCGCAAAGAATAAGAATCTGAAATCGAGCTTGCGGGCCAGTCAACACGTGCGACCGTGACCTTTAGTAATTTTCCAAGGGCGTAGCCCGCATTTTGCCAAATGGGAAGTCTGAAACCTCGGTGAGGTTTCAGTTTCCTGAAAAATCACAGTTTTGGGCTCTTCAACCAATCTCTTCAGTCTCTTCCTTCTCTTCCCACGCACCTCGAAGTTTCCGAGTTGCGGCCCTCCGAGGGAAATGTCAGCCTGAAATGAGGCGCTCAATCGCGGCGCCGACGCGGAGCGAGCATTCACGAGGACAGCGTGTACGGCGGTCGGGTCGACAGTGAGGTAAGTGATCGAATGTCGGTGACCGCCCGCCGTCGGATCAGTTTGCGAGCGATACGTCCGCGCGGGACTCCGGTGATGCGCCGGCGTCTCGCGATTGCGATCTGCTTTGCGATGGCCGCCGGATGTGCGACCTCGGGCGGCTCGCTCAATCCTTTCGGCGATTCGAAAACTCCGCAACAGCAGGCGCAGGAGATCGATCCGATGTTACAGGCGGCCGGCTTCAGCGAGCTCCCTGCTACCACCGCCGATCAGGACACCCGCCTCAAGACGCTGCCCGCGCTCAAGCTCGGCTACTACGACGACGCGAAGGGCGTGCGGCACTATTGGATGGCCGATCCCGAAGTTTGCAAATGCATCTTCCACGGCGACGAGGCGGCCTATCAGCGTTACGAAAATATCAAGCTCGAAAATCAGGTCGCCGAGCGCGATCGTCACGCCGTCGAGATGCAGCAACAGCAGCAGCAGATGGGGCCGCCCGGCTTTGGTCCGCCCGGTATGGGTTTTGGCGGCGGCAGCGGTTTCAGCTTCGGCGGCGGCGGCTTCGGCATGTCCTTTTAGGGCCAGGCTGCCACCCACGACTTAGCTCAAGATCGAGCAGCGCGAGCGTCCACCCAACGGGAAGTCTGAAACCTCCACACCAGGCGAGCCTGCGAGCCGAGCTAACGAGTCTGCGAGGTGCGCAAAAATCCAATTCTAGGTTTCAGTTCTCTTAAAAAGCCACAGTTTTGAGTTCCTCATCCACGTTCCCCATCTGCCCTCTCTTCTCCCTCCCGCGTATCGCGCTTTGCAAACGCGCCCTGTAACATTTCCTTCGATGGCTCCCTCGGATAGTCGCGCCACGTCGCGCCTCGCGCTGGTTACTGGAGGCGCGGGTTTTATTGGTTCGCATCTCGCCGACGCGTTGATTGAGCAGGGCTTGCGCGTTCGCGTTCTCGACAACTTCGTTGCTGGCCCGCGCGAGAACGTTAACTCGAAGGCCGAGGTGATTGTCGCTGACGTGCGCGAAATCGATTCCATTCGGCCCGCCTTTGAGGGCGTCGATTGTGTCTTTCACATGGCTGCGTTGCCGCGCGTGATGCTCTCGATTGAAAAGCCGGTCGAGACTCATTTGACCAACGTCGTCGGCACCCTCAACGCTCTCATTGCTGCACGCGACGCCGGTGTGCGCCGCTTCATTTACTCGGGATCGTCCTCCGTCTATGGGGACCAGCCGACGCTGCCGCTGTGCGAGTCGATGATTCCGAATCCGCTCAATCCCTACGCTCTGCAAAAGCTCGCCGGTGAACAATACACGCGCATGTTTCATCGGCTCTTCGGCATCGAGGCGCTGACGCTGCGCTACTTCAACGTTTACGGCCCCCGGATGGCGACGGCGGGCGCTTACGTTACTGTGATCGGGGTTTTTATTCGCGACAAGATTGCCGGCCGCCCGCTGACGATTCACGGCGACGGCACGCAGACACGCGATTTCACTCACGTCCGCGACACGGTCCGCGCCAATATTGCTGCGATGGATGCTGCCGTCGCCGACGGCCGCGCCCTCAACGTCGGCAACGGCGAGAGTCTCAGCGTCAACCAGATCGCCGATATCGTCGGCGGCCCGGTGATTCACGTTGCGCGGCGGCCTGGCGATGCGCGCGATACCCTCGCCGACCTCACCGCCACGCGCGACCTGCTCGGATGGGCGCCGAAGGTCGCTACCCCCGACGGTATTCGCGAGCTGATGCGCCTGGCGAACTGCCCGTAGTTTCTACGCGCCGCATCGTCCAACGCGCCTCGCCAACCGTAGCGCCTTCACGCGCTCTGGCGCAGATTCATTTGAAGTCCAGCGCCTTCAGCACCTCGCGGGCTTCTTCCGCGCAATCCGCATAGACCATCAGGCGCGGAGGAACCGCCGCGCGGCCCTTGTAAATTCCGAGCATGCGGGAGGTTTCGGCGTCGAAAATGAAAGCGTCGATTCCCGCATCGCGGAGAAAGTCCTGCGCCATATGCACCAGGATCTCATCGAGATTCCTGTAAATGCAGACCAGTTCGGCTTGCTCGCGTTCAGGCGGCCTCATCCATTGAGCCATTTCACGGGATCTCTTTCGTTCTCGCGCTCAGCGCGGCTGGCTGATTAGCACCCCGTCCCGTTCGAGCCGATCGATATCGCCCGGCGCGTAGCCCAGGTAGTTCGACAGGACGCGCCCGTTATGTTCGCCCAGCAGCGGCGCTTCCAGGTCGAGCAGTTCCGGAAACTCAGAAAAGCGCAGCGGAAATCCCGGCACCTCGAAGTCGCCCATGATGCGATCGTGAATCTTGCGCACCGTCTTGCGCTCCCGCAGATGCGGATGCGCCATGGCTTGCTCCAGCGAAAGTACCGGCGCCGACGGGATCCGCGCCGCGCGCAGCGCCTCCACCGTAGCGTCGTCGCTCGGCATCCGCGCGAGCCACTCCTCGATCGCTTTGATCACTTCCTTGATATTCGCCAGCCGCGCGTCGTTGCTGACAAAACGCGGGTCTTGCCCGAGTTCCGGCCGTCCCATCATCTCGCACAGCTTTACCCAATGATGGTCGAGCCACGCGAAAATAAAGATATAGGTATCCTTGCCCTTGAACATCCCGGCCGGGCACAGCGACGAATAATGTTGCCCGGTGCGCACCGCCTTCTTCGCCCCCGCGCTCGCGCTGATCGTCTGCACGCCCCAGTCGTGGTAATGGAAATACGCGTCCAGCAGCGAGATATCTATATATTGGCCCACTCCCGTGCGATCGCGATAAAACAGCGCGCACGCCACTGCCGCCAGCGCATGCACTCCCGTTGAGACGTCGCCCAGCGCCAGCATCGGAGGGTAGGGCGGTCCGTCCGGCTCGCCGCTCAGCGACGTCACCCCGGCATACGCCTGCCCGACGAAATCGTAACCCGGATCGTTCGACAGCGGCCCGGTCTGGCCGAAGGTCGAGACCGAGCACATGATTATCTTCGGATTGATCTTCTTCACGCTCTCGTAATCGAAACCCATCCGCCCGATCACGCCCGGCGCGAAGTTTTCAACCATTACGTCAACCTTCGCGATCAGCCCGCGCAATATCTCCTTCGCCTCCGGCCGGCGCACGTCGAGGCACAGGCTCAGCTTGCCGCGATTCTGCTGCACGAAGTAGCCGCTCCGATTGTTCTTCATGTAGGAGACGCTGCGGCAGCGGTCGCCGTCGGGTGCGACTTCGACCTTGATCACCTCCGCGCCCATCTCGGCCATCAGCTTGGTCACCGTCGGCCCCGCGACGAATTGCGTGAAGTCGAGCGCCTTGATGCCGTCGAGTACGTGTCTGGGTCCAGCCGCCATCTTTAATCCTCCAAGCCGCAGAATTTATCGGCACCGTCAGTCGAGGTTCTCAATCCTCACGCCGCTCGCTCTCCGCGTTCTTCCCCCTGCGCCCCGAAGGGCATCGCGAACGAGCGATTCACACTGACTGAACGTGCACCCCTCCGTGCTGTAGCAACTGGGTCGCCCGTATCGCAAGGCAAACCCCCCGCCCGCCCTCTCGCGGCTCGAATCGGTAACGTCTGACACCAAAGGGGACCATGGTAAAAGAGCGCTTGGTTCGTAGTACTCTCCCTCGTCCTCATGAGAAGTAAATGATCCGGCGACGACGTGGCCAGAAAATCCATGAGTTGTAATCTGATATATTTTTCTTGTGCCCAAAACATCAGCCAAAGTAGCGGGCATCGAAATCGCCTTAGGTTCGGCCAATCTAATAACAACACCGTCCAAAGTTGTTACTAGATTGATGGCAGAAACGTCCTTGAATAGAAGATCGACGCGGACCTGCGCGGCGCTTGTTTTTGTGCTTCTCAATAGTAGTTGTCTGTGGCTAACCAAATAGCGCCACATCTGAAAATGACGCTCCGACGAAAACATGCAGTCCTGAGCCATTAGTTTCTCCTATCGCGGAATCTGATTAAGGAGATCTGCGCCGTAGAATTATACCGCCTAAGGGGCAGGGTTGATAAAGTTGAGCAATCCCCCGGTCCGTGGGATTCCCGACCGAAGTTTGCTATCGTCGCGAGAATCGGACGACGCGAGCAACCCGCAAGCGTGGCTCCGCGAACTCCTTCAGGAGGAACGTCAATGGCGGCACAGCCCAAGAACGTCAGCCCGGCGCAGCAGATCACTCCGGCCAAATTCGCCCACGCGGTGCTGCGCACCACCCGCTTCAAGGAAATGATCGATTGGTATCGGACCGTGCTCAACGCGAACATCGCCTACGAAAATAACTTCCTCGCTTTCATGACCTACGACGACGAACATCATCGCATCGCGATCGCCGCCTTCCCCGGCATCACCGAGCGTCCGCCGCATGCCGCCGGACTCGATCATCTCGCTTACACCTACGGCAGCCTGGGCGATCTGGTCGTCACCTACGAACGCCTCAAGGCCGCCGGCATCACGCCCGTCGTCACCATCAATCACGGCATTACCACCTCGATGTACTACCGCGACCCCGACGGCGGCAAAGTCGAACTCCAAATCGACAACTACGACAACGCCCAGGCGATGCACGACTTCATGCGCAGCCCTCAGTTCGAGAAAAACCCGATCGGCGTGGACTTCGATCCCGACGAACTGGCGCGCGGCTATCACGCCGGCAAGCCTCAGTCGGAGTTGATCCGCTACGACGCGGACAAGGGCTTCAATCGCGCCAGCCTCGCCCGCCTCGGCGAATAACCTCGCCCTCCCGGCAAAGGGTTTCAGGAGATTCTGATGAAACTAACGACCTTCACGCATGGCGGCACGACCCGCATCGGCGTCGTCGCCGGCGATTCAGTGATCGATCTCGCGGCCGCGGCGCCCGAACTGCCGCGCGAGATGGCCGCCTTTCTCGCCGCCGGCCCCTCCGCCCTCGACCGTGCCCGCAAGGCTGCGCAAGGCAACGCCCATCACCTCCCCGTCGCGCAGGTCAAGTTCGAGGCTCCCGTGCTGCATCCGCCGGAGTTCCTCGCCATCGGCCTCAACTACGCCGACCACATCGCCGAGTCCAAGATGGAGAAGCCCAAGTTCCCGCTCTTCTTCAACAAGCAATCGACTTGCGTGACCGGCCCGCACGATCCGATCCATCTGCCGCGAGTCTCCACCGCGCTCGACTATGAGGGCGAGCTCGGCTTCGTCATCGGCCGCCGCTGTCGTCACGTGCCGCGCGATCGCGCCCACGAGGTCATCGCCGGCTTCCTCGTGGTCAACGACGTCAGCGTGCGCGACTGGCAGTTCAAGGCCCAGACCATGACGCTCGGCAAGTCGTTCGATACGCATGGGCCGATCGGGCCGTGGCTTGTGACCCCCGACGAAGTTGGCGATCCGCATACGCTCGAACTCAAGACCTGGGTCAACGGCGAACTGCGCCAGCATTCGAACACTAAACACCTGGTCTTCGACTGCTACGCGCAGGTCGAGACCCTATCCACCGTATGCACTCTGCTGCCCGGGACCATCATTTCAACCGGCACTCCCGCTGGAGTCGCCTTCGCGATGAAGCCGCCGCGCTTTCTCAAGGCCGGCGATCTGGTCCGCATCGAGATCGACCGCGTCGGCGCGATCGAGAACCGCGTGATCGACGAGCCCGCCGACACCGTCGTGATCTGATCTGCTCCCCCGTCCGCGAGGTGGCGGCGCTGACCGCGCCACCGAAGCACTTCGCCTCCGCGGATGGTCGCCGCCGCTGCTCGCGGTTCGAACGTCTTCCGCCGACGCCCTTCGCGTCGGCGATCCGGATTGCCAACGCCGCTCGCGGTACTGAATCCTCCGCGCGTGACCAGCTCCGAGTTGGCGGAGCCGACCGCATGGCCGAGGCCCTTCGCCGCGCCGACCAAGAAAAGCGATACGCCTTTGAGCTTAGAGGACTAAACATGCCCTCCGGCATGTTTAGTCCTCACTTCTCGCTCTAATCCATGCCTCAACACCTTCTGGCGTTCATTGGATCACGCGCGGCCTCGCCGCGCCTGATCCAATGAACGCCGCCACCCCACGCCGCACGCGCGCGCTCTAACCAACGTCGTCCGCTCGCTGGCTCTCTCCACCGGCAGCGAGACCAAGCGCCCGTTAAGTGAATGCGCTACTTTCATTTGATGTCCGGCCTGCCCGGAACGAGGGTGAAGTATTTCTCCCAGTTTTTCAGCTAATACCCGGAGCGGCGATAATCGCCCTCCAGCTTATCGCCGACGCGCAACCTGTGACGCGCCAGCGCGTCACAGGTTGCG
>DASXFX010000080.1:0-5077 GCA_036489375.1 Binataceae bacterium (SeqCode) | reverse complement strand
AGGCGATCGGCGCAAGCGCTCGACCGTCGGCATGCTGGCGCTGGTGCTGGTCTTCGCGGCGATTCAGGCGGGATGCAATGACAGCGGCAACTCGTCGCCACCGCCCAATTCGCCCAATACGACAATCTCGGTGACTGCGGCCGTCGCCAGCGGCGCCGATGGCGCGACCTCAGGCCTGCCGCTCGATGTCGCCAGGGTCATCAAGCAATGACCAACTCCGTCGAACACATGGGGGTACTCGCCCGTGAACCACCAGGCTTTGGCTGGCTTTTACAAGAACAAAAGGCGACGCGGAACCACGCGAAATAAGGCGTTTCCTCGGTCAAACATGTGGGTGCCCATATAGTTGGGCACCGACTAACCACATTTTCAGTTAAGGGAATGAAAAAGCGCCATGACAGTTTCGCACGCTCACCGCCATGGCGTGACGTGTCCGCAAGGCTACGACGGAATCGAAGCGCTTACGCGCTGGGCTGGTGGAAAGGCATATTTGACGCTTCGGGAGACTCTCAATCGTGCGGCCTCTCTTCACTGGGCCCCAACTTGTCGTCAGCAGCCGATTTTGATCTGAGTATCCTCCAAAGGTCGTGATTGGATGCGATGCGTTCAGTCTCCTATCATTTGAAGCACTTCAATTTCGTCTTTTGCATTAGCGGGTATTCTCCAGTATCTGCCTCACTCTTGTTGTTCGCAGCTGTAATTATGAATTTAGTATCCTTTTCACTTGCAACTGCAGCTCACATAGGCTAAGCACGCGTTACTATCGGCTCTTGTGCCGCACTTCGAACATTATCGGGGATTGCGCATGTTTCGTGGCTCCGCACGGTTGTTCATAATCGGTCTACTAGTTGTACTGGCGAGCGGGGTGGCCTGGACCACGGCAGCCCGCCCGAGATTGGTCCGCATGCCTGGGCACCTATTGCCCGCGTTGGCGAAGGCGACAGTCGTTCCTTCAAAACCGAACGGCGACGCGCAGCCGATCACGCTGACTCTCGTGTTGAAGCGCGATGACCAGACAGGCTTCGAACGTTATCTGAAGCAGCTGTACGACCCTCATTCCCCGAACTTCCGTCACTTCTTGACCCAGTCCCAGATCGCCGACCGTTTCGGCCCCAGCCGCGAGGACTACGACGACGTCGTCTCCTATCTGCGGTCTAATGGGCTACCGTTAATCGCCGGGGCGAAGAACCGCCTGACCGTCACAGTACGAGGTACGCGCGGCGCCGCCGAGCGCGCATTTAAAACCAAGATCGACGACTATCGGATTGGATCGCGCACGTTTCAAGCCAATTCGAGCGATCCCCAACTGCCCCCCTCGCTCGCCGCGCGAATCGAGGATGTGGCGGGCCTCTCCAACCTTGCGCAGCCCCATCGCGTTTTCGAGGCGATCGACAGATTGTTCTGCAGCGCGGAATGCCGGACTAGTCTGGAGGTAAGCTGTGCCTCCACATGCAATCCCCTTTATCAGGGAATGCCGGGTCCGGCGTGCGACGCCTGTCTGGCCGCCGACCAGACGAAATGCATAGACAAGTGCGTCGCCAATAAAAAGGCTGCACGGGCAGGCAACAGCGCATCCAAAGATCCCGGCTCATGGTTGGGCATGAATGGCGCCGGGCAGACCGTCGGATTGGTCGAATTCGATACTTACAATCCGTCCGATGTCTCTGATTTTGTCGCGCTCGCCGCGGCCGATTCGAATGCCGCAAATGTCACCGAGGTCAACGTCGATGGCGGTGCCACTATCGGCCCAGGCGAGTCCGAGGTTCTCCTCGATATCGATGCCATCCTCAGCGTCGCCAACGGCGCCAAGGTCGTCGTCTATGACGCCCCCTTCACTGGCGCGAGTAGCTTTCAAGCGGTCTTCAGCGCCGCCATCAACGGCAACTCGACGATCATCAGCAATAGCTGGGCGGCGTGCGAGGACCAGGTCAGCGCCGCCGATGCGCAAGGTATCGATTCGCTGTTCCAAACCGCGGCTGCGCAAGGAATTACGATCGTCAACGGCGCCGGCGATACAGGCAGCACTTGCCTCGACGGCAGTCCCAACACGATTTCCGTTCCCGCCGATTCTCCCAATGCCACCGCAGTGGGGGGGTCCTCTCTCACCAATGGGCCAACCTACATCTACGGCAGCGAAAAGTGGTGGGACGGCACCCTCGACACTCCGCCGACCGGCCAGGGCGGCTTCGGCTCCAGCAAATACTTCGCGCGGCCATCGTACCAGGCCAGCTTTAACTCAAACCCCATGCGGTCGATTCCGGACGTGGTGGACAACGCCGATCCGGCGAATGGTGTAGCAATCTGTCAGGAGGATGCCGGTGGCTGTCCGACCGGTCTGCTTTACGGAGGAACCAGCGTCGCTGCGCCGCAGTGGGCGGCGTATATAGCCATCCTCAATGAGGCGGTGGGCCATAACCTCGGCTTTCTGAACTCCGTCCTTTATCCGCTCGGCGGAACGGACGCATTTCACACCGCTGAGTCGATGGGCAGTGATTTCATGCACGTAGGTCTGGGTTCGCCCAATCTCGACGTGCTCCAGCTAATGCTCAATAGCGCTGTGGCGGGAACGCCTGACGCCGGTGTGTCGGACATCCAACTCGACGTAGGCACCCCTGAGTATCCAGCGATCCCCGGAGTGTACGCCGACGGTACAAGTTCGTTGGCCGTGGTCGTCACCATGCGTGACACCAACGGAAACTCCGTCAGCGGCAAGTCTGTCACCCTCGCGGCGAACGGTGGCAGCAACGCGCAAATCACTCCCTCGAACGCCGTCACCAACGTCGCCAACGGCTCGGCCGCTTTCTCCGTGACCGATACGACCGCGGAAAATCTGACCTTCACCGCGACCGACACCACTGATGGCATCCAGGTTACTCAGCAACTCGGTGCGACCTTCGAAGTTCCGCCGGCGTCCGCCGCCAGCATTGCTGCGGCTCCCCCCAGCGTCAACAACGACGGCAAGTCGCAGTCGACCATAACGATCACCCTTAAGGATTCCCTCGGCCGCGCGACCCCCGGCAAACTCATCAATCTTTTGCAAACCGGCCATGCCGTCATCGCCGGCCCCAGCCCTCAGGTGACCGACGCCAATGGCAATATCCAGTTCTTCGCCACCGATGTAGTGAGCGAAACCGTCACCTTTACCGCCGTGGACGTCACCGACGCCAATTCACCGGTGCCCGGATCTGCCTCTACCAACTTCACCGGCAGCCCCTCTAACAGCTGCGGTAGCGGCCTTCCGCCCGCCGCGCCCGGCTTCGTCGTTACCCCCTATGCCACCGGCTTCTCGGCTCAAAGTATCTCAGCCGGCGATGTCAATTTCGGCTGCTGGGGCGCCTCCGGTATCGCCTTCGATAGTTCCGGCAATCTCTACGTCAATGAGTTCACCACCGGCAACGTCTACAAGTTCCCACCCGGCGGCGGTGTCGCTGGCCCCGCAACCCTGCTCAACAGCACCTCGCTCGGCGTCACCCTTTCCGGCCTCGTCTTTGATTCGAGCGGAAATCTGTTCGCCAGCCGTGATGTAACCACTGGTAACTTCACTACCGGCGACGTCATTCAGCTCAATTCTTCGACCGGCGCCATCATGAGCTCGATTTCCACCGGCTTGACCTGTCCAACCGCCCTCGCAGTCGATCCCCTTACTGGAGACCTCTTCACCGACGACAGCTGCACTGGCTCCGGGTCGGATAACTCTTCGATCTGGCGCATCTCCAGCCCGGCGAGCGCCCCATCGACCTCGGTTTACGCCAATCTGCCGGCCACTCCCAACGCGAACCTGGCTTTCACTCCCGGAGGAACCTTTTACGCCTGGGCCGACAACGGGGTGCCCGGCGTCGTTAAGGTCACCGGCACCAACGGCCCGACGCCGCCGACCGTCACTCCCCTCTCGGGCCTGCAACTCTCTTATCTCGGGCTCCTGGCGGGCGGTGCCGGCAATGGCACCTTCCTCATCGCAAATCCATTCGCCAACAACGCCAACGTCGGCATCAACGTCGTCGATCTGACTACGAGTCCCCTGACCCTCGCGACCTCCCTGGCCACCACCTCGGGCGCGAACAACATGACCTTTGGTCCCGGCGGATGCATCTACGCTTCGCAACTCACTACCGTTTTCAAGATCACGGCGGCCGACGGTAGCTGCAACTACGCTTCTTCGCTGGGTTCTCCGACGCTCGTGCTGTCGCCGACCTCGGTCTCGCCAAACCCGGCACAAGGAACCTCGCAGACTTTCGCCGCGAGCTTCCATTTTGCCAGCGCCCCCGACGGCACGCCGGTGGTGCTCAGCGTGAGTGGCGCCAACCCGCAAACCTTGCAGGCCAACACCACCGGAGGAGTGGCTACCTTCAGCTATACTGGTGCGCGCGCTGGAGTCGATACTCTGAGCGCGTCCGCAACCCTCAATAGCTCGCCTCTGAGGTCAAATGATTCTGTAGTCACTTGGGGCGCAGGAGCCGACGTCACATTCCTGGCCCTCAATCAAAGTCCGAACACCGCGACCTCCGGTCAGCCGGTGAATCTCAAAGCAAATCTCACCGACGTGTCGCTTGTCCCTGCCACCGAAATTTCGGGCCAGCAGATATCTTTGTCGCTGGGAAATGCCAAGTGCTCGGCCCCCACTGATGCCAACGGCAACGCGGCCTGCCAGGTCACAGCGGCAAGCGCCGGTATTACGACTCTGAGTGCTAATTTCGCTGGCACTTCGCAGTACAATCCGGCCAGCGCGTCGCAGGGCGTCACCATCCTGGGCGCAACGCCAACCCCGACCCCGACGCCCCCGCCAACTCCCACACCGACGCCACCACCGACTCCCACTCCAACGCCGACCGCCACGCCGACACCGGTGATAGGGACCGATTTCAGCGCGAACTTCGAGCGGCTGCGCGGAAAGGCCGGCGACCAGGTCAGCACTTCGTTTAGCGCGGCGAACAATACCGGCGCCTACGAGACGATTAGCTCGGTGACCCTTGATCTGAGCGATCCGCAGCTGTTGTCGGCGTTGAGCGTCAGCGCCAACGAACAGACCGGCGAGGCCGCCGGACCGATCGGCGATTCTAACCAGTTCACCTTCGATCCG
>DASXFX010000079.1:0-5518 GCA_036489375.1 Binataceae bacterium (SeqCode) | reverse complement strand
ATGGCAGATTATCGATTTGTTGCATTCTCGAACGGACTGTAATCGTTGGCAGACCATTTGGAATAGTGACAAGGTGTGGGCAACTGGGGCGAATGATCATCCGCCAATGCGCGCGGCCTTCGCAAAGTCTGTGTGTGTTTCGACTGGTGATCCAAGAATCAAAGGAAATCGAGATATTGGCCATTTTGCTTCGGGGCATTGGAAGCCATATTTGGACGGTAGGCCAAATTAAGACACTCGCCTTTCAAATTCAGACACGAGGGCGAAATTAGCCAGCACCCGCTCCGTGGGAGGGGTTGAGTCTGCGCGCCTGATTGGCTAGGCTACACGGCTCTACTTCCGGGGTGTTGCTCCCATGAACAGCGTTATTCAGAAGATCGAAGATCGCGCCTTGCGCAATGACCTCCCGGCGTTTCGCGTGGGCGATACTGTGCGTTTGCAGGTCAAGGTGGTCGAGGGCGAGAAGGAACGAATTCAGCCCTTCGAAGGTCTGGTCATCAAGATCAGCCGCGGCGGGAATCGCGCGAACTTTACCGTCCGCAAGATTTCCTACGGCATCGGCGTCGAGCGCATCTTCCCGTTTCATTCGCCGCGAATCGACAAGATCCAGGTGTTGAGCCGGGGCAAGGTCCGTCGCGCGAAGCTCTATTACCTGCGCGAACTCTCGGGCAAAGCCGCCCGCATCCAGACTATCAGCTAGGGATTCGGAGAGCGGGCCGGGCTGGCGTCCATCTCGTTGGGTCCCCCGAGTGCCGGTGGTTGCGATACGCGCGACCAGCTCGGGATATTCGCACCAAATACGTTCGCCTATTCGGCTTTGGGGACGCGGCCGACGATGACGTCGCCCTCGAGGCGCGCCCCTTCGCATACCGTCAGACTTTCGACTTCGACCCGTCCCTTCACTCGCGAGCGCGGTCCAAGGACCACCGACTTCGACCCGATAATGTCGCCCTGCAGCGTCCCCAGGATGAGCAGGCGCGGAGTTTTGACGCGACCGTCCACTACGCCGCCCTCGCTAATCACGACGAGGTCGCTGGAGCTGACTTCGCCCCGCAGATGACCTTCCACTCGTATCGGTTCCTGAAATACGAGCTTACCTGAAACGTTGATGTTGCGGCTGACCGCGACGCGCGTGCGCTCCTCGATCCAAGCCTGACCCGGCGCCAGTGGAAGCGCAGAAATGGGGACGCGGAAGGAGTCGGCTTCCGGCGCGTTGGCGGAGGTAACGCCCTTGGGCGATGGATTTTGAGGTCGTTCGGCCACTGACATTGCTCGATGGTACGCGCTCAGGGGGCGGGAAAAACGTGGCAGGCTACCGCGTGTCCGCCGCGTCCCTTGACGAGCGCCGGATCGGTCGTTGTGCAGATATCTTTCGCATATGGGCATCGCGGATGGAAGCTGCACCCCGACGGTGGATTGAGCGGGCTCGGGACTTCGCCGGGAAGCTTGATCCGTTCTGTGCGCGCGCCGGCATCGATCATCGGGATGGCGGAAAGCAGCGCCCGCGTATAAGGGTGGCGCGGCTCCGCGAAGATTTCGTCGCGGGCGGCGATTTCGACGATCTTGCCGAGATACATGATCGCAACGCGCTGGCTGATGTGTTCGACCACGCGCAGATCGTGCGCGATGAAGAGATAGGTCAGATGGAGATCGTCCTGCAGGTCCTGCAGGAGGTTGATGATCTGCGCCTGGATGGAAACGTCGAGGGCCGAGACCGGTTCGTCGAGCACCAGGAAGCGCGGCTCGACGGCGAGCGCGCGCGCGATGCCGATACGTTGTCGTTGGCCGCCGGAAAACTCGCGGGGGTAACGATCGAGCGCCTCTGGACCCATCCCGACGCGGGCGAGCAGCCTGGTGACGCGCTGTTCCTTTTCGCGACCGCGCGCCAGCCGATGAATCTCGATACCCTCGCCGACGATCGCCCGCACGCGCATCCGCGGGTTCAGCGATGAGTACGGATCTTGAAAGACGATTTGCATCTGGCGCCGAAGGTGGCGCAATTCGGTTCGGGTCAGCGTCGCGAGGTCGCGGCCATCATAGAAGACCTGGCCGGCGGTCGGCTCGATGAGTTTGAGAATTAGACGGCCCAAGGTCGATTTGCCGGAGCCGGATTCACCAACGAGGCCCACGGTCTCGCCCGGCATTATCTCCAGGTCGATGCCGTCAACCGCCTTGACGGTCAGACGCTTGCGCCCGAGCAGGTCCTCGGAGCCGGCGGGAAATTCCTTGCGCAAATGAACGCATCGCACCAGCGCGCCGGCGCTGGCGGCGACATTCTGCGGGACGACCGTTTCAGACCCGGATGCAGGCGGCATAATGGTTCGGCGCTTTCCGTTCGAGTGGCGGCTCGACGCGCGAGCAATCGTCGATAGCGAGCGGGCAACGCGGATGAAACCGACAGCCCGTGGGCGGATTGAGCGGCCCTGGAATGAAGCCGGGGATGGCCTGCAGACGCCGGTGGCGTGAGCCGTCGATGCCCGGGATCGAGCCGAGCAAACCCTTGGTGTAGGGACTCAAGGGATTAGCAAAGAGGTCGCCGGTCGGCGCCTGCTCCATCACCCGCGCTGCATAGAGGATGGTGACGTCGTCAGCGTATTGAGCGACGATGCCGAGGTCATGGGTGACGAGAATTACAGCGAGGCCGAGGCGCGACTGCAGCTCGCGAATGAGATCGAGAATCTGGGCCTGAATCGTGACGTCGAGGGCGGTGGTGGGCTCGTCGGCGATGAGCACGCGGGGCTCGCACGCGAGCGCCATCGCGATCATCACGCGCTGCCGCATCCCGCCCGACAGTTGATGAGGATAGTCGCGGATGCGCCGCTCGGGGTCGGCGATGCCGACCATGCGCAACGCCTCGATCGTGCGATCGCGGGTCTCGTTGCGCGAGGTGCGCTGATGGAGCCTGATCGCCTCGCCAATCTGGCTGCCGATGGTGAAGACCGGATTGAGCGAGGTCATCGGCTCCTGAAAGATCATCGCGATCCGCGCGCCGCGGATCGCGCGCATCTCGGGTTCGTTCAGCTTCAGCAAATCGGTGCCGTCGAAGGTGATCGAGCCGCCGACGACGCGTCCGCCTTCGGGCAACAGACGGATGATCGAGAGCACGCTGACGGTCTTGCCGGAGCCCGATTCGCCGACGATGCCGGTCAGCTTGCCCGGCGCGACGGAGAAACTGACGCCATCGACGGCGCGAACTTCGCCCCTCGGTGTGAAGAATGAGGTTCTCAGATCTTTGACTTCGAGCAGCGGCTGCACTTGGCGCAAAGCTTAGCATCGCAGGGCGCGCAGCCGAAGCGCGCCTTGACATTGAAAACCGGTGGTCCTACCAGTGCTCTAAGACGGGTGCCGCAATCCGCCGTAAGTCTTGAGGGAAGGTGACGCATGTCTGGGAATCATCACAGTGATCCAAAAGCGATTCGTGCCGGGCTCGATTTTCCGGTGATCGATTCCGACGGCCATTGGCTCGAGTACGCTCCGATTGTGGCCGATTACCTGAAGAAGGTCGGCGGCAGCGCTGCCGTCGATGGCTTCCAGTCGCGCGATCGCAACGTCGCCAGCACCATCCTGATGTCGCCGGCACAGCGCCGCGAGGAACGTCGGGCGCAGCAGGCGTGGTGGGCGCTCCCGACCAAGAACACACTCGATCGGGCGACCGCGCTCGCGCCCCGCCTGCTCTATCGGCGGATGGAGGAACTCGGCCTCGATTTTACGGTGCTCTACCCGACCACCGGTTTGGGCGTTCCGTTTATCGGTAACGACGAGCGCCGCCAGACGACCTGCCGCGCGCTCAATATGTACATGGCCGATGCGTTTCGCGAGTTCGCCGATCGCATGACGCCGGCAGCCGTCATCCCGATGAACACGCCGGCCGAGGCGATCGCGGAACTGGAGTACGTGGTCAAGACGCTCGGGCTCAAAGTCGCCGTGATGGGGAGCCTGGTGCGGCGGCCGATTCGTTCACTCGGGCGCGGCGGCGAGGGCCGCGGGCATACAGCGTGGTACGACGTGCTCGGGCTCGACAGTGAATACGACTACGACCCGGTGTGGGCGAAATGCGTCGAGCTGAAAATCGCGCCGACCTTTCATAGCGCGTCGCGCGGTCTCGGCTTTCGCCAGTCGCATTCGAATTTCACCTACAACCACATCGGTCATTTCGCGACGGCCGGCGAAGCGGTGTGCAAAGCAATCTTCATGGGCGGGGTAACGCGCCGCTTCCCTACGCTCAAATTTGCGTTCCTCGAAGGCGGCGTCGGATGGGCCTGTCAGCTCTACGCCGATCTGATTGGTCATTGGAAGAAACGTAACGCCGGCGCCCTGGCGGAGGTCGATCCGGCCAATCTGGATCGCAAGCAACTGGCCGAATTGCTCGGTGAGTTCGGGGGCCGCGAATGGGCTAGTCGAGTGAGCGAATACAAGCTGGTGCCGGAGGGTGACGAGGCCGCGGCTGCTTGGGCGGCGCAGGGTCCGGCGGTGATCGACGACTACGCGGCTTGCGGCATCACGCAGGGACGCGACATCCGCGAGTTGTTCACGCGCAACTTCTATTTCGGCTGCGAGGCGGACGATCCGACGAATGCGTGGGGCTTCAACGCGACCGTGAACCCGTACGGGGCCAAGCTGAAGACGCTCTTCGGATCCGACATCGGCCATTTCGACGTGCCCGATATGCGCGCGGTGCTCGGCGAGGCGCACGAACTGGTGGACGACGGACTGATCACGCGCGACGATTTTCGTGATTTCGTCTTTACCTGGCCCGTCGAGTTCTGGGGCGGCATGAATCCGGATTTCTTCAAAGGCACGAGTGTCGAGAGCGCGACGCAACGACTGCTTGGAGGTATCGTCAATGGCGAGGTGCCGGCGGCGGCGCGCGTCTAGCTCGCTCGCACGCGGGTATTTCTCATCCGGGCGGGGGTGGTGAGCATTCTTTGAATACTCACCACCCCCGCCCGGATGGCAACGGGCCGCTGGAGTACCCTCCAGCGGCCCGTTGCTGCAAGCCCGTGAGCTTCGCTCACGGGCTGCGGAATCTTCGCGAGCGCGCACAATGGTGCGCGCTCG
This sequence comes from Binataceae bacterium (SeqCode), assembly GCA_036489375.1. Taxonomy (GTDB): domain Bacteria; phylum Desulfobacterota; class Binatia; order Binatales; family Binataceae; genus JADMIL01. Next base: position 460 of record DASXFX010000079.1, on the reverse strand, counting down.
CTCCGCAGACCTACGCCTTGCTCACTGCGATGATACTGCCGTCGCCGTCCGCCGCCACATACAGTTTGCCGTCGCTGCCCGCGGTCACTCCCGCGAAGGGCCGCAGCGGTCCCGGCAGTAGTCCCGGAATGCCCATTAGTACCTTCGGCACGACACCGGGCGCGGCGCCGACCGGCAAGTTCGAGGCTATCGTTTGGTGTTTTTTGGACTTCAGAGAATATGCGAGGAGTTCGTGCGCGCCCGCATCGACGACGTAAAGATTGTCGCCGTCGATTGCCAGGCCTTGCGGCTCCCTAAGGCCCTCGATGACGGCGGTCGCTGCACCACTGCCGTCGATCTGAACGACGCGGCCTTTGTCGCTTTCGGAGACGAAGCACGCGCCGTCGCCGGCAATTGCGAGTCCGGTCGGTCGCGCCAATCCGCGCGCCTTTTCCTTGATCGCGCCGCCGGCGATTTCCAG
>DASXFX010000075.1:0-10364 GCA_036489375.1 Binataceae bacterium (SeqCode) | reverse complement strand
CCTCAGTGACGGGCTGCGAACGCGCTATCTGCTGACTTCCGAAATATCATGGCGCCATGCCAGCGACAACTTCCCTGGGTTATTACGATCAGCGTTAAGCGACGATACTCGCAAGGGTACTTACGGATTTGGGCAATGGCGTGCAACGCCGGGCAATTGCTACCATCCCGTTCGCCTGCAATTTGAGCTCTATATCGTGAAGGGGCTAAAGACCTCGATGTTGCCAACCCGCCCGAATCGGCGGATCCGATACAAGCTCCAGCGTAGCGCTACCGCCTTGATGCTCGCGCTGAGCCTCGGCTGCGCGGCATCGGCCGCCAGCTATACGCGCCAGGGGTACGTCCTGTGGCATCGCGGCGACTACGACGCTGCGGTTTCCGCCTTCGATAAAGCGTTGAAGACCGACCCGGACGATGCAGAAGCCTACTATGGCCGCGGTCGGGCTCACGGCGGGGCCGGACAATATGACGCAGCGATCGCCGATTACACTTCCGCTATCCGGCTCGATCCGCGATCTTTCGACTATGACAACCGCGCGGTAGCCTACGAGCAAACGAACCGCTGGACCGCAGCGCTCGCGGATTACAACGAAACTATCAGGCTGGAGCCTCGCCGCGCCTCACTTTACGTCAGGCGCGCCGCCCTCTATGCGCGGGCTGGCGACGTTCAAAAGGCCCGAGCAGATCTCGCTACAGCGGCTGGTCTCGCCGGTACGGAGCCCTCGATTGATTACCTGAATTCCTACGCGTGGATTCTCGCAACGTCACCCTCTCCGCAGATGAGGAATGGCGCCGAGGCTGTGCGCTACGCGACTCAAGTATCCGACAAGACCGCGAAGTATAATGCTGTCGGGTTACTCGATACGCTCGCCGCAGCCTATGCCGAAAATGGGCAATTCGACGAAGCCGTCAAGTGGCAGAAAAAATCCTGTGAACTGATGCAACAGGCGGCCGCGCAAGCAGTCGCCATCCTCCGCGAGATGAACGATCGCCTGGCGCTCTATGAAAAGCATCAGCCCTATCGCGAGTCTCGGGCGTCATTGCCGGATTGAGTGTCACTTATTTACCGTCGACTCGGCTTCGATGCCCACCTTGATAAGCATCGTCGTGAGGCATGCGCCTTTATCGAGATCGGAACCGAATACCAGCTAAGGCCCGGCCGGCGCGATCGTGAACGACCATCGATAAGGTTTGCCGTCGGCCGTTATCGCGATGTCGTATTTGCCCGGCGCGAGCGGATCGCGCGGCACCACCACCACAGCACCAAAAGCATTGAGGATCTCGCGCGCGCGACGCTGACCCTCGGCGTCCGGGTTGACGTACGACAGGCTGTCGATGCCGCACGCTTCCACCGGCGAACCATTGAGCGTGAGCGCGTAACTATCCAGCTTGACCGCATGAAAGTAACCCACCTGGAGCGTAATCGGCAGACCGCTCGGCGTCGTATAGCCGGAACAAGCGGTCAACGGATCGGGCCATTCGCCTTCCGACGAATTCATGATGAGCGTCGAGTCCGGGCCGGGAAACTTGATGGGCGTCGGCAGCGCTGTATCCCGTTCGATCTTATCCGCGCCCGCCGTGACGTTTAGCGTGACGACACAGACCGCGCCCTCGCACCAGTTGCCGAGGCTCGCGGTATGCAATCGCGGATTGAGCATCGAGAGGCGATGGAACGGCGCACTCATCCACCCGTCAAACGCCCACAAGGGAGACGGCGGCGGATGCGGCCCGGGCCATTGCGCCACGTCGCTCGAATTTGCCGCACGCGCGCCGGCCGGCGTGTACCATCGATTCGCGGGGTCCTCCTCGTGCATCTTCGCGCCAATTCCGATGCTGCGGGCGATCGAGTCCCTATAGTTCTCCACCAGGTAGCGCGCATGCGCTTCGTCGCCGCCGCTGGTCGCCTCGTCGTTGGCGACCGGCGCAACGCCACTCATCGCGCGATAGCGATTGAGTGCCTCCAGCCACGGCGGACTCGCCCCACCCGCAGGCGCGCTTGGCACGACCGACGCCGCGACGACCGGCGCCGCCGCGACTGGCCCGGTTGAGGACCCGGCACTTGGCGAGCTCTCTGCGCTGACCGACGACGAGGATCGCGCCGGCGCGGCGGCACTCGTCGGATTAGCCGCGGACGCCACCGATGCGGTCCGGTTCGGGGCAGGCGCGCCGAGTCGATTCCAAATCACCCGGAACTCGGTCACGCCGAACGCGATCGCAAACAGGACCGCAAAGATAACCAGCGTGCGCGCCGTCACTATCGACGCCTTCTTTTTGACCAGTGGATTGAACCGGTAGCGCACACTGCCGAAGCGCAACACGTCGCCGATCTTGAACGTCAGCGCGCCGCGCACCCGCGCGTCGTTGACGAAGGTCCCGTTGGTCGATTCGAGATCGATTATCCGATAGCTGCCGCGCCGGCATTCGATCTTCGCATGCCGCCGCGAGACGCTCGGCTCGTTCGCTATTACCAGGTCGTTGCCGGCCGCGCTGCCGATCGCGATTCCCTTCGCGTCGCTCGAGAATTCGCGCGGCGCCGTCGCACCGATCGCTATCAGGCGAATCGCCACGGCTGCCATCTCAGACGGTAGTTGGAATCGATGTTGAGAAACTCAAGATCTTCATTGTATTGAAACCTCACTGAGGCTTCAGACTTCAATTGGCAAGAGACCAGCGTTCATCCACACCGCGTTTCGGGTCGGCAACGCGGAAAGTTCATCGGCGCTGAGCCGCTTCGATCAGGATATCAGTCTGGTTGAAATCGTTGCCCTTGAACAACAATGAAGCGCGGTGGTTCTTTGCCATCGCGTAGGCAAAACAGTCACCCAGATTAAGCTGGGCAGGATGGCCCTGTCCTTTTCCATAGCGCGAGAACGCTACCAGCGCCGTATCCGCTTCCCTTCCCGTGATCGAAATTAGTTCGATGCGGGCCAGATCGAGGAATTCGCGAACATCGATTTCAGCTTCCTCGACGCTCGCGTGCCGCTTGCGACAGATCCCGAGTGTTGCTTCGAAAACTGCGACTGGCGATGTGATAGGCTTCCGAGCCTCTTCCAACGCATTGGCCAAAACGTCCGCGTCGGGCTCTCGAGTCAGGATCGCCACTATCGCGGACGCATCGACGAACGTCATGAATCCTCGTTCAACTCGTCGTAGAAAGCCTTGTCCGCCTCGAGTCCGGTGGCTGGACGCGCGAGCACTCGATCTTGCAACGAGCGCAGCCGTTCCCGGAGCGGCTTTGCCTCTTCGATACGACGCAACTCGTTTTCCAGAGCCAGTTTCACGGCAGCGGTCTTATTCAATCGCTTACGAGCCGCCAACTTCTCGGCGAGTTGGTTGACTGCTTCATTACGGATATTCAATGGCATCTTTCGCCCTCACCGTATACACGCACATACAATAGCGTCTACACATGAACACGGCAACCCATCTCATTTCGCCCGCTCAACCGATCTTCCAGAATTGCTCATGAAAGTATTGCGCACGCTCGATGATCGGGATGACACGCGCACCCTCGTCCACCCGCTCGATCGACTCGTCATCCTCGCGCCCCAATTCGTCGATCACCGCCCGCCCCGAATCGGCCAGCGCTTTCAAATCGTAGCCGCCTTCCAGCGCTGCGACGACGCGCCCGCCGCAGCATTCTGCGGCTAGCCGCTTCATCCGCCGCGTCATCGCGAGGAAGCCCTGTTCTGTCACCCGCATCCCGCCTAGCGGATCGCGATAATGACAGTCGAAGCCCGCCGAAATAAGCACAAATTCGGGCTTGAACTGCCGCGCGATCGGCATCAAAACATTGTCGAAAACCCGCAGATACTCGTCGTCGCCGAACGTCGCGGGCAGCGGCACGTTAACCGTGTAACCCGCGCCTGCGCCTGCGCCAACTTCCTCGAACAGGCCACTGCCGGGATAGAACGGGTATTGATGCAACGACATGTAGAGCACTTCCGGCGACGCATAGAACAGGTCCTGCGTGCCGTTGCCGTGATGCACATCCCAATCGAGGATCAGCACCCGCTTGAGGCCATGGTTCGCAATTAGCGCCGCCGCCGCGATCGATACGTTGTTGAAGAAGCAAAAGCCCATCGCCCGATTCGCCATTGCGTGATGCCCCGGCGGCCGCACGATCGCAAACGCATTGTGCGCCTCGCCCGCCATCACCGCCTCGACCGCCGTGAGCACTCCCCCGGCAGCCAGCGTCGCGGTCTTGCAGGTCTCGCGCGAGGTGTGAGTATCCGGATCGAAGTTCGAGCGTTCCAGCGTCGCGGTATGCTCCACCGCTGCTATGTATTCGCTGCTATGGCACAGTTCGAGTTCCGCGCGGGTGGCCGCTCGCGGCGCATAGACCTTCAGGTCCGGGCGCTTCAGATGCCCCGCCATTTCGATCATCACTGCCACCCGTTCCGGCCGTTCCGGATGCACCCGGCCCGCATAATGGTCAAGGTAGCGGCGGTCGGCGACCAGCGCGGTCCGATTCATGGTTTGACACCTTGTGCTGCGTTCACGATCATTGAGGACTGTGTTCGCGCCGCACCGGTCGGATAACCGGCAGGGCGGTGTGGGCACTCGGAGCTTTCCCGCTGGGCGTTAATTTTGGGCATAGTCGAAATCATCGTAATACTGGTGGTCGCGCTTATCGTGATCCCGCCGGATAATCTGCCGGACGTGATGCGCGCGACCGGTAAGGTCCTGCGCGAACTGCGTCTCGCCAGCAATATGGTCATGCGCGAAATCGGCGGCGCACTCGACCAGCAACCGCCGCCGCGCAACGAGCCACCCCCGATTAATACGATGAGGCCCGACCCGGTCGCCACCAGCGATAATATCGCACAATCCACCGCCTCCGCCGATCCCGTCAAGCAGGCGGAGAATGCAAAGCCCGCCGATCTGACGCCTTCATCTATAACGCCTGCTTCCGCCGAAGTGTCCGCATCCACCCCGCCCGATTCCGCTGATGCGCCCGCATCCCCAACGACGGTGGCCGAATCCGCGCACGCGCCCACGACGCCCATCACACACAGCTAACCGCACTGCCCGACGTGACCATCGACGACCCCACCCCGCCGGGCAATCCCGACGCTCCGCCGGAGCCGCCACCGCGACCCGAGCTGCCGCCGGCTCTGAGCGGCGACGGGCCGCCATTGTTCGAGCCTCCTATCCAGGGGCCTCCCGGCGACGACCTCCGGATGCCGCTGCTCGAACACCTGAAGGAACTGCGCGGTCGCCTCATCCGTGCCGCGATCGCGATTGGACTGGGTTTCGCTCTAGCGTATTTCGCCGCCGATTGGCTGGTCGCCGCCCTGACCTGGCCCCTGCACGTCGCCGCCCACGGCCGCCCTGTGATGCTCATCGGGACCGGCTTGGGCGAAGCCTTCTTTACCAAGATCAAGGTCGCCTTGATGGCCGGGCTGTTCATCGCCAGTCCCGCCGTATTTTACGAGATTTGGAAGTTCATCGCTCCTGGGCTCTATGAATCCGAGCGGCGCATGGCGCTGCCTTTCGTCATCTTCGCGACGCTCTTCTTCGTCGCCGGTGGTTACTTTTGTTGGGCCGTGGTCTTCCCCATCGGCTATGCCTTCTTCCTTAGCCAATATCAAAGCATCGGGGTCACGCCGACCATTCGCATCAGCGAGTACCTGGCCTTCTCGGCCAAGCTGCTGATCGCCTTTGCGATTACCTTCGAGATGCCGATCTTCGCCTTCTTCCTCACCCGGCTCGGCCTCGTGGACCATCGCATGATGATCCGCTACTTCCGCTATGCGGTGCTCGCGATCTTCGTCGTCGCCGTGGCGCTGACGCCGCCCGATATGGTTTCACCGTTTCTGCTCGCGATTCCGTTGCTCCTCCTGTACGGATTAAGCATCGCGGTTTCGTACTTCTTCCGCGCGCAGCAAGCCGCCGCGGCCGCTGCTGGATCGTCAACGTAAGCAACGCGGTCGTCTGCGCGACGCCGCATCCGGGGGAAAGGCTTTCATGGCACGGCTCGAAGACTCGCCGATCGCAACCGGCGCACCTGGCATCGAACCGCGCTGGACTCACAGCGCCAAGGATATTATCGGGACCGCTTATTCGACTTCGAGCCACATCTGGTTCACGGTCTCGCGCGGCGTCTTGAGCGAAATCTATTTCCCCACGCTCGACCATCCGCAGGTTCGCGATCTCCAGTTCCTCGTTACCGACGGCGAGAGCTTCTTCCATGACGCCCATCGCAACCTCGACACGAGCATCGAGTACCTGGGCAACAGCGGGCTTGGCGTGCGCATTACCAATGCCGATCGCGCCGGCCGCTACAAGCTCGTCGCCGAGGTCATCGCCGACCCGCATCAGGCGTGCGTCCTGCTCGATACGCATCTCGAAGGCGACCCGGATTTTCTGCGCAAGCTCCACGTTTATGTGCTGATCGCGCCGCATCTCGAAGTCGGCGGATGGGGCAACAACGGCAATGTCGCCGTCATGGCGGGACGTGAGTTCCTGACCGCGCATAAGGGCGACACCTGGCTCGCGTTAGCCGCGACTTCCCCGTTCGTCAAACGCTCCTGCGGTTACGTCGGCAGCACCGACGGATGGCAGGACCTCTCGCATGACTTCAAGCTCGATAACAATTTTGCCGCTGCGCTTGACGGCAATATCGCGCTCACCGGTGAAATCGACCTGAGCCGCGGCTACCATTTCACCGTCGGCCTCGCCTTCGGCAACACGCTCCATCGCGCGGTAACCAGTCTGTTTCAGTCGATAGCGCTGCCTTTCGTCGAGCATCGCACGCGCTTCCTCGAGCAATGGGAGCGGGCGGTGCGCCGGCTCCATCCGCTGGAGCACGTTACCGGCGACGGCGGGATGCTCTATCGCCGCAGCCGCGAATTGATCATGGCCCACGAGGACAAGAGCTATCCCGGTGCGCTCATCGCCTCGCTCAGCATCCCCTGGGGCGAGGTCAAAGGCGACGAGGATTTGGGCGGCTACCACCTGGTCTGGACTCGCGACATGGTCAACAGCGCCACCGGACTCCTCGCCGCCGGCGACACCTCGACCCCCTTGCGCGCGCTCATCTACCTCGCCTGCTCGCAGCACGACGACGGCGGCTTCGCGCAGAATTTCTGGGTTGACGGTGATCCCTACTGGAGCGGCATTCAGCTCGACGAAGTCGCCTTTCCAATCATGCTCGCATGGCGCCTGCAGCTAGCCGGCGCTTTGGCCGATTTCGATCCCTATCCGATGGTCCGGCGGGCCGCCCGCTACCTCATCGGCCACGGACCCGCCACGCCGCAGGAGCGCTGGGAGGAAAACAGCGGCTACTCGCCCTCGACTCTCGCCAGCAATATCGCCGGCCTGATCTGCGCCGCCAACTTCGCCCATCTCCACGGCGACGAGGCGAGCGCCAACTACCTCACCGAGTACGCCGATTTCCTCGAGACTTTCCTCGAGTCATGGACCGTCACCACCGCCGGCACGCTGGTCTCGGGCATCCGCCGGCACTACATCCGCATTACGCCCGAGGACCCGTCTAATCCGGTCCCCCACGAGGATCCGGACCATAGCATCCTTGGTATTCGCAACTGCGCGCCCGGTGCGCAGAGCGACTTCCCGGCGCGCGAGATCGTCGATGGCGGTTTCCTTGAACTGGTCCGCTACGGCATCCGCAAGGGCGGCGATCCGTTGATCGAGGATTCGCTGCGCGTGATCGACGCCGTCCTCAAGACCGATTTTCCCGCCGGTCCCTGTTGGCGTCGTTACAACCACGACGGCTACGGCCAGCGCGACGACGGCGGCGCCTTCGTCGGATGGGGCGTCGGCCGCCCGTGGCCGCTGCTCACTGGTGAGCGCGGCCATTACGAGCTCGCCGCCGGCCGCGACCCCGCGCCCTATCTGCGCGCGATGGAGAACTTCGCGACCGCCACCAAAATGCTGCCGGAGCAGGTCTGGGATGCGGGCGATAATCGCCAGGCCCATCTATACTTCGGCAAGCCGACCGGCGCTGCGATGCCCCTGATGTGGGCCCACGCCGAGTACATCAAGCTCCTCCGCTCCACCGCCGACGGCGCCGTCTTCGATCTCATCCCCGAAGTCGCCGACCGCTATCGCAATGGCCGTGGCCGCAAAGATCTCAACGTCTGGAAGCGCAACCGCATGGTCCCCGCGATGACCGCCGGCACCGTCCTGCGCATCCAGGGTCCCCGCTCATTCATGCTCCACTGGAGCAACGACGGATGGAAAACGCCGATCGATACCGCCTCGCAGACCACCGCCATCGGCTTCCATTTCGTCGATATACCAACCGCGCCGGGCGATCGCGCGCCCTTGCGCTTCACCTTCAAATGGCTCGACGACAATAGCTGGGAAGGACGCGACTATGCGGTCGAGGTGCGCCCAAAATGACGCCAACTTGAAGCGCGAACGCCAGCAACTATGCGATTCGCCGGATAGAAAATTGCCCTTCAAGCGAGTCGATCAGGGCGTTAACCTCGCTCGCGGATTCCGCCGCAAAGTACAGCCGCAAGTGATGTAGCGCGGGATCTTCGGTGCGTAGTGTCGCGAGATTGTCGTACGATTCGATAATCGCCTTGAACAAAGCGATCAGCTCCGGCGGTATCCAGATGAGCATCGTCGCCATCGCCGCCTCAGGTCCCATATTTTGCACTTTGTCTGACATCCTGATGACGTGCCCCGGAACCATTCGGTCCGACGGCCTCGCGACTCTCTCCGGCCACTCCTAATTAATCGTGTATCACGGTAGATTCTAGCCAATGGCGCTGCCGCGTTTGATCTTCGTTACCGGCAAGGGCGGCACGGGCAAGAGTACCGTCGCGGCCGCGCTCGCGATCGCCTTGTCGCGCCGCCGCGCAACCACCCTCGGCGATCTCGACGGGCGCCAATCGTCGGTCCGTCTGATCGATCCCGCCTTCACCCCCGACCGCGCGGCCGATTCCAGCCCCGCCCTCGACCTCGTCGCGATCACCCCGCAAGGCGAACTCGAGGCCTTCATCCAGCGCATCGTACCGCTGCGCGCGGTCTCGCGCCGGATGCTCCAGAGTCGCACCTTCGGTTATGTCACCGCCGCGCTCCCCGGGCTCGAAGCCTTCGTCATGCTCGAACGTTTGCGCCTCCTCGCCGGCAGCGCCGCGTTGCACGATCGCTTCGTCGTCATCGACGCGCCCGCCACCGGCCACGCGCTCGAGTTACTCGCCGTCGCTCGCAGCATCCGCCAGCTCGCGCCCACCGGCCGCTTGAATCGCTTGTCGAGCGCGATCGAGGAATTCCTGCTCGATCCAAATCGCTTCGGCGTGCTCTTGACCGTCACTCCCGAACAGCTCGCTCTGCGCGAGGCCCTCGAAGCCGCAACCGCGCTGCGCGAACTCGGCATCGCTTGCGTCGGCGCGATCCTCAACGGCGTCGCACCCGCGCTCTTCACCGCCGCCGACCTCGCAAAACTCGCTCTGCTCGAAGGCCATCTGCAGCTCGCACTTCGCCGTCGCGAACTCGCCGAATTCGCCCTCCGCGCGCGCCGCGAACTCGAGCGATCGGGAATGTCGGTGACCGAACTCCCAATCGTTTACGAAACCGCCCTCGGCCTGAACGAAGTCGCTGCCTTGAGCCGTCAGCTTGAAACCGATTTCCTCGAAGCCGCGTTGCCTGACGCCGCAGCGACGGACCCCACATGAAACCGTCGCCGACCCTCGATCTCGGCGCGCATCGGCTCGTCATCTGCCTCGGCCCCGGTGGCGTCGGCAAAACGACCCTCAGCGCCGCCCTCGCTCTCAATGCGGCCCTGGCCGGGCGCGCCGTTGATGTCATGACAGTCGATCCGGCTCCGCGCCTGCTCGACGCGCTCGGCCTCGGCCACGGCGAGACCTCGATCCAATCGGTTCCCCTCGGCGGACTCGGCGCGCATCGCGGCGCTCGCCTGCGCGCGCTCAAGCTCGACCCCAAACTCACTTTCGATCGCCTCATCGAGCGCCACGCGCCGACCCCCGCCGCCCGCGACGCCATCCTCGCCAATCGCATCTATCGCAATCTCTCGACCGCGATGGCCGGGGTCGCCGACTACATGGCGATGGAGCAATTGCTCGAACTCCATCGCGATTCCTCCACCGGCCTCATCGTGCTCGATACGCCGCCCGCCCGCGAAGCCATCGATTTCCTCGACGCCCCGCGCCGGATGCTCGAACTGCTCGGCTCGCGCGCGATCACGCTTCTCGGCGCCGGCCGCTCTGCGATGCGCGGGCGCTTCTCGATGCTCGACGTGGCCGCGCGCGCCGTCCTCTCCGCCTTCGATCGCCTGACCGGATTGCATCTGCTCAGCGACGTGCAAACCTTCGTCCGCAGCTTCGACGGCATGTACGCCGGCTTCGCCGATCGCGCCGCGCAGGCGCA
>DASXFX010000026.1:0-9584 GCA_036489375.1 Binataceae bacterium (SeqCode) | reverse complement strand
CATCGATAATTATGCGCACCGGATCGCGTCCGCCCTCGGTGCGGCAGGTGAGGCGCGGGTTATCGGCGATCACGGTCGCTGCGCCGACCATCACAGCGTCCGCCTCCCGCCGCCATTGATGAACCAAGGCGCGAGATTCCGGCGAGCTGATCCAACGCGAATCGCCACCGACGGCCGCAATCCGCCCGTCGAGAGAAGTTGCGAGTTTGAGCGTGACGAACGGACGACCGCGCGTCACACGGGTAAAGAAACCTTCATTGAGGCGCTGGCATTCGTCCTCCAGAACGCCCTCTGTTACCTCGATTCCGGCGGCCCGCAGGATCTTGATTCCGCGGCCCTGCACCAGCGGATACGGATCGCGGCATCCGACGACCACCCGCGCGACGCCCGCCGCGACCAGCGCCCGCGCGCACGGCGGAGTCTGTCCGGTATGCGCGCACGGTTCGAGGGAAACGTAGGCGGTCGCGCCGCGGGCGCGTTTGCCAGCCTTGGCCAAGGCGACGGTTTCGCCATGCGGCCGGCCTCCGGCTCCAGTGACGCCGCGGCCAACGATCTTGTTGTTTTTAACGATGATGCAGCCGACGGCCGGATTCGGCGTCGTCAGCCCCAGTTGCGATTGCGCCAACATGAGCGCCTCGCGCATAAAGCTGACGTCGCGCAAATGCTGCAGTGACGCCCCGGGGGCGATGGGCGTAGCAGCGGTCAACGAACTTGACGGTCGTCGCGAAGGCACCGGAAGGCTTCCCAGTTATTCGTCGAGAAACGAATGGGGGTCAGGAGAGCGAGTCGCTCTTTTTCTCGCGCGCTCGGGACGTTTCCAGCGCGCCGTCCTTGCGCAGCCGTATGAGGTCTTCGAGCTCGTGCATGAACTCATCGATATCTTTGAACGATCGATAGACCGAGGCGAAGCGGACGTACGCAACCTGGTCGATCTCGTGCAGCTCATTCATCACGGCGCTGCCGATAAACTCGCTCGGCACTTCCTTGCCGCCAAGCTCGGCCGCGGCAGCCTCGATGCGGTCCGCGATCTCCTCGATCGTCTCCATCGAGACCGGACGCTTTTCGCACGCGCGCTTGATCCCGGCGATCACCTTGTGGCGCTCGTACGGCTCACGGCGACTGTCCTTCTTGACCACCATCGGCGCGGCTTCTTCGACCCGCTCGTAGGTGGTGAAGCGCCGCTTGCACGAAGAGCACATGCGGCGGCGGCGAATGGTCGATCCGTCGCCCGACATGCGGGAGTCAACTACGCGATTGCCACGATGTCGGCAGAAGGGACAGCGCATGGTTAGTTGTGCTCACGCTCGAGCGAGCGCGCGGCGGCCGTTGCGATCGATGCGGGACGCACTGCACTGTCGCGCCAGCGAAAGATTGGCCCGCCGGCGATTAGTCGGACGGGCCTAACCAAAACGTAATGGCCGCAGTACCCCGCGGCCACCCAATGCTTGCGGAATCTGGCGGGATCGGCGGCGACGCTCAGCTCTTATGCGCCTCGATATAGGTGACGACATCTTTGACCGTGCGGATCTTCTCGGCATCTTCGTCCGAGATCTCCATGCCGTACTCTTCCTCAAGCGCCATCACCAGTTCGACGATATCGAGCGAATCTGCGCCCAGGTCTTCGATAAAGGACGCTTCGGGCGTAACTTCGTCCGCCGCCACTCCGAGCTGTTCGCTGATAATGTCACGAACCTTTGCTTCGACATCACTCGCCATCGTACTAACGTTCCTCCTGCCAGCCCGGCACTCGCTGCCATAGCCGGGAATCGTAACTGTATGCCGGACCGACAAGAAATCGGTTGCGGCTAATCTTAAGCGCGCGCTCGCGTAAAGGGAATTATGCTCGTCTCCGCAGCCGCTTGACAGGGCAGCTTATGGACTTGGAAGTGCGCTGGCAAGTTGCACGTACCATAGCGCGCCAATAGTTCATGACTTTAGCATCATTCGACTAATTTCACGATCTTCTCAAGCGATCTGCGAACGCGGCAAGGGGTCGAGGTTTACGCCGGAGATTCGCTCGTAAGCGCCTTGATCGTTGCCCGCACCGAGGCCGCATCTTCGGCGGCGCGCACCTTAACATTGCGATTGATCCGGCGCATGAGACCCATCAGCACGCGTCCGGCGCCGAATTCGATGGTCTCGGCGATACCCGCCGCGGCGAGCGTTGCCATCGATTCTTCCCAACGGACCGAGCCGGTAATCTGTTCGAGCAGCAGAGGCTTAACCCGCGCCGCGTCGTGATTTACCTCCGCGGTGACATTGGCGATCACGCCGAAGCTCAAAGGACTGATGGTCAACCGCTCGAGCACCGCCGCCATGCCCTCTCGCGCGGGCTGCATCAGTGGGCAATGGAAAGGAGCGCTGACCTTCAACTCGACCGACGCGCCGGCGCCGCGGCCCTTGGCCGCTTCGAGCGCTCGTCGCACCGCGCCCGCATGCCCGGAAATGACGATCTGACCGGGAGCGTTGAGGTTGGCGGCGACCGCGACTTCGCCACCAGTCGCGGCTTCAGTGCAAAGCTCCTGCACCGCTGCCAGATCCAAGCCGATCAATGCCGCCATCGCGCCCTGCCCCGGTGGACAAGCCTCCTGCATCAGCCGGCCACGCTCGCGCACTGCCCGCAGCGCGTCGCCGAATTGCAACGCACCGGCCGCAACCAGCGCGCTGTACTCGCCCAAGCTGTGACCGGCGGCGAGTTCCGGCTTGATCGAGCATTCGGATTCGAAGGCGCGCAGTGCCGCGATCGAAGTCGCCAGCGTCGCCGGCTGGGTGTTGGCAGTCAGGCGCAAATCGTCTTCAGGACCCTCGAAGCACAGCCGCGAAAGCGGCATGCCGAGCGCCTCGTCGGCCTCCTGAAAGACCCGCTGCGCGGCGGGAAACTCACGCGCCAAATCGGCGCCCATACCTACTTTTTGCGATCCCTGGCCGGGAAACAGAAACGCGACTTTCATCGTTGGTTCAAGCTTCAGGAATGCCCACCCTTGGGCGTATGACCTTCGTGGGGTGCCGTTTCGTCATCGTGATCGTCAACGTGCGGTTCGTGCGGTTCGGCGCTGGTCCCGTACGCATCAACCACGGCTCCATTAGTCGTGGGCGAAACGGTAGCGACGGGCGTCGTATGATTGGCGGCGTCGGCGTGATGCTCGTCGTGCGACAGCGGAGCCACAGGGCCTTCCGGATGAACCGCGTCGAGGTGATCGAGGTGCTCGTGGCGTCCGGATTTGTCGCCCTTGCCGAAGCGCTCCAGTTTGCGCTCGGGATGAGCCTCGCGATGGATATGCAGCCGTTCGCGCACCCGGCCGAAGAGTCCCCGGATACCCTTGCTGGACGGCTTCGCGATCATCGTGGCGGGACTGTGCACCGCGAGAATCTCGATAATGTCGGAATTCACCTGGCCCACCAGCGATTCGTCGGCGGCGGCGCGGATCGCATTGCGTATCGCGCGAGCATTGGACGAGCCGTGGGCGATGATCGCAACGCCATTGACTCCGAGCAGCGGCGCACCGCCGTACTCGGACGGATCGAGTCGCTCGCGAATCGCCGTCAGCTTCTTTCGTATCAGCAGATACGCGAGCCGCCGCAGAAGCCCGCTCGAGAAAATCTCGCGCAGATTCCCGAGCATGAACGACGCGAATCCTTCCATCGTCTTTAGCGCAACGTTGCCCGTGAAGCCGTCGGTCACAACCACGTCGGCCTTGGCCCGATTGATGTCGCGGCCCTCGACGTAACCGATGTAATTGATGCGCGGCGCCATCTGCTTCAGCGCCTCGGCCGCAGCGCGCGTGAGGTCGGTGCCCTTGGACTCTTCCTCGCCGTTCGACAGAATCGCGACTCGTGGATCGACCACGTTGCGCACACGATGCCAGTAAACACTGCCCATCACGCCGAACTGCATCAGATGGATGGGCTTCACTTCCGTATTTGCGCCTGCGTCGATCAGCAGCGCAAAGCCCGCAGTGGTCGGCACCAGCGACGCGATCGCGGGGCGATCGACTCCGGGCAGCGTGCCCAGGATAGCCATCGCCGCCGCCATCATCGCGCCCGAATTTCCCGCGCTGACGAACGCATCCGCGCGGCCCTGCTTAACCAGTTCGAGGCCGATGTGAATCGAAGAATCGGGTTTGTTGAGGACGGATTCCAGCGGCGAGTCGTCCATCGCCACGACTTCGCTCGCGTGCTGGATTTCGATCATGAGGCCGTTGGTCTTATGGGTGGCCAACTCGCGCGCGATCAGCTCGCGGTCGCCCGCCAGCACGATCTCAACACCGAAGTCGCGCGCCGCGAGCACGGCGCCCTCGATCACGGCCTTGGGAGCAAGATCGCCCCCCATCGCGTCAAGCGCGATTTTCACGTCTGCGCCCCCTGGCGCCTACTCCTTGATCGCGGCGAGTTCACGGCCGCGGTAGATGCCGCAATGGTTGCAGACGCGATGCGGCAGCGCGGGCTCGCCGCAGTTCGGACAGGCGATCGGGTTGACCGGGCGCAACGCGTCATGGGCTCGGCGCATGTTACGCTTGGAACGGGAGGTACGGCGTTTGGGTGCTTGCATGGCGATTAACTTCCAGAGCTGAAATGATTAGCAGAAGATCAGTTTAATAACGATTGCTTTGGACTATATGAGAAAAGGGTTGCCGAGGTTAGTTCGGCCGGCGAACCTTTATCGAACGTAACACCGAGAGCCGCGCGTCACCGCTTTCGAGGTTGCAACCGCAGTGCCGTTCGTTCAGGTTCGCGCCGCAGCGCGGACAGAGTCCGCGGCAATCCTCCTGGCACAGCGGCCGGGTGGGGAGCGCCAGGATCATCTGTTCGCGAATCAAGGGCGTCAAATCGACTTCCTCTCCGTCGTAAAGCGAAAACTCCAGGTCTTCCGTGCGCAGGCCGGAATTACCGTCATCGCCGATCGATCGCGGTGCCAACACATAACGAAATGGCCGACCGCTGGGCGCGACGAACTCCTCCGCGCAGCGCGCGCAGGTAGCGACCGTTGCAGCCGTGAACTCGCCCCGAAAGAACAGTTCGGTGCCCGCGCGATAGTAGGTCAACGCGACCTGCACCGGCCCTTCCAGGCGATATTCCCTAATCGGTCCCAAGCCGAGTGCGCGGTTGATATCCCCTTCCGGCTCGGAAAAGGAAATCTCTTTCGCATCGGCCGTTATATCATCTACCCGGAGCTTCACGGCCTTAGCGCCCTTCGTAGTCCGGGGCGCAAGGGTCGATTATTACATGTCGTCGATCGAGGTCCAATACGCTTGACTCGGGGTAATCGCCGCGCCGCGTCGTCCCAAGATGCGCATCGCCGAGGCAACCTACGACATCCGCTCCGGCCGCAACGGAGCGAGCACGTCTCGCGCTGGGCCCGCCTAGCTTGCGAAATTACGTAACGCCCGCTTCAGCCTCACGACTCTGTGCGCGAATTGCCGCCGCGACTCCGATTTGCGGACAATCGGGCAACAGGCTGCATTGAGGGCAGTGCGGCGCACGCGCGAAACAGACGCGGCGTCCATGCAGAATCAGCCGCATCGAAAAGCCGGTCCATTCGCTCGGCGGCAACAGCTTTTGCAAATCGACCTCGATCTTTTCCGGTTCCAGATGGCGCGTGAGGCCGAGCCGTCGCGAGAGTCGCCGCACGTGCGTATCGACCACCATCCCGGGCTGGCCGTGGACGTGACCCAGGATCACGTTGGCAGTCTTGCGGCCCACCCCCGGCAGGGTGACGAGGTCTTCCATCCGGTCGGGCACTTCACCGCCAAAACGCTCGACGAGGGCGCTTGCGGCCGCTTGCAATGATTTCGCCTTCTGCCGAAAAAAACCGGTCGTGACGATCAGCTCCTGAATTCGTTCGCGCGGCGCGGCGACCATCGCGGGCGGGTCCGGGAATTGCCGGAACAGCTCCGGAGTCACGCGATTCACGCGCTCGTCGGTGCATTGCGCCGAAAGGATCGTCGCCGCCAGGCATTGCCAAGGCGTCTTGAAGTCGAGGCTGATGCGCGCCTCGGGATAAAGCTGCGCGAGCTTTAGCGCGAGCCGCCGCGCGCGATCGGCGGGCTTGCCGACGGCCGTTGCTATCGGCTTGCGCGACGCTCGCTTGGGCGATCCCTTATTTGCCTTTGACCGCGACTCGCCCATCGGCATCCTCTCGCGATTCGTGCGCGATCGCTGCTTTGACCGGGATTGCGCCGACCTCGCGCAATCCTGGTCGCGCGAAAAATTGGGCCTTCTCGCCTGCGATTCGCTCCGCGCTCCAACCAAGTTCCAGGCCCATAATGCGCGCGACTTCCGCAGCACTCGCGACAGCAGCGGCGGGGTCGCGCCACACCATCGAGGTTCGCCGCACCAGAAAATCGCTGACCGAGGTCGCCATCTCGGACCGTATCGCGTGAATCACTTCCGCTCCAATCGCTGGCGCACGCGGGACAATTCGCGCTGCCAACTCGCGATGCTCACCGATGATCGCCCGGACCATCGCCGCGCGCGAACCATAGCGGTCCGTCAGCATCCTCGCGATATCAGCGGGTACGACGCCCTCCAAGTTGAGGAGGTCATCGCGCTGGCGGGCGCCCGGCAGCGGCGTCGTGAGTGTCGGACACATCCCCGGCGGCCGCTCCATTCGACGCATCACGGTATCGACGATCTTCTGCGCTATCTCCCGATGAGTGGTGAGTTTTCCGCCCGCGATCGAGATCAATCCCGAGGCGCTCTCGATCGTAATTTCTTCGCGCGAGACCGACGACGGCGCGCGGCCTCCCTCGCCCATCTCCAGCGCACGCAAACCCGCGAAGGCATAGGCGACGTCGCTGGCCATCAAGGCCGCGGCCGGCAGCGCGCGATTGACCACGCCGAGCAGGTAATCGATGTCCGCATCGTTAGCGGCAACCCGCTCCCGATCGCCGTCGAAATCCGTGTCCGTCGTTCCGATCGTCACCCAACCCTCGCGCGGCATCACGAAGACAATCCGCCCGGCTTCGTCGCTCAACACGATCGAATTTCGCACCGGCAGCCGCGCCGCGCTGACCACCAAGTGGACGCCCTTGGTCAGCCGCACGCTTGCGGACGCAGCAGGTTCGTCCAGCCGACGCACGTCATCGAGCCACGGACCGGTCGCATTGACGAAAATGCGCGCGCGCAACTCGCAGGGCGCCCCGCCGATCAAATCGCGCACCGCCGCGGCCGCGAGTCGACCCCCGCTGCGCGAGAATCCTTCGACCGCAGTGTAATTCGCGATCACCCCGCCGTGCATCGCTACATCGATCGCGTTCTCGATCGTCAGCCGCGCGTCGTCGCCCCATCCGTCGTTATACGATGCGCCGCCCGTCAGCCCGGTTTCAGCGATCAGCGGTTCCTCTTCGCGGATAGTACTCGCCGATAGCCGGCGATGACGCTCCGCGGAGGGCATCCGCGCCATCAAGTCGTACAGCACCAGCCCGGCCCAGAGTGAAAATCGTCCCGGCTGATGCCCGCGAAAGCATGGGAACAGGAATCGAATCGGATGGACCAGGTGCGGCGCGGTCAAATGGAGCAGGCGTTCGCGCTCGCGCAGTGCGGCCCGCACCAGCCGCAATTGCCCTTGCGGCAGGTAGCGCAGGCCCCCATGAATCAGCTTTGACGAGCGCGACGAGGTCTCGCCGGCAAAGTCGCCGCGATCGACCATCGCCACCCGCAGCCCGCGCATCGCGGCGTCCCGCGCAATCGCGGCGCCGTTGATACCGCCACCGATTATCGCGAGATCGAAGGTCTCCGAGCGCAGCCGCTCAAGTTGTTCGGATCGCGAGATTTGGTCCGCCGCGCGCAGCACTCAAGCCTCTCGCGCCGTTTCAGTCCTCGGGTTCTTCTTGAAAGGAGTAGCGTTCCTCAGTCCACGGATCACCGTGATTATGATAGCCGCGAACCTCCCAGAATCCGCGCCGATCATTGACCGTGAACTCGATCGCGCGCACCCACTTCGCGCTCTTCCAGCCATACAGCTTGGGCACCACCAGCCGCAGCGGAAAACCATGGTCCGGATGAAGATCCTTGCCGTCGTGGCCCCACGCGAGCATCACGTCCTCATCGAGGAACTCTGCCAGCGTCAGGTTGGTGGTGTAGCCGCCGTCGCACAGCACAAAGACGTGCTTCGCCTCGGGCTTGAGCGTGACCATTTTGATGAGGTCGCGCACGTGGATACCTTCCCAGCGATTGTCGTAACGCGACCAGGTCGTCACGCAATGGAAATCCGAGACCTGAACCGACCTTGGCAACTGGCGCAGCTGATCCCAGGTCAGGCGCAGCGGTTGCTCGACCAGTCCGATCAGTTGGAAATCCCACTTCTGCGGATTGAAACGCGGAGTCGCTCCGTAGCTGAGGACCGGAAACTGCGTCGTCAGATACTGTCCGGGCGGCAGCCGGTCATCGCCCTCGATTCGTTTCAGCGGTTTCGCCATAAGGTACCGATAAATATCGCAGCGCCACCGCTGGCGAAAGAGCCGCGCACGCGGGATGTGTCGTCGATCAATAGTTGACCAGCGCGATCATCACGTCGGCCACGTTGGTTCCGGTTGGTCCGATTATGACCAGGTCGCCCAAGGCCTTGAAGAATTCATAAGCATCATTGCGCTTGAGCGCCGCCTGCGGATCGACTCCCGCTTCGCCCGCTCGCGCGACCGTCTCGGAGGTCGCGATCGCACCCGCCGCATCGGTCGGCCCGTCGATACCGTCGGTGCCGGCAAAAAGCGTCATCACTTTGCCGAGGTCGTTGCGCGCCGCCGCGAGGCTCGCAAGCTCGATCGCCAACGCCAGTGCGCACTGTTGTGCGCGCCCTCCCCGTCCATTGCCCTTTACCGTGACGACCGGTTCCCCGCCCGCCACGAGACACACGCGCGTCGATCCCATTTCGCTAATCTGCCGCGCAATCGTCCGCCCCAGCTCGTTTGCCTCACCGCCGAGGTCGCGGGCGCGTTCGACCTGGTAACCGAGTGCCTGCGCGGCGCCGGCCGCGGCTTCCACCGCAATCTGATTGTCGCCGACAATCAGATTGGTAGCCCGCGTCAGTACCGCATCGCCGGTCTTGACGGTCTCGCTGAACTCGCCCGCGGCACCGCGCTCCAGATGGTCTCGCACCACCTCCGGCCCACGGCCCCACACGCCGCGCCGCTTGAGCACCGCGATCGCATCGGTATAGGTCGTCGGATCGGCCACCGTCGGACCGGATCCGATGGTCGTCAAATCATTGCCCGGGACGTCCGAGAGGATCAGCGTGACGACCTCGGCACCCGCGCCGGTCGCCGCCAGCAGCCGTCCGCCCTTAATCGCCGACAGATGTTTGCGCACGATATTGAGTTCGCGAATCGTCGCCCCGCCGCGCATCAGCGCCGCCGTCACCGCGATCTTGTCATCGAGCGTGATCGCACCCGCCGGCGCCGCGACAAGTGCCGAAGCGCCGCCGCTGAGCGCGATCAGCACCAGTTCCCGAGGTCGTGCGCGCGCCACGAATTCGAGTGCCGCGCGCGCCGCCGCCACCGACGAGGCGTCGGGCAGCGGATGCGCCCCGCTCATCACGCGCGATCGCAACGCCGTTGCGTCAGCGCCCGCCGCGATACTCGCGGGCGCGA
>DASXFX010000193.1:0-2203 GCA_036489375.1 Binataceae bacterium (SeqCode) | reverse complement strand
CACCCCAAAGGACTACGATATCGCCACCGATGCCCTGCCCGCGGAGGTGCAGAAGCTTTTCGACCATACGGTTGCCGTGGGCGCACGTTTCGGTGTGATCATGGTGATTCTCGGCGACCATCATTTCGAGGTCGCGACCTTTCGCGCCGATGCCGAATACCTCGATGGCCGTCGTCCCTCCGCGGTGCGCTTCGGAACGATCGAGGATGACGTACAACGACGCGATTTCACGATTGGCGGCATGTACTTCGATCCCGCGACCGGACGCATTATCGACCTGGTGGGCGGTGTGCGCGACCTGCGCGCGGGTGTTGTCCGAGCGATTGGCAAAGTCGATGCGCGCTTCGAAGAAGATCATCTGAGGTTGCTGCGTGCGATACGCTTCGCCGCACGGCTCGGCTTCGCGATCGAGGACGCGACCTGGTCCGCGATAAAGCGCAGTGCGCCTGCTATAGCTCAGACTTCCGCCGAACGCGTGGGCGAAGAAATGGTAATGATCATGACTGAGGGCGGTGCCGCACAAGGGATCGATTTGCTTATCGAGAGCGGGCTGGCCATCGTGGTGATGCCAGAACTGCTCGCGCTTTCGTCATGCCCACAGCCGACGAATTTCCATCCGGAAGGCGACGTCTATCGCCATACCAGGCTGATGCTGTCGATGCTCCCGCGCGGCTGCACGGAGACCCTCGCCTTCGGTACGCTGCTCCACGACATTGCCAAGCCGCGATGTTTCGCGGTTGCGGCGGACGGCAAGATGACCTACTACGGCCATACCGATCAGGGGGCCGAAATGGCAGTTGAGATAATGAGCCGGCTACGGCGGTCACGCACGGTGCAGGACCTCGTGGCGTACCTCGTCCGGGACCATCTGCGCCTCACGATGGCGCCGCGGATGCGCAAGGCGACGCTCAAACGGATGATCACCGAGGATGGCTTCGACGAACTGATGCAGCTTGCGATGATTGATGCGCTCGCCTCCAGTTCCTATCTCGGCTTCTACCATTTGTGCCGGCAAGAATTGGCCGCGATGGGTGCGGTCGAGACCCGCCCGCCGCGCCTGATCGGCGGCAATGACCTGATCGCGATGGGATTCAGGCCCGGTCCTGCATTCAAGAAAATCCTATCCGATGTAGAGGACTTACAACTCGAAGGCGCATTGGCGACCCGTGACGAGGCGATCGCCTTCGTGCGCGAGAATTATCTGCCGGCTTCAGACGCCGGATCGGCGTGACGCGTGCTCGAGGCCGCTGCCATCACTCGGCGTTTCGCGCGCACGCTGGCGCTCAATCGGGTCGATTTTCGTGCATGCCCAGGCGAGATTCACGCGCTGGTGGGCGAAAACGGTGCGGGCAAGAGCACCCTCATCAACATTTTCGCCGGTCGTCTGAAAGCCGACGAAGGTAGCCTCTCGCTCGACGGGACTGCGCTTACCCCGGGTTCGGCCCATCTGGCGCTCAAAGCCGGAATCGTTGCGGTATATCAAAGCCCGATGCTTTTCGAGCGCATGTCGTGGGAGGAAAATCTCGCGCTGGGTGGCTTTGGCACGACCCGCTCACGTCATCACCCTGCCGCGGCCGCGGAGCGCGCCCGTCCGCTCGCAGTGCGGCTCGGCTTCGATCTGCCGCCGGCCGGTACCCCGGTGGAGCATTGCTCCATCGGCGAGCGGGTGCGGCTCGAAATCCTGCGCGCGCTTAGTTTCGATCCGCGTGTTCTGATCCTCGACGAACCAACCGGCGTGCTCGCGCCGACGGAACTAGGACCATTCCTGGAACTGCTGCGTCGGCTGCGCGGTGAGGGCCGGATCATTATCATCGTGACGCATAAGCTGGCTGAGGCGCTGGCGGTCGCCGATCGCGTTACGGTGCTGCGCCACGGCCGCGTCGTCGCCGAGCACAAGGCTGCCGAGACCAACGAAGCGGAACTCGCACGCCTCATGATTGGTGAGATCAGTCGATCGGGCGAGATCAACGGCGCAACGGATGCCGCTGCGCCGTCGGGTGTTCCTCTCGCGCCGACTGACAGTCGCGCAACACCGCTGCTTACGGTTCAGAACCTTACGCTTGAATGCGACGGACGGCGCGTCCTCGACGCTATCGATTTCAAGTTGGCGCCGGGCGAAATTATGGGTATTGCCGGGGTTGACGGCAACGGCCAGCGCGAGTTGGTCGAGATTTTGGCGAGGATCCGAACGCCCACCGCGGGC
>DASXFX010000182.1:0-11671 GCA_036489375.1 Binataceae bacterium (SeqCode) | reverse complement strand
CCGCAAGGAACGCGTTCCTTGTCCAGGGCCGCGACGGCGGTGTCGCGATCGGGGAAAGTCTTGAGCCAGTTCTCGATTAACTCTTTAAGTGCGGCGTTATTGCGCACGCGCCTGCCGTTGCTGGAAAAGCGCTCGTCGGTGGCCAGCTCCGGCATGCCCATCGCGCGCGCCAGGCGTGAGAACTCATGCTGTTGCACCAGCAGCATGATGTAACCGCCGTTGGCCTCATAAACGCCCGTCGGGCTGCCCGACGGATGTTGCGAGCCATTGCGTCGCGGCGACCATTTGCCGCGTCGCTGCGATATTACCGGCACCGCCAATTCATGCATGTGGAAGTAGGTGTCGAGCAGGGAGGCGTCGAGATATTGGCCGGTGCCACTGCGCTCGGCGCTCAACAGCGCGTAACCGACGGCCATCGCGGCCGCGACTCCGGTGGAGACGTCGCCGATAGCCATCGTCGGTACGATTGGCGGACGGTCCGCCTCGCCCAGCAGATCGGTCACGCCGGCGAAGGCCGCGCCGATGAAATCGTAGCCGGGGCGATTGCTCAATGGTCCGGTCTGTCCGGTCGCCGAAATCGAGCACATTACTATCTTGGGATTGATCTTCCTGAGCGCCTCGTAGCCAAAGCCCATGCTCGTGATCACGCCGGGGGCGAAATTCTCCACGACGACATCGATCTTGGGGATCATCCCAAGGATGAGTTCCTTGGCGCGCGGATTCCGCAGATCGATGCCGAGACTGCGCTTGCTATGGCTGTGTTGGAAGTAATAGGTGCTCATCCCGTCTTTCATCAGGCCCATCTGGCGCACGTGATCGCCTTCGAGCGAGCGCTCGACCTTGATTACGTCGGCGCCCAGTTCGGCCATGATCCGGGTGCAGGTCGGCCCTGCGACGAAATGAGTGAAATCGAGGACGTGGTAGCCTTTCAGCATCTGTGCCTGCTGCGTCATTGATGGAACCCCCAAACTGTTGCTGCGGTCAGGCCGACGCCGCATCATACTAAGGTCTTGCGCCGACTGTCCATGAAAGCAGCGGTCAGTTCAGCGATGATTTTCGGGTATTTGCCGTTCTCGTTGCAGTCCGCGACAGTTGTGGTCGAAGGTGCTCTAGCGCGCCAGGGAGGAATCGCCGATGGTGATCGAAAACGTCAAGGGCAACTACAGATTCATCCGCGGTGGCGGACCCTTTTCCTCCGGATGTGCGGCGCAACCTGGATTTGAGGTCGTCCATGCCGCGATTCGTCCGTTCGCAACGCTGACGCAGGGCTTCGAGCTCGTCGAGCGGCATCTGAAGGAGAATCATCGCCCGATCGATGCGCTCTGCGGGATGCACTTGCGAATTCCGCAACCGCTGACGCTCAAGGGCTTCGAAGAGTTCAATCGCCCGTATGTCGAGCGCCTCAAGTCGTGGGGTCTCGAAACCGAAGGCACCAATCCGGTTGCGCGCACCAATGTGGCGCTCGAAGTGAGCGCGGTTCCCGAAGCGATGCTGGCAGGCTTCTATTACACCGATCGTGCCGATGGGTCGGCGGATCGGCGCGGCAGCACCTTCGTACTTTCAGGCGCGGCGGAAATGCGTATGGGCGAAGGCGGCAAACGTGAACTGGTCGCAGCCGGCGATGTTTCAGCGGACGGCATCAGCCGCAAGCTCGAATGCGTCATCGACGCGCTCACCGGACATCTTCGCGAATTGCAGCTGGATTGGGGTCAGGCGACGACGGTGAATCTGTACACGGTTCACGAGGTCCATCATGTCCTCGCCCCGATACTGCTGCCGGCGCTTGGCGCGGCGGCCCAAGTTGGCGTGAACTGGCACTACTCGCGTCCGCCGGTGATCGGCCTCGAAGTGGAGATCGACGCTCACGCCGTGCGCCGCGAACTCGTGCTGGCGCCGTAGTCGAACCCTACTGCTTGTTACGGCAATCGGCGCAGAGTCCGTAAAGTTCCATCTTGTGATGAGTTAGTAGCACGCCGAGCTTCTGCGCGATCGTCTGCTGCATCAACTCCAGTTCGTCGTTCTCGAACTCGATTATCTTGCCGCAGCGTTCGCAGATGAAATGGTCGTGATGATGCTCGCCGGCGACTTCATAGCGCGCCTGGCCCTCGTCGAAATGACGCTCGGAGAGCAGATCGCATTCCTTTAACAGCTTGAGCGTGCGGTAAATCGTCGCATAGCCGACGTGCGGATTGACCTTCTTGACCTCGGCGTAGAGTTCCTCCGCACTGATATGCCGCCGCAGCTCGAAGAATACGCGCGCGATATCGTCGCGCTGGCCGGTCGATTTCAGCCCGCGCTCGCGCAGCCGCGTGTGGAACGTGCGCATCCGATCGTCGGCGGTCTGACGCCGACGGCGCTCGATTACCGGGCGGCTGCTCTCTTCGCTGACATCTTCGCGCGCCATCGCGGTTTGTACCGTCACCTATTCGGGCCCGGTCTGCAGGATACGCCGGGCGGCTGGCGAAAGATAAACGGCTTCGAGATCGCGACCGCGCAGCGCCTCGGCGAGGACTTCGATTTGGTCGGCGGGCGCCTGATCGCGATCGAGGATCAGCAAGTCCTGATCGCGCAGCCGGCAAGCGCCGCCCCGCGCGCGATAACCGACCTCGCGCAGGATCTTTTCGCGCCGCACTTCGAGTCCCACCCGCTTGGCTGCTTCAGCCAGTTCATCGATCAGCCGCAGAACCCGGGTTCCCTTGTTTTCGCTCATTGCCGTCGATACCAACTGCGCCCGCTGTATTCGGGCGCTGACTGAACCGGTTCCCTTGAGACCGCTGCGCGGGCCATGCTATCGCGGATCATACGGAGGCCCGGCCGATGATCAAACGAATTCTGGTCGGCATCGACACTTCCGAACATTCCCGCACCGCGCAGACCTACGCCTTTCATCTTGCGCGCCGCCTCGGCGCGACTCTGATTGGCGTCCACGTGGTCGATATCGTGTCGATCGAAGGCTCCTTTTTCCATGATATATCAGGTTCGCTCGGACTTGAACCCTATCTCGATTTCTCCACCAGGATGCGCGAAGTCCTCAACGCGCGCGGCAAGGCCGTACTAGAAGATTTTGCGCAGGCGGCGAAGCGCGAGGCTATCGCGGCGGAAACTGTCCTCGAAATGGGGGTGGTTCCCAATCAGCTTTGCGAACGGGCCAAGGCAACGGACCTGCTGATGATTGGGCATCGCGGCGTCAACGAGCGATTTTCCACCGGGCTGCTCGGATCGACTACCGAAAGCGTCGCGCGCAAATCGCCGCGGCCGATGTTGGTCTCGCCGATTCGCTTTCGTGAAATCACGCGCGCGCTGCTCGCCTATGACGGCAGCGACCGCGCCTCGCGTGCGATGCGCGCGGCAGCCGATTTCGCTTCGACCCTCGATATACCGCTCATCGTGATCACCGTTGCGCGCGACCTGAAGCTCGGCGAGCGCACGCTGAACCAGGCCCGCAGCTACCTCGAGCCCTACTCGATTCGCGCCGAATTCAAACTGGTGCCGGGGCACGCGCACGAGGGCATCATCGGTTCGCTAAAGGAATTCGCTGCCGACCTGCTTTTCATCGGGGCTTATGGTCACAGCCGCATCATCGAGATGGTCCTCGGATCGAACACCGAGTTCGTACTGCGCAACGCGCCGTGCCCGGTCTTCCTCTCGCGATGATAATGCGGAAGTTGTTGCGGGACTGCGACGATATCGGCCGCTTCAGTTGCCGGGCTCCTGCGTGCGCCGATCGATGAAGCGCCGAATCAGCATCCGCATGGTCTCGATCGGCTGAATCCCGATGAGCGGAAAGTCGCCGAGGATGAACGCCGGATAGCCCAACGCCGAGAAGCGATCGGCTTCGGCTTTGTGGTTTGTGAGGCGTTGGGCCATCCGATGGCTGTGTAAACCGTCAAGGAAAGCCTCGCCATCGATGCCAACGCCGGTGGCAATGTCGGTCAGCACGTTCGTGTCCGCGATATCGCGCCGATGCTCGAACGCGGCCCGAAAAACGCCCGCATGATACGCTGCGAACGCATTTGCGGCGCGCGCAAGCTCGGCTCCCTGCAGCGCGGCATCGGAATCGATCCAGCGCTCAGGGGGCGTCACCTGGACGCCGGTTTCGGCAATCACGTTGATCACCTTCGCGCGCTCGATCGGCCCGAGTGCTTTGCCGGGGCGAGCCGCGCCGTCGCGCAACCTGATCGGAACCCCCTTCCATAGCGCTTCAAATTCCAGTTCGCTTTCGAGTTCGCTCACGATGCGCCAGGCGACATAACAGAGCGTCGAGGCGTAATCGAAATAGATCGGAATCACGACTTTCGGCATAGCGGATAGCATGCGCCGCGCGCTAGGCGACTCGTCGATGGCCTACCCAATGATCATGGACGGGCGGCGCCGCAGCATTGAAATCGGACGCTATTCACACACGCCACGGAGCTGGGAACTCGCCGGTTCGCAGGAAGCGCAGATAATCTTCAAGAATCTCGGCGTGGTCGAAGGCGAGTGGAGTCGGCGGTTTGTGCGGGTCAAAGAGACCAATTTCTTTGGCGTCGTCACGCGCCTTGGGAGTGCCACGAGCCCGTCCGATGTAAACGACGCTCACGGTCTGTCCGCGGGGATCGCGATCCGGCCGCGAATAGACTCCCAGTAGCGCGCGCGGCTCGACTTCCAGCGAAGTCTCTTCCAGCGCCTCGCGCACCGCTGCGTGCTCCACCGTTTCACCGACGTCAACGAAGCCGCCCGGAAACGCCCATCCCGGCGGGAAGTTCTTGCGCTCGATAAAGACGATGCGATCTCCCACCTCGGCGATCATGTCAGCGGCGATTGGAGGACATACTGGGCGCGGCATGATCGGATCCTAACACGGCTCGCAGCATCGAGGCAGCGCGCTCCCTGCTTTGAAATTGCACCGCGTCGCTTCCTGCTCGCATTGCCGGCGAGTTGACAATAGCAGCCCTGCACCACAAAGTTCTTGGGTGGCAATGCAAGTAGCACGACTCTACGATTTCGGCGACATTCGGGTCGAACAAAGCGCCCGCCCCGAGGTGGGCGCCACCGATATGCTGGTACGGGTGAGCGCCTGCGGCATCTGTTCCGGCGACATCATGCCCTGGTACATCCGGCGTAAGGCGCCGCTGGTGCTCGGCCACGAACCGGTCGGTGTGGTCGAGGAAGTGGGCTCGGGCGTCAGCGAATTTCGCCCGGGTGAACGGGTCTTCGTGCA
Source organism: Binataceae bacterium (SeqCode) (assembly GCA_036489375.1). Classification (GTDB taxonomy): domain Bacteria; phylum Desulfobacterota; class Binatia; order Binatales; family Binataceae; genus JADMIL01. The sequence continues at coordinate 6,471 of DASXFX010000182.1, read as the reverse complement.
TCATCACGCACCGTGTTTCCAATGTCCCGCCTGCCAGCGCGGCGAATACGTGCAATGCGCCACGTGGCGCGCCACCAATATCGCGCCGGGCGGCATGGCCGAGTATTTCCTGGTGAGCGCCGCCAATCAGCGCGACACGCTCAAGCTGCCGGACGACGTTTCCAACAACGACGGCGTGCTGGTGGAGCCCGCCGCCTGCGTGGTCAAGTCGCTGCGCCGATCGGGCCTCAAGCCCGGTGAGTCCGTGCTGATCATTGGCCTCGGCATTATGGGCATGATGCACGTGAAGTTGGCGCGCAATCTGGGCGCCGGCGTCGTCATCGGCGCCGACCTGTTCGAGCTTCGAGCGCAGCGAGCGCGCGAACTCGGCGCCGATTTCGGTTTGGTCGTATCTGGCGAAAACCTCATCGATCAGGTGCGGGACGTTACGCGCGGCGCGATGGCGGATGTCGTTATCGTGGGTCCGGGCAGTTCACGCGCCATAACCACTGGAATCGCGGCCGCCGGCAAAGGCGCGACGGTCGTCCAATTTACCGCGACTCCGCCCGACGAGGAGATGCTGGTGAAGCCGCACGACCTCTATTTCAACGAGACTCGCCTCGTCCCGAGCTATTCGTGCGGGCCGGATGACACGCGCGAGGCGCTCAGACTGGTTCGCAGCGGCGTCATCAACGCGCGCGAACTCGTGACCCACCAATTTCCACTTGCCCAGATCAATCAGGCCTACGAACAGGCGCAAAAACCCGAATCATTGAAGGTCGTAGTCACCTTCTGAGTCGCGGATTCCGCGCTGCGCGACGCGGCCGAATAGCCTCCCGAAATAAATGACAAGTCCGCCTTCGTGGACGGAGTGGACCTGGTTCGTGGAGAGGGCGAACGCTTGCGTTGCTAACGACCAGGGCGTCGAAGAGTAAGCAGCGAAACCCTTTGAGAGCATCGCGGAAATGAGTGGAGCAGATTAGTTAGTAACGCGGGTAGGGAACGTGGGCAAAGAAAAAGGGCATCCTGCAGAGGACGCCCTTTTTGCAACAGTCAGTTTCGCTTCGCGATTAAGACGCGGCAGGAGCCGGCGCTGCGCCGCTATCGGCCGGAGCTGCAGGCATCGCGGCTGCAGCATGATGATGCACGTGGCGATGCCAATGATGGTGAACGGGGCCGCCGCCGCCACTGGTATCGGTCTTTGCCGCAATCGCTTCGGCGCGATCAGCCGCGGCCTTGGCGTCTGCCGCAGACTGCTCCACCTTGCTGGCGGATGCCTGCGCCGAAGCCGCCGCCTGCTGTGCTTGCTGGCTCGCCGCTTCAGCCCGCGAGGCTGCCTGATCGGCTTGCTGTGCCGCTGCTTGCGCGTCAACGACGTTCTGGTTCGGGCCGCAGCCCGCCATCAACGAAAGCGCTAACAGTGCCCCCGCGAATCCTACCAGCTTAGTAGATTTCCTGATCGATCCTTCCATCCTTTTCCTCCTTGAATTCTATGGGCAGCGTCGCGGCTTTCGCGAATCCAGCCCGCCTCTGGACCCAAGTCCTTTTTCAACTAATGGCTTAGCTGTTTAGTTTATCTTATGGCGAACACCCTAGCAATTAGTTTTTCAACAGTTGTTGTTGATCTTGTTACCAGTGGTAGGCGGCTTCCGCGCACCCGTTCACCAACAGTATTGCTTATCTCGATTCGTTTTTGACGCGCGCGCCGAATTAAAAATCGTCGCCGCCGCCGAAGTCGTCCATGCCGCCCATTCCCCCCATACCGCCCATGCCACCCATTCCCATTCCGCCCATTCCTCCCATACCGCCCATGCCACCCATTCCGCCCATCCCTCCGCCGTGAGGCATCGCCGGGGCGGCTGCAGCTTTCTTCGGCAGCTCGCAAATGGCAGCTTCGGTGGTCAGTAGCAGTGAGGCGGCACTGGCAGCGTTCTCGAGCGCACTGCGCACGACCTTGGCCGGATCGATAACGCCTGCCTTTACCATGTCTTCGTATTCATCGGTGGCGGCATTGTAGCCATAGTCGCCTTTGCCTTCGGCAACCTGATTGAACACTACTGCCGGTTCGAGGCCTGCGTTGAATACAATTTGTTTAAGCGGCTCCGACATCGCACGCTCGATGATCTCGGCTCCCGACTTTTGCTCTTCGTTGAGCTTGAGATCCTTGACCGCCTTGATCGCCCGCACCAGCGCGACGCCGCCACCCGGTACGATGCCTTCCTCGGCTGCTGCGCGCACCGCATGGACCGCGTCATCCACCCGCATCTTCTTTTCTTTAAGCTCGACTTCGGTCGCGGCACCGACTCGAATTACCGCGACGCCGCCAGTCAGCTTGGCCAGCCGCTCCTGCAGCTTCTCGCGATCGTAGTCGGAGGTCGTGTCCTTAATTTGCGCCCGAATCAATTCGATGCGTCCGTTGATGTCGGCCTTCTTGCCCGAGCCGCCAACGATCGTCGTGTTGTCCTTGTCGATGATCACGCGACGGCATTTGCCGAGCTGGTTGAGCTGCACGTTCTCGAGCTTGCCGCCCAGCTCCTCGGCGATAACTTCACCGCCGGTCAGGATCGCCATGTCCTGCATGTTTTCCTTGCGCCGATCGCCGAAGCCCGGGGCCTTGACCGCCGTGATCTTCAACGTGCCGCGCAACTTGTTTACTACCAGCGTCGCCAGCGCCTCGTTCTCGACATCCTCGGCAATGATCAGCAGCGGACGTCCCGACTGCACCACGCGCTCGAGCAGCGGAACCATCTCGCGCAGGTTCGAAATCTTCTTTTCGTGGAAGAGAATCATCGGCTCGTCCAACTCAACCGTCAGACGATCGGGGTTGGTGATGAAGTACGGCGAGAGGTAGCCGCGATCGAACCGCATGCCCTCGACCAGATCGAGCGTGGTGTCGAGGCCGCGCGCCTCTTCCACCGTGATGACGCCTTCCTGGCCGACCTTTTCCATCGCGTCCGCGAGGATCTTCCCGATGCTGGTGTCGCCATTGGAAGCGATCGTTGCGACCTGCTCCATGCGCGTGCGGTCTTTGACTGGACGCGACATCTCCTTGATCGAAGCCACCGCGGCCTTCACCGCCACATCGATTCCGCGCTTGAGTTCCATCGCGGGAATTCCTGCGGCGAGCAGTTTGATACCCTCGCGGATGATCGCGCGTGCCAGCAGTGTCGCAGTAGTGGTGCCATCGCCCGCGACGTCGTTGGTCTTTTGCGCGACCTCGCGGATTATCTTGGCGCCGATATTCTCGAAGCGGTCTTCGAATTCGATTTCCCGGACCACCGTGACCCCGTCCTTGGTCACGACCGGCGCGCCGAAGCTTTTCTCGATTAGGACGTTGCGGCCCTTTGGTCCGAGCGTGACCCGGGCGGCCTCAGCCACCAGAGTTGCCCCTTTGACGATTCCGGCCCGCGCGCGTTCGTGAAGTTCAACCACCTTCGCTGGCATTGAGCGCTATCTCCATCCAATAATTTAGATCGTTAGTACTGAGCCCCGAGAGTCTGCTCCCGTGGACAAGCCGCCTTGAACTTAAGCATCGAATCGCCGAATGCAATAGCGCCGCCGCCCTTTTCGGACTTCTCTCCAAGTGTCAGGATAATCCGCGGAGGCCTATGCACCACCCATCCACTTGTCATCTTCTGCGCCCGCTGCGTTTTCTCGTGATCGCCGTGGCTATGAGCGCCGGCTTCCCATTTTTGGCCGCCGGAGTCTTCGCGCCTGCCCCCGCCAAAGCCACAGTAGGTGCTCCGCACTTCGCCCTGAGGCTCACGCACGACTCCCTCGCGCAAGACTCGGATGATGAGGACGACAACGAGGTTCCTCCGGATCAAATCGAGAAGTACGTAGCCGTATATCGCGATATGCAGCGCGACCGCAGCTTGACCGTCGAAACCGCCGCCGCCAAGGAAGGCCTCACCGTCAGCGCATTCCGTCAACTCGAACAGAAGGTCGAGCACGACGATTCGGCCCTCGAGCGCGCTCGCAGCGAACTCCAAGCGGCCGCAACGCAGAGCCCTCCTTCCACTTCAAATCCGGCGCCCAAGAATTAGGCATGGAACAGTGGCTTAAGACGCAGACGCGGCGGGAAGCATCCGTGCTACCCACCGCGCTGTGAGGTCTATGGCTGAGCTTACTTGGTGACCGAACTCGAGAATGCGGCTTCGAGGCGGGCTACTGCGTCATCGGCCCGGCGGGCGGAATCTGCTGCCTGGTCAGCACCGGCAGACGCCTGCTGCGCGGCGGCCTGAGCCTGCTGCGAGGCGGCTTCGGCGGACTGCGCCGCCGCATTCGCGCTGCTTGCGTCTGACTGCGCCTTTTGTTTCGCCGCTTCGATCTGGGCGCCATTTGAGCAGGCGGCTATGGACGCCACCATCATCACTATCGCAATTGACTTCGCCAAATTCTTCATCCGAACGCTCCTCCTCTGGTTCAAGCCGGCAACCGCACCCAACTACTTATGGTTAATTCAGGGTATAAGGCAGGCCTTGGAAACCTCGTAATAGTGACAAATCAATTTGTATGAAGCAAGCACATGCGTGCTTTAGCGCCTGTTCCGCGATAGCCTCGATCGCCACTCGGGGTTGCGGGGTTGACAGCTAAAACCGCCGCCGCCTACGATTTGAACGCCGTCACAACACCCCAATTCCGGCAGCCTGTGCAGATCACAAGACTTCGATAAGCTCCCCGACGATCATGAAAATCCGCGATGCCACCAGTCGCGATCTCGCCGGGATAGTCGAAATTGAAGAGCTCGCCTTTGACAACCCCTGGAGTATCGATTCGTTCGAACGTGAACTGTCGTTGCCCTTTTCGCGGCTGATCGTTGCCGCTAAAGGGGTCGACGATAACGAGCGTCTGATCGGCTTCCTGTGCCGCTGGCTGGTCGCGGACGAATGCCACATTCTGAATGTGGCCGTACATCCGCGAATGCGCCGCAAGGGGATTGCCAACCGCTTGCTCGGCGACGCGTTGGCCGAGGCAAAATCCCGTCATGCGCTGGTGGTCACGCTCGAAGTCAGGCGGTCAAATCTCGCCGCGCGGAGCCTGTATCGTAAGTTCGAATTTGAAGAACGACGTTTGAGGCGGAATTACTACGGCCCCGGCGAGGACGCAATCGTGATGGAACTCAAGCTATCGCGACCCTACTAGCCGTTAACTGCAAACGACGTTCTGTAATTCTTCATAAGTCGAGGGGGTTACAAAGAGGCTAAAATTGTGTAATAATTGCTAAACAGTTCGGGCTAATCGGAAGCGCTAGTGTCTCTCAACGGCCGCCCTCGCTCCGAAATTGGAGGCCCGTAACGAAACGCCATCACAAATGAATCTGTCGTTCAAAAAGGGTGAAAAGGTCGTTTACCCTGCGCATGGAGTCGCGGTTATCGAAGACATCCAGAGCAAGGTTATCTCCGGCACCGAGCGCCGCTTTTACATGTTGCGAATTCTCGGGACCGAGAAGATGACGATCATGATTCCGACCGAAAACGTTGAGGCGGTGGGCTTGCGGCGGGTGATTGGGAAGGAAACGGTAACCAAAATCTACAAAATTCTGCGTCAGCGTAAGGTCGAGGGTGATTCGCAAACCTGGAATCGCCGCTACCGCGAATACACTGAGAAGATCAAAACCGGCTCGCCGCTCGAAATCGCCAAGGTCCTGCGCGACCTGCTGGTGCTCAAGGGCGATAAGGAGCTGTCGTTCGGCGAGCGCAAGATGCTCGATACGGCGCGCAGCCTGCTGGTCAAGGAACTCTCCATCGCCAAGGCTCATCCTGAGGAAAAGATCATGGAGGAGCTCAAGACCATTTTCGCCAATTAGGGGCGCCAAACTGAGTTCGATATCTGTGACCGCTTGGGGTCAGGCTTTGGGTATATTGCCAACGTCTGGCCCTCTTTTTTTGCCCGCATACATGCGGTGCTCTCGAAGCTCGACATTTCGACTGGTTGATTTGCCCCTAATCTATCGTTGGATCGATCGGCCTCCGACGGATGTCGGGGGCCTCCGATGAAAGCCTCCGCGATCATCGTTGCCGCCGGCAGTGGCACGCGCCTCGGATTCGACGTACCCAAGGCCTTCGTCGAACTCGGCGGCCATTCGATGCTTAACTATTCCTTGCGGACGATCGCGGCAGTTGCGGCGATCGAAGAAGCCGTGATCGCGCTGCCGGCGGGAATGGAGTCGCGGGCGCGGGCCGATATCAAAGACGCCGGACTCGAAATCCCGGTAAAGCTGACGCAAGGCGGCGCCGAGCGGCAGGATTCGGTGAGGATCGCGTTGGAACTCACCAGCGCCGAGGCGGAGCTGGTGGTGGTCCATGATGCGGCCCGCCCGTTCGCGACGCCGACGATGTTCGAAGCCGCGCTAACCGCAGCCGCGCGAACCGGTGGCGCGATCGTGGCCACACCGCTCGCCGACACACTCAAACGCATCGACCTTGATGACGCCGACGATGATGACGACGGCACGGGCGATCGCGCGCGCGCCCGCATCATCACGGCGAC
>DASXFX010000166.1:0-8685 GCA_036489375.1 Binataceae bacterium (SeqCode) | reverse complement strand
AACGCGCCCTGGCTTTCGCGATTCGCTACCAGCGCCGTATAGCGCGCGGTCTTGGCCGGGTCGGCAAGGGTACCCGCTTCCCACAAGTGGTAAGCGAGATCGCTCGCATGGTCTTCGAGCGTTTCGGCGTACACACTTTCGACCGCGTTCGCAATGTCGAGATGAAGCCGCCGCCGCCGCACTACTGAGAGGGTCTGCGCCATCGCCTGGCGGATTAGCCCGTGCGAGAACCTAAATTGCGCCTCTGGGTACTGGATAGTCGAAGCAATAAGCCCGGCCCGCTCCGCCTCTTCGACACAGTCCAGTAGCGAATCCGGATCGGTTCCGGTGGATGCGGCTAGAAGCTCGAAGGTGAACGACCTACCGATAACTGCCGCGGTAGCGAGTGCCGTGCGCGTGTTATTGCTAAGCCTCGTAAGTCGCCGGCCGATCACCAGTCGCAAACTTTGCGGCACGTCGAGGTTGTCGATCTTGAGGTCTCGGCGAAACTCTCCTGCCTCATCGATGAGCTTTCCCTGCTCGACCAGGTGGCGGAATAATTCTTCGACAAAGAACGGGTTGCCCTCGGTATCGGAATAGAAAAGGCGAGTAATGGCCTCAGGCGGTTCGCGCCCGCTGAGTGCGCGTAGCATAGTTGCGACTGCGTCTTCAGGAAGTCCGCTTAAATTGACGCGATCTACCAGGTGGAGGCGGATAAGCTCGTCGAGAGTCCTGGCCAACGGACTCGGCAGATCGAAACCGAAATCGCGATAGGTCCCGACGATCATCACGCGCATCTGCGGAACCAGTTGCGCGAGATGGTTGAGCAGCGCCAAGGTCGCTTCGTCGGCCCAGTGCAGGTCGTCTAGTAACAGGAGAATCGGGATGCGGCGCGCGTTGCGCTCCAACAGCTCGGTGATTGTGCCGAACAAAATTCGGCGCGATTGCTCAGGCGGCGATTCCGGCGGCGGCGGAATGTCGGGAAAGAGACGCCGTAACCGCGGTATGTACCATGAGAGTCCGCTCGCGCCCTTGTCCAGCATCTCGCGAAAGGCTGCAGGGCTAGGAGCCTGCGCCAGCGCCGACTCGATAATCTCGACGAACGGGATGAATGGGATCGGGTTCTCGCGATCGTAACAGCTACCGACGTAGGCGAGAACGCCCTTGCGTATGGCCTCCGCGCCGATCTCAGCAGCCATCCTAGTCTTACCCACGCCGGGAGGACCACCGATCAAGACGACACTGCCGTGACCGGCAATCACTAGCTCCAGCGAACGGCTAAGGGCAGCACGCTCGGTTTCGCGACCAACGAATTCGGTTCCTTCGGTGAAGGCCTGGAAGAAACTCGGCTCGCGCCTGGTAAATAGCGGTTCAGTAGTCGCAATCTCCCCAGCAGCGTCCGCGCTTTCCAGAGAGAACTGCCAATCAACCGGAGCACGCGGGTCGGGAATGTAGGAACAAAACAATCCGGTCTTGATTGACCGGTTCAGTATTTCTCCAACTTCGGTGTGATGTTCGACAACCTTCTGCAAGGCGGCTTTGATCGAACGTGTGACGTTGAGGCGCGCGCGCTCTGCAATCGATCCGGCGCGGCGGTCGCGACCTCTCATACCAACGGCGTAGGAGATAGCACGCCTCAAGGCATCAATCTCGGACTCGACCTTTTCTACTCGATCATGATCGCCGCGTTCGAGTAGGTCTTCCAACTGCTCGTTTAGTTCATCGATCCTGCGCCTGTACTCCCGCTTAGCCTGGGCATCGAGCATCTCACCCGCGTCACTATCGAATCCGCGCCGCACGGTAACCCCAACCGGCAACGCGTGATCGTCGATCTGCGAAGCAACCGGCTCAGTGGCCGTCCCTGGCGGAGTCAGCAGATCCTGCGCATGAATCTGCTCGCCGGGATGTCGCAATAGCTGCTGGATGTAGCTAAGGCCCTTTACGTCGCGAAGGGAGAAGGTGGTATTACGATAGCCGACCGTCCAGAACTCGCCATTGCTGGCGAAGATTCCGATCGGCGCCACAGCACCACCATGCTGCCCCGATTCGCCTCCGCGATGCGGGGAGTTTTCATCAGATCGCGGCATGTTCCCCCCCACGATCGAATGGGACGCGCCTGCTTTGCCTTAACTAAAGAAAATCGACCAGAATGACGCCCATTACGTGGCACCCAAAGGGCCCTTGTGGCCACGCTACCACTGAGTGAAAGCCATGTAAAACGCTGCTTTCGCTATAAGTTCGTTATAGGCGTCCACCAGCAATCTCCAACCTGTCGGAGACCAGAGCGTCTTAGCCGTCTGGTTCAATCCGATTGAACCAATGGTTCAATCCCTTGTTACGCCTTGCATAGAGAGCCTTTACCCCGGAGGAGGTCGGTACTATGTCGCAGTTAGAGCAGATGGCGTTTACACCGTCACTCGACGCTAGCAGGCCGCTGGAGGATCATAGCTCGTCACCTCATAATCGGTGGGCGAGCGAACGCGAGCGAAGCGCGCGGACAACTCCGGGGATGTATCAGCCGGTGACACGCGGAACAGGTAACCCTGCACCTTGGGTCTTAGCGATAAAGCATCGCTTCGCGATTGCAGTCGAAAGGTTGGTTAACACACCTTGGATTATGCGGAGGATTTTCAATTTCCTGCGCAAATGGCATCCCATTACCGTCGTACAAGGGTACGCGCTGGTCACTAAATTTCAGGATGTTCGGGCGGTTCTGGACGATGCCGATCACTTCGACGTCAATTATCCGAGGGCTGGGAAACATCAAATCGTGGCGATGCGCGATACGCCTGAGTACCACGATCTGAAGCGGATGCTAATGAGCGGCGTCGGCAAGGATTACCAGTTACAACTGCGAACGATCGTTGAAGACTGCGCTATAAAGACCCTTCCTACGACCCCGAAGCGCTTCGATCTAGTTTCTGAGTACGCTCGCGTCATTGCGATCGATTTGACCCACTCCTACCTGGGCGTTCCGGCAAACCCGGAAGATATGAGCCGCTGGACGCGAACCATCCTGCGCGATGTCTTTCTGAACATCCTCAACGACCGGAAGACGTTTGAGGATGCGGAACAATCGCGCGGCCAACTCGCGATCCACATTCATAAAGTGATCAAAAGGAGAAATCGAGACCACTATGAGGGCGACAAATTCTCCGACAATTTCATGGGCCGCTTGCTTACTGGTGCGAGAGCTAACGACAGCGCCGCGGGTAAGGATAGTGCGAGGAGTAACCATCACTCCGATGCGGTGATCCGCGACCTGATGGCGGGATTAGTCACCGCGCTCGTGGATAACGTGGCCAACACCATATCGCGATCGATGAAATATCTTCTCGACCATCCCACGCAACTCAAGGGGGCGATTGATGCGGCCAACTCGGGCAATCATGATCTGCTGTTTCAGAACATTTTGGAGGCACTTCGGTTCAATCCTGAAAATCCCTTTTTGGTGCGCCTCTGTTCGAAAGCGGTGACACTAGGCGCCAGGACCTCGCGTGTCAGGACCATCAATGCGGGTACCTTGGTGCTGGCAGCCACTGAAGGCGCGATGTTCGATGAAGCGGCTTTCCCTGAGCCTGGACTTTTCCAGACCACGCGACGGCTGGATAACTACTTGCACTTCGGATGGGGCATGCATCAATGCTTCGGCAGGGGTATCGCGAACGCCGTACTTCCGGCAGCAGTGGGCGCGTTGCTAAGACTACCGAATCTGAGGCGCGTCGGCGGATTTGCGGGCCTCGCCACTTACGACGGCGCCTTTCCGAAACGCATGATCGTCGAGTTCGGCTAAAGCGCGCCAGTAGGACTCAGGGATGCAGGGCTACCGCGGACAGAAGCCTGGTGGCCCTGCATCCCTCTTCAAGCAACGCGAGCGGAAACCGACGCTCCTTCAGCAACGTGGCATCACCTCACGCACGAAACGCTCGAGCGAGGCCTTGATCTGCTCATGCCTAAGTCCTCCGAAATTAGCGAGCAAGGCCACATTGGTAACGCCAATCGACTTAAGCTGCCGGATACGCTCGACGCACTGGTCAGGGTCACCGAAAATTACGCGATCGGGATACAGCGCGCCTTCATAATCCATCATCGCATTGAAACCCTTAAGCAGATGCCCATAACGCTGATACTGTTCGGAGTAAGCCGGCTGCAGATTCGAAGAGGCGGCGGCACCTAGATAGCGAATCATCGCATCGCGTGGTTCCTGCTTCGCCTTCTCCGCCGTCTCACCGCAATAGAAGTGATAAACCGCTAGAATCTCGGGTTCGCTCGCAACACTGTGCGCCGCACGAGCCTCGCGGAATATGCGGAAGTTCTCGAGCAGCGTCTCAGGTTTGGGTACTGCATAAGGAACGACCATCAGGTTGTGCCCCATTCTTCCGCTCCATTCAAAGGATTCGGGAGTGAAGATGCATGCTACGTAAATCGGCGGCAATTGTTGTAGCGGCTTCGGTAGTACCCTTAGGTCAACGATGGTGCGAAATTTACCCTGATGAGAGAAGCGCTCGTTGCTCCACGCTTTCAGGATAATTTCGTGTGCCTCTTCGAACAGCGCGCGGCTATCTGCCATGTCGCGCTCGAAGGCGTCATACTCCACCTTCTGAAAGCCCCGGCCAATGCCGAAATCCAGCCGCCCGCCCGATAGTTGGTCGAGCATCGCGTACTCCTCGGCGACGCGAATCGGATCTTGCAGCGGGATGAGGGTAATGCCCGAACCGATTCGAATTCGCTTGGTGCGTTGCGCCACCGCCGCACCTATAACGGGTACGGAAGGTATGTGCCCGCCGTAGTTAAAGAAGTGGTGTTCGGCGAACCATACACAATGAAACCCGAGGGCGTCGGCGAGATCCGTTTCCTCGAGCATTTCCTGGTAGAAGCGCGCCTCGGTCTGATGGAACTCGGGAAAGAACGTCGGTAGATGAAACAATGAGAATTTCATGGATGTCCTACTCCACTGATGTCTTACCAAGATGACGTCTCTTACGCCTCTGCGCTTCAGCCGCTGGGCGCGTCCACCTAGCCTCGATTGGCACTTATACCTGCTTGGCGCAATTGACCGCTACACCTCCTAAGCGGGGGGTGGTCCTTGTAAGTGCTCTGATCGCTCTGGTCCATCTTCCATACCCTCTAGTCCTATGCGCTCCGGAATGACATCGACTTGAGGGTCAGGGGTTGGGTGAGCCCAGAGAGGGGTCGATAGGTACATCGCTCGCCGCGGTAATTTCACCCGGAAACACGGAAGCCCAGCTAATACGACGAGCGCAATATGATGGGCGTGTCTAATGTAGTGAAATATTTCACCCGCCCAAGGTGACACGTCATGTTATGGTTAGAAGCTCATAGATAAGCTAATTGAGCCAGATCTGGCTAACGGGTGAAATATTTCACCAGCTCTAAACGCGCATAGGCAGTTATTATAGAGTCATAATGGAAATAAATGACTCTAAATAGTAGTGCGACTCATGTGAGATAACGTAACAGAAGGCTAAATCCTGAGCTCCGGAGCGTTTGTGAAACCCCGGATTCCTTTTTTGCGCATCTCGCAAACTCGTTCACTCGGCTCGCAAGCTCGCCAGGTTTTAACGCTTCCCCACAGTGATGAATTGCGAGGCCTTAGATCCTGCCTCAACAATCGTACTGTTCAGTATCGAAACAACCTATCCCCATTCCGGATTCAGATAGCCGGCAATGAAGCCCTTCACGAACACCACAAATGCGATGCACTTTCGATTCAAAAATTCGGCGAAAGGCCTGAGACCCTCCTCCGCATCTTTCCCAGCTTCGGTTCCTAGCACTTTCCCGATCAGCGCGACGTCCATCACTAAATCTGCCAGGTTAAATCGCGTCAGGTAAAAGTCAGCCCCCATCGTGACTTTTGCCGGAACAGGTTGTTTTTGGTCGGCGAGTCGGTCTATCGCGAACTTTGTCAGGTCGGGGTCATAGTGGAATGCGGCCGTATCTCTAAGCCGCCCGACTGTCCTGCGGAAATAGTTGAAATCGTTTCCGCCCTTCAGGCATGCGCAGAGTTGCCCATGCGCTCCTCGACAGATCAATGGCAGATGATCAAGGAAGGTCACCAGTGAAGGGTGTTTGTTGAATTCGTGGACGAGCGATATACCTTCGTTCAAATGTCCGCTCATCAGTCGCATGAAATACTGGTTCGCACCGATCCGTAGATGCCTCTCCAATTTTGGGATCCGCTCTTCATTGACAGGATCGAACTTAGCCGCATTCCAATCCGCCAGATAAATGTCGTTGGCTGCTTGCATCAATCGCACGAGAAGGGCGCCGTGCGGATCGGACTGTAATCGCCGAAAGTCTGTATACCATGTTAATGAAGCGCGGCGCCGTTCGTTGTCGGGTTTCGGTTGAATTCCATGTAATCGCTGCCCTCGGTGGCGATAACCCTTATATCAACGACGGCAACTCAATACGCGGCAGAAATCCTAATTTTTGTAAGATACTGACCGACGATTAGAGTGGCCTGTGCTCCATCGATCTATAGATGCCTCTCCAGAGGTCATGTGGGGCTGGCGGTTTAAGGGCGGAGGGAGGAGGCGAAGGCCTCGAGCTCGCGCGCGATGTCGGGGCCCGCGGGCTGGTAGGCGATTTCGGTAGCGCCCTGCGCTTCGAGCATTGCGGCACGATCGCGCCATCCTGCGCGCGACATCGCGAGCCCATTTTGCACCAGGACTTTGCCGGTAACGAATGGGCGATCACGGTCGTTGATCGTGATCAGATGCTGGTCATGCAGCGCGAGATGGCGGACGCGCTCGGGGACGGCATTGTAGGCCGCCGCCCATTCCTCTCCATTAGGGATATTACCGAGCAAGCGGTTCTCAAAGGCAAAGTGAAACGCGACCGACGCACCATGACCGGCAGCAGCAAGGACGCGGGCCGCACCCGCATCTTCACCCTCGTCGAGGACGGTGCCGAAGGTCAGGACGATGCTCGATTTGAAACCGGAAATGGGCATCAGAGCAGCAAAGACGCCGGTGCCGAGCTCGTGCGCCGCGGCGACGCCCTTGGGCCCGGCCGCGGCGATGACGAAGGGAACATTGATCGGGCGGGGCGCGCCGTAGCCCTCGGGATGGAGCATCCGCATGACGCGGTTTTCCCATTCGACCTCCTCGCCACGCAGGAGCGCGCGCAGGACCTGCACGTACTTGGTTACATATGACCATTTCAAGGGACGCTGTCCCATGGTCAAGCGGCCGGTGAAGCCGGAGCCGATCGCGATAGCGACACGGTCCGCACCGGCGATCGAAACCAGCGTGGCGATGGCGGCCGCATTGACCATCGGATGGCGCAGGCTGGGCACCAGCACGCCCGGTCCGAGACCAATGCGGCTGGTGCGTTCGGCGGCGCGGCAGAGCTGCACCCAGACATCGGGATAGAGCGCGGGCGAGTCGTAGAACCAGGCGTGGGCATAGCCGAGGTCCTCGGCGATGCGAGCGTGATCGTGGCTTTGGGCGGAGGTTGCAAAAGCGCAAGACAGTTTCAGGGCCATGAGATTAACTCCACGTCGCCGAGCGATCGCATCGCGCAGGCGTTGGGCTGAGGCCGGGTTTGTTCGCCGGCCGGATTTTGAGAATACGCGCGTGGTGGGCGCAAAGTAAGGAGCGCGCGGAATTATTTAGCGGCCGCGTCGAGAGGTCGGACGCGGCTGGCGATCTCGAAGTGGTACGCCGCAAAAAGATTTCTACGAACGATTCAATGAAAATATGGTCTTACTTAGGTATTTTCTATAATTCAAGATGGAAAAGACGCCGTGAGTGGCGTTAATTATATTGATAAAAGAGTCTTATAGTGCGGCTATCCAGCGATCAGGAGACCCGCAATGAAGGCCAAAGTGAATGCTGACGCAGTACGTCTGTTGGATAGTCTTGCGGGCAGACGGAAAGCCCTGCGCATGAGTTTGAGGGCGGTAGCGGAACGCTCGGGCCTCGGCCTGCGAACCGTTCAGCGCGTGCTCTCGTTACGCGATCCCAGCGCAAAGCTAGCTACGGTGATCCAGATCGCTGAGGCGTTGAAGGTTGAACTGCGGCCGAGGGAGGCCGGCAGCGCGCGTGGTGCGCAAGAAAGCGGCCGCCTCGAAGGCCGCGCGCCTGGCCTCGATGGTTCAGGGAACTTCGGCTTTGGAGGCGCAAGCCATTCCAAAGCATGATCTGCGCGAGATTGAAGCCGAGATTGCGGGAAGACTGTTGAGCGGATCTCCGCGTCAACTATGGGCCGACTAAGAGACGGTTCGCGAGTGGCGATCGAGTCTGATGGAGCGACGCCATTCGATTCCGATGGATTGAAGCTGTCGGGTATCAGCAGTATCCGACAGCTTTATGTCGCCGAGGCGAGAAACATCAGCATCGCGGTGACGAAGTAGCTGGCTGGTATCCCTTCGAAGCGGAAAGCGCCGTTTACGTTGGAGTGCAGCTACAAACTCCATCGAGAGATGTTTGGCGAAGTGTGGGAAAGGGTGGGACGGCGGCGTGACACTGACCTGAACCTTGGGTTCTCGTCGCCGGTCTATGAAATCGATGCTAACGTAAGCAACCTCCTGGACGACCTTGCCGCGTGGTCAGAGCATAGAACTCACTCCGTGCTTGAACAGGCGGTACGTTTGCATCATCGCGCGGTCAGGATCCATCCGTTCAGAAATGGCAATTGACGGTGGTCGCGCTTGCTTTCGAAGATATGGCTGAGGCGGCA
>DASXFX010000165.1:0-11361 GCA_036489375.1 Binataceae bacterium (SeqCode) | reverse complement strand
TGAGGATGATCGCGGTTCTGCCAGGGTCGGTCGGCGACTGGAACGCGTAGAGATCGCATAGGTCGAGTCGCTGGTCTCCGAGCGGCGGACCAAGGCTTAGGCCGGTGAAGTGGTTCGACATCTCTTCCCCTCCTTGAACTTATAGGTACGACAGTCATTAGCCTTTTGCCCGAATTATGAGCCCGACTTACAACCCGAGGCAAGTTAAGTCGAAGTGAAGTTAGGTCAAAGTGAAGTTAAGTCGAGATGAACCAGCGCCCGAATTTCCTAGCGTGATCTTCTTATTAGCGTCACGCCGCATCGGCAAAGCTTGGCCGCGCGAAGGGCGCTCCAGGTGGGATAAGTCTGGCTCAGACGC
Organism: Binataceae bacterium (SeqCode); assembly: GCA_036489375.1. Taxonomy (GTDB): domain Bacteria; phylum Desulfobacterota; class Binatia; order Binatales; family Binataceae; genus JADMIL01. Next base: position 11,003 of record DASXFX010000165.1, on the reverse strand, counting down.
TGCTATGCGACAATCATTTGGCTAATCCTGATGGCGGGGCCGCGGGCTTGGTGCCAAAGAGCGCGCGGACAATTGGCGTGAGGTCCTTCTCGCACGGCTGCCGTCCAACCTGGGCCTGGATAACCTTGCGCATTGAATCGCCCGAGCCGCCAACCTGAATCAGCACCAGAGGCACATAGCTGTCCGACTCATCGGCACTTCCGTGCCACGTATAGTGGGGCTCCGCCGCGAAGTAGTAGCGACCTTCAATTGGCGACGCGCCGCTTTGCGAGAGCAGCACGATGTCGCCGGCGCGGTTTCCGTACGGACCGGCACTCAGCCAATCCATTCGCTGTTCGAGATCAACCAGGTCGGGCCGCGGATGCACCCTTAGGTAGTCACGAATCGGGACTAAACGGCGACCGTCAAAAATCTCAAAAGGCCCTGCGGGCGTACCGGTTGCCGCCGGCGTGCGAGCGAAAATCAAGTCGATAGTTCCCTTCAGCCGCGAGATAGGTCGTCCCGTGCGATTGACCTTGTCGAAGGCTCTTACTACTGGCATCACGTCACGCGTGAAGCGCGGCGGCTTGTTCCAATCGCAACGCGAGCCGGCGGCAGGGCAGGTCGAGCGATCGGCCAGGTACACGTATGCCATGAAGCCCTGGTAAGCGAGCACCGCCTGATAGTCCTGCTCGCTGTCGGCCAGGGTCAGCTTGGCTTTGCGCACCCGGAAACCGGCATCCCGGACCAGTCCGAAGGGCGTGTTGTCGCCGTCGGCGCCGAGCGCATGAGTGTTATCGTTGAGCGTCGGCGTCTGCCCGTGGTCCGCGATAAACACCACGTAGGTGTCATCCAACGCGTTCTTCTTACGGTATTCGTCGAGGACCTCGCCCACCGCCTTGTCGGTCACCGAGGACAGGTATCCGATCTGCGAGGGCAACGGATTCGGCGCCTGATGAGTGAACGCGTCGATACCGGGAAAGTAAATCGTCTGCAGGTTGGGCACCCCATGCTGATCGATTGCGGTGACAAGCGTTTTCACCGAATCGAGATCGAGCGCGCCACTGAGTGACTTCTCGGCCGACTCGCCATTGAGCTTGCCGGCGATCAAGGTGCCGATCAGCCCGGTGTAGGTCGAGGGTCCGACGATGGTGTAGAGCGTCGCACCACGATAGATCCACATGAGCGAGACATTGGAGTCGATGCCGAGTAGCTGATAGAGGGTCGGAACCTCGAGGGCATCGCCGACCATGCCGTTGGCAATTGCCTTCTGCAAGTCCGCGGTATCGTCGATCGAAATCGGCACCGGCGCGAAGAACCGCATATGGTCGCGCTCGAACCATTCGTCGCCGGTGACTCCATTGAAAGCCGGCGGCGCGCCGGTGAAAATCGCCGACCAGTCGGCCACCGTGCTGGATGGCAGCATCGACACTGCGTCCGGAGCCGCATAGCCGTGATCAAAGACTCCGCCGGCGAGCTCCTTGCCCAGAAGGCCGGAGATGTTGGGCGCCTTTCCGGAGCGTATCAGCGTCATGAATTGATCGCGGCTGGTACCGTCGAGGGCAAAGATGATCACGTGCTTGCCGGGCAATTTTGGCGGCGGCACGGTCTGCAGCCGAACCTCTCCGCCCGAGGCGATAGTCTTGGAGACCACTGCGCACGATGATATCGCCAACATCGCAATTGCGATCGCGATTATCTGTACGATCGTTTGGGCGATCATTTGCGCGGTCATTTGAAGGCTGCTTGGCTGCTTCAATTTTTCCTCAACTCTCCAAGGCGCTACCGTGCCGGCGCGATGCGGAGCGTGGACACGGCTCAAAACATCTCGAATTTTGCGCTGACGAGCGACGGCCAGCTTTGCACGAGACGATCGCGGACAAAAGCCCGCGCGCGGGTGGGGATCAAGCCATGCTGCCGCAGTTGCGGTCGCTAAAGCTCGTAGTCGCCGCCGACTGTACCAGTGAATCCTGACCGGGATAGCTTATCTTGTCTGACCGACAGAACTGGGCTTGGTCGAGATAAATTGTCCCGGGATGCTGCCTTCGCTGGATTCATCAAATCCGCCGGCGATGGGTTGCATCAGAGTCTCGCAGAACTATTATCACGCACCAAGCCAGGCATTGGGACTGCCGGCCGAATCGGAGAATGAACATTCCAGACCTACGAGCAGGGAAAGCGAAAAATTCCCGGAGTCCGCGATCGGCCCGTCCGACTGACAAAGCGGATGGATCCAACGTGCCGCTGCTCGAGCGCGACGCCGTGCGCACCGCAATCATCGAACCGAGCCGCGTAATCAAGCCTATCGATATCGCCGAGCATTGCGTTCTTTGCTTCTTCCAGGAGGTGATCAGGGAAGTCGCGCATGGAAGTGCGCAGGCGCGCCAAATTCATAACGGCGAGAGCGAAGCGGGCGACTATCCGGTTTACGAGCTGGACTATGGAGGCCGACGGCTGGCGGTAGTTCATCCGGGAGTCGGTGCGCCCAACGCGGCCGCACGGCTGGAACACATGATCGCGCTCGGGTGCCGCAAGTTTATCGCCTGCGGCGGCGCCGGGGTGCTCGTTGAATCAATCGAGGTTGGACGTATGGTGGTGCCGACCTCGGCGATTCGCGACGAAGGGACCTCGTATCATTATCTGCCGCCGTCGCGTGAAGTCGCACCCACGCGGCGTGCGCTAGCGGCGATCGAGACGGTACTGCGCGAGAACAACCACGATTACATAAGCGGTAAGACCTGGACCACCGATGCGGTGTATCGCGAGACGCGGTCGCGGATGGACCGGCGACGGCGCGAGGGCTGCGTTGTGGTCGAGATGGAGGCGGCTGCGTTTTTCGCCGTCGCGCGTTTCCGCCGGGTCGAGTTCGCGCAACTCCTGTACGCCGGCGACAGTCTCGCGGGGCGGCGATGGGCTCCGCGCGGATGGAACCGTCATGCGGTGCGCGAGCGGCTTTTTCATCTGGCCGCCGAGGCCTGTCTCCGACTGTGAGACCCGTTCTGCCCTGTGCACCCCGCGGCCGCCAATCGAGTCCATCTAAAAGGCTACCCAGTAGTCACCAAGTCGTAGGCTGGCCACGGTCGTGCAACGCGCGCGGAGCCGCAAAGACTGGAATTTAATCCATTCGTAGTTGGCACGATCTCGTCAAGCTGCTCTATTGTCTCGCATCGATATCGCGGCGAGGCGTTTAGAGCCAAAAGCTACCTTAAAATTAGTCCTTTCATCGTATTCGACTACGTTCAGGGGCCGTTCTCATCGAGAGCGGTAAGGGGGGAACATGGCGGACAAGACGACCGGGAGCAATGTTAATCGGGTCGATTTCAGCAATCTCGGCGACAAGAAACGGTTGGGCGTTTTTCGCCAAGCCGGCTTGCATGTGTGGAAAGAGGATCACGACCAAGGCGGACGCGACCTCTTTGAACTGACCGAAACGGGCCGCGACGCGTGGTCGGTTTATCTGTTCGACAATACTCGCAAGGTCAATCTGCAGCTCGATCTGTTCAAGAAAACCGTATGGTACAGCGATCCTGCGACGGCGCGGCGCGAGCAATACGACATCATCGACGCGACCTCGAAAGCCACCGGCTGGCTGGTTAATCGGGTCGAGGTCGGCACGGGCGCGGGCCCCGCCCAAGCTATCTACAAGCAGGTAAGCGCCACCGGATGGACCGAGGACAAACCGAGCGGCGTCACCTCGTTCAATTTTGTCGAAACGTCGCGCGACGACTGGTCGGTCTATCTACTCGATAAGTCGCGAAACGTGCGCTTGCAACTCGACCTGTTTCGGGAAGTCGTAAGCTACGCGGCGGACAAAGATCCGCTGAAGGATTTATACAAGGTCGCCAGCGCATCCATGGTTGTGAATGGCTGGCTGGTCAATACGGTCGCGTTCCGGGACAACGCCAAAATCGGCGGTTCGTTTCGCCAGTCAGGCGCGCAGACCTGGGTCGAGGATCACGCGGTGCTCGGCAGAAGCCGTTTTCAATACCACGAAACCGGCCGCGACGAATGGTCGGTGTATCTGTTCGACGCCTCGAGGAACGTCAAGATTCAGCTCGATTTGTTCACCAAAACGATTTTCTACAGCGACGAGACGCAAGCGCGCTTCGCGCTGTATGCGATCGATTCGGTGGACGTACTGCCGCGGCTCGGACTCGACGATGGCAAGACCGTCAACCTGGTGGAATACGGCGATGCGTCGGGCAATGCGATCGGGCATTTCCGGCAGACCAGTGAAGACACCTGGTCCGAAGATATCGGGCCGAACCGCCGGGATGCTTTTCGTTTCCAGGAAGTCGCGCGCGATCAATGGTCGGTCTATATGCTGGACGCGAGCCGCGACACCTGGATCCAGATCGACCTTTTCACCAACAAGATCATGGTTCATGCGAGCGGCGCACAGCCGGTCCCGCTGTATGAAATCCTGGACAGCTCATCGACGCTGAACGGGTGGATGACGAACTACGTCACTTACAGCAATGGCGGTTCGGTGGTTGGCTTGCTGCGTCAGAACGGCTGGACCAGTTGGGTGGAGGAGAGCCTCAAGGACCAGGATCCGTTCTTTATTTTCGACGAAACGGGGCGCACCGATCAGACCATTCGGCTCCACGACGCGTCGCGCGACGTGACCCTGGTGATCGATCTTTCGAGCAAGGAAATTCTTTATGCGAACGGCAATGCGCCGCTGAGCAAACTGTATGTGTTGGCGAGCGCGTTGCACGGTGAAGAGGGGTGGCGCGTTCCTCGCAATATCCACAGCCGAGCGGCACTGACCGAGGATTACGAGATCGGATCGAACGGCGGCGCGCCGACGCTGAAGCAGGTCTATCGATGCTCGGTGTCGCTGCCGGCGCCGGTCAGTCATGCCGACATTTGGGCATCCGAGGAAGTGACACTACAAATAGACGATGTTACGTACACAGTGGACCGGGTGCGATCGGTGCGGGTGAGGCCGTCGGCGCTGTCGAAGCTGTCGATCACGATGCCGGCGGAAAAACTCTCCTGTCCGGTGTTATATCTGCGCACCAATCTGATGAAGCCGGACGCGAATCACATTCTCATGGCGGACGTCGAGCTCCACAAGAAGTTGAGCAATCTGAAAGACGACGCCATGTGGAATTCGCGGCAGGAGCTCGGCATCAGCCCGAGCTTTGACCAGGCGCATACGGCCGCGGTGCAGAAAGCGGTCAAAAACCTCACGGCGAGCGTCCAGTACGCCTACAACGACAGTGGCTCCGGCTTAAATCGCGATCGCGGGTTGCTGCCCGCCAATATGCAGGATCCGCACTTCATGATGGATTTTTCCTCTGGCGGCGCGACCTATCAGCCGCTGAGCAAGGCCGAGGTGATCCAGCGAACGCAACACGCCAGGCGGATCGACGGCAAGGTCGCGCAGGGCATCTGGGACGACATCAAAGACGCTTTCGGAAGTGCCAAACAGATCATCGTCCACACGTTCGAAAAAACCACCGATGACGTGATCGATTTCGTGAAACATACCGGCGCCGACCTGGTTAACACGGTGGACCAACTCGGCGAGGACCTCATCCATGGCGATTTTCATGGCGCCGCCGGAGCGTTGATCCAAGGCGGCGAAAATATCGGGAAGGATCTCTTCAAAGGGGTGGTGGAGACGGCGGGCGACGTGCTGAGCGGAAGCGGACAACTGCTCGCCGTCACGCTGGAGCTGGGCGGGTCGCTGGTGGGAGATGCGGTGCAGTTCGTCATCGATCACACCGGCTTCATCGGCGAAGCGCTGGGGGCTCTATTGGACAAGGCCGGCATCCTGCTGGGCAAGGCGCTCGGCTGGCTGTTGGACAAAGTCGGTTGGGGGGACATCGTGCACACGCATGACGTTATTCTCGACATGCTTAACAAAAAGCTGGACGAGTATGCGGCGTTTCCGCAAGCGCTCAAAAAGCAGTCCGACAAATTTTTCGCCGACCTCGCCACCAACCTCAATCAGGAGATCGATAAAGCGCTTGCAGCCTTTGGGATTTCGAAAGTGGCCGCCCAGCCGCGATCGCCATCGTTCCTGTCGGGTGCGATCGAGATGGGCGAATGGCTCCTGAGCAAATGGTTCCACTATGCGACCGGCACGGACACCCCGGCCATCGCATTGGCGGGGCCGCCGCAGGTAGGGCCGCCGAATGCTTTTGAGGCGATCATCGAAGACAAGATCGGACGTGACGGCGACAAGATCAAGGCGGCGTTCGGCGATGCCTTCGAGAACCTCTTACGCGTTTTCACCGACTCCGATCACGCGCCGCAACATATCATCGGGGCGCTGCTGGAACTCGCGCGCGCGGTGGGTCAACTCGGACTCGAGCTTATCAGCGGCGTGATCGACGTGCTCCTCGACATGGTGACGGCGCTCATCGAGCAACTCAAATCGGCGATGAACGCCGAACTGAAAATCCCATTTTTGTCGGCCTTTTACGAGGGGCTGACGGACGGCCGCAAAATGACGCTCGCGAGCATCTCGGCGCTGATCATCGCGACGCCGATGACACTCATCGGCAAGGCGATCGACGGGAAACGACCGTTCGATCACGTAGCCGTCGGCGCCGCCGCCAACCTCCATCCCAACGGCATCGATGACAAAGGCCTCGACATCCTGAACGCGGAGACGCGGGGCCTCGGTTTATTGTATGCATCCTGTCAGATCGTATTGGGCGTGGTCGCGACTGCGGTCGATGTGAAGAAGGCGGCCGCGGCGATGAAGGCGGCGAAAGCGGCGAAGACCGGCGACGTGCCAATGAAAGTCCGTATTCTTAATCCGGAGACCGACGACGATGATGACTACATCTGGGTTACTCCGCCGAAGGAAGAAGCAGAAGAAGAGGCCAGTCCGCTCGAAATCGGTGGCGACGTAATCAACCTGACCGTCAGCTTCATCGCGCTGTTAGCCGGTGCGCCGCAAGTGCCCGGTCCGAACCAGACCGGACTGCCAGACCCAGGGTCTCAGCACGATGTTTTTCAAGCGCCCGACTACTGGGCCAATGTTATCTGGTGGTACAGCCTCGCGGGATGGATTACCGATCTGATCTTTGTGTGCGGCATCCCGGTGGCGAAGGATAACAACGCGAAACCGAAGACGGTCAAAATCGCGGGCGAGATCTATCTGTGGCTCAATGGCGTGCGCGGCTGCGTTCTGCTTGGCCTGATGAGCACGCTCGATTACTACGATCGACGTAAAAGTGACGCACTTTCTTTTACGGATACTGCCGACTTCGCGAATGCGAAGGACCAGGCGATGGCGTTGCAGCAGCATGCGATCGATAAATTTCAGAGCGTGCCCAATACCAATCCCAGCAAATGCGTGGCGACGATGACGGCTCAAGATAAAGCCGCCTGGGTCGAAGCTATGACCAACTACTACAAGTGGTCGTGGTTGTCGGGAAGACAAGGTATTCCGTTGAAGACCTTCGCCAACCTGATGGACGCGTTTCCTGAAATCGGGCAAATCGGCGCGACCCAACTACTCACCGATGCCACCGAAGGCATCTCGGTGGCGGTGATGGCGGCGGTGGATGGCATCGGACATTTGTCCGAGGGCATCGCCAACATCGTGCGGGTCAGTTTCAATGGGATCCTGTGAAGCCGACGTCGCCGACCTTCATCGGATTGGATATCGCGGCGCCGGCGTGCGGATCGGCTTACTCGACACCGGCGTGGACGGTTCCCACCCCGCCCTGAGCGGGCGGATCGAGCGGTTCCGGTATTTCGAAGCGGGCGGCTTTTCGTTTCGGGATTGCGATCCGATCGATTCCGGATGGCATGGAACGCATCTCGCCGGCCTCATGGTGGGCGGCCGCTCAAGCGATGGCTTCGTCGGCATCGCGCCCGACGCCCACTTGTTTTCGGGCGCAGTGATCGAAGACGGCTACATTCTGGCGCGAATACTATTGGGGCTGGACTGGCTCGCGGAGTGCGAGCCGTCGGTCGTGAACCTCGCGATTGGTTTGCCGACGGCATCGCCGGTGTTGCGAACGCTGGTGCGAGCGTTGACCGGGCGGGACATTCTGGTGGTCGCGCCGATTGGCAATCGCGGTGCAGGCGCCGCCTGCGCACCGGGCATTTATCCGGAGGTGCTATCGGTCGGTGCGGCGGACGATTCCGGCGGCGTCGCGAAGTTCTCCGGCAGCGCAAACCACCCGGTGTCGAAAGCCTGCGAAAAGCCCGACCTGGTCGCGCCCGGCGTCGATATCGTCTCGACCCTTCCGGGAGGCGCCTTCGGAGCGCGCGGCGGAACCTCGATCTCGTCCGCGATCGTCGCGGGCATGGCGGCATTGTTGCGCGAGGCCTTTCCGCAGGCGTCCGCCGATACGATTTCGCACGCGCTGCGCGTGACCTGCGCTCCCGTCGCATCGTCGCAAGCTCTGCGCACACGCCATGGATCGGTTCGCCTCAGAGCAGCGTTCGAGTACCTCGAACGCGGTTGCGATACGAACCCGCGATGCTATCCGCCGGCGGGATGTTCGCCCGCCTTTATCGATCCGCGCCTGTCCGAAAAGCTCGCCTATGCGAAAACCGGCGAACGTGCGGACGCGATCCTGGAGTTCATCGATCACGATGCCCTTGAAGCGTTCGAGCGCTCATTCCTCGCCGCGCGCTCGGAACACCGGCCCGATCAGGATCGCTTCCTGAAGCTGCGTCACGTTCCAGCATGCATCGTGCGGTGTCCGGCACGGCTGATCCGTGCGGCTTTGGAGTCCCCTGCTTTGCGCGTCGCGAGCGCATGCGACGTCGATCGCGGCACACATCTCAGTTGAGATGCGCCGCAACCAAACGGATTCGATCAAAACCGGAATTGAGCAGCCGCAAGACTTGGACTGAATCGAGACGAGAGCCTGCCGCTTACATTGCCGGGTGAAGAAACCTATGCGCCGAACTTGGAGTTCGGCGCATCCAGTTGGAAGACTTACTCGAGACTCGCTTATGGCGCCGTGCGGCCGGAAGCAAAATCCTCAAGCGTCGCGGTGGCGATCACGGTTCCGTCCTTCGCGACGATGTCGAACAGGTTTCCGTCAACCGCCTCGCAAAGAAACAGGACGGTCGAACCTTCTTCTCCGCCGTATTCCATATGAATCTCGCCAGCAGGACTCTGCCCGCGAAAACCGGGCTTGCGGGTCTTGTGCAGAATCTGCGTCTCGGTCGTTTCGACTATGTGATGCTCGCCCTGAATAACCCAGGTGGCAGTGCGCCCGAGATGCCGATGGAAATGGCAGTAGGAGTTGGGCGCCCATTTCGCGAGGAACTCGATCTGGCCTGATGCACGGTCGGCGCGGATGAAGGCGATCGAGTAGTCGATCGCGTAATCGAATTGCGGACTGCCCTTCAGGTTCTGCCAGTCCAGATGGTTCGATCCGAGGCGAGCAATTATGTCGGAGGAAAAGTCCCCCAGCGCTCGTTCAGTGGTACGGGTCTGTTCGTTGAGTTGCATGATTCAGGATTATCTCCTTACGACGGTTTCAAATCCATCGCGGATTCGCCGCGTTGATTTCGTTCAATATCAGTTAGCCGCAAGTTCATAGGCGTCAAATTTCGGCGCCGCCATCTCCTCATCAAAGCGGCTGGAAGACCACGGCCAGCTGGCGGGAACGCCATGCTTGTCGAGGTACCAGCTCTTGCACCCGGTCGCCCAGATTGATTTTCTGGCCGCTGCGGTTCGCGCCTTTTCAAATTCCTCTGCCACAGACTTACGCGGACTGATTGCCCGACACTCACCGGCGCGAAGCTTCTCCATCAACTGCAGGATGTATTGGAGTTGCTGCTCGGCGATACGAATCAGCGAGAAATTGCCGACCGGACCATTAGGACCGTTGAGCATAAAGAAATTCGGAAATTCAGGAACTCCGATCGACAGATAGGCGACCGGGTGATCTTCCCACACCGCGTCGAGATCTACGCCGCCGCGTCCACGCACGACCGCAGGCCGTATAAAGCGATCGGTGCGAAAGCCGGTCGCCAGCACCAGGACGTCCAGTTCATGCAATACGCCGTCTGTGGTCCGCACGCCGTCAGGCTCAATCGCTTCAATCCCGGACACGACCAGCTCGGCGTTCGGATGTTGAATGGATTCGTAAAAGTTCGGCGAAATGATGAGCCGCTTACACGCGGCGCGATAATTGGGCCGGAGTTTTTCGCGCAACGCCGGATCGCCGACAGTCTCCTCGAGGTTCGCTAGACAAGCCGCTTCGATCTCGCGCATCTGTGCCGACTCGGCATCGATCACGGCTACCCCAAAAATATCGATGAAAGCTGCGAGCTCCGTACGGATGGCCTTCATCTTGTCGGGATCCTGCGCGAAACCGACGCGCTCCTCAGTGCTGTACGGTTTGTTTTCCGCCTTATAGACCCACTGCGCGGTGCGCTGAAACAGCTTGTACTTGGCCACCCGATCGACCAGCGCAGTGGTGATCTGGATCGCGGTTGAGCCGGTACCAATTACTCCAACTCGTTTACCATCGAGGGGGACGCTGTGATCCCATTGCGCGCTGTGAAAGTAGGCACCCCGGAAGGACTCCAGCCCTGGCAGGGTGGGCAGGTTGGGATGATGCAAAACGCCGGACGCAGCGATAATGACGTCGGCCTGGTCTGTGCGCCCGGTGCCAGTGCGAATCTGCCACTGCCCGTCGATAAATTCACACGAAGTGATCTCTTCGCCAAAACGGACCTTTTCCGCTACTCCGTACTTGGCGGCGACGTTCTCGAAATAGACGCGGATTTCCGAGCCTCCAGCGAAGACCTGGCTCCAGTCCGGATTCGGCTCAAACGAATAGGTATAGAGATGCGCCGGCACGTCGCAGGCGAGGCCGGGGTAGGTATTCGCACGCCAGGTGCCGCCGAAGGTCTGGGCTTTTTCGTAAATGACGAAGTTGCTGTATCCGGCCTCGCGCAGCTTAATCGCGGACAGAATCCCGGCCATGCCGGCGCCGATAATAACAATCCGAAGATCGCGCCTGGTTTCAGTAAGTTCCGCCATTACCTATCCTTTCGTGCTGCAGCCGGATCGATCAAGC
>DASXFX010000147.1:0-1740 GCA_036489375.1 Binataceae bacterium (SeqCode) | reverse complement strand
CATCTTTTACTGCCTGGTGTTCATGATCATGCGGATCATACACACCTACACTTTCATAAGAGCGCTCCAACCGTGGCGCACCGTGAGTTACACGATCGGCTTGTTGGCGATGCTCGCGATGATGTTTCACATCCTATTCGCCTTTGTTTTCTGATTGAGCGGGCGGCCACTGCTTTCGCGCATTCTGGCATCGGCGATAGCGCGCTGGCAGGTGCTACCCGCCTCAGCTTTCGATTAGCAGTCGCTCCCATCGATTTGATATCGTGCCCGAGTCGCCAAGTCGCCAGAGCATTGGACGCCGCAGGGTCGCGCGCACCGGGGTGCATTACTTCAAGGCCGACGCTGCCGTAGAGCGTGCGAGCGCGACGATCGAGGTCGGTCGGCCGGGCGCGGTCGCCAGGGTGCGGAGTGTAGCGACCGATCAAACGACTGTCGCTGACGAAGGTAAAGCGTCGGCTCTGATTGTCGTGGTGGCGTATTGACCTTCGTCCGTCATCCGCTCGCGACGACGGCGACGCGTGCGGTGCTAAACGGGAGACGCCCGCCACTCAGGCCGCACTCGGAGGTACGCGGACGATTTGCATTCCGCTATGGCTACACTCGGAGGCGAGCGGGCAAGATTTACCCCAATCAAGGTGAAAGGAAATTAAAGTAATGGATGAGACTGACGAATCTATCGGCCGCGAAGTAGTCGAAGCGGTGCGCCGTTTCGTCGATCGCGACGTTATTCCGGTAGCAAGCGAGCTGGAGCACAACGACGAATACCCACATGCGCTGGTCGCCCGGATGAAAGAGTTGGGGCTCTTCGGCGCGACCATCCCGGCGCATTACGGCGGACTCGGCCTCAGCTTCGTCAACTACGCACGAATCATGGCCGAATTGTCGCGCGGATGGATGTCGCTGGCGGGCGTAATCAACAGCCATCTGATCATGGGTTACATTATCGCCAACCATGGCACCGAGTCGCAGAAGAACTACTTTCTGCCGGGGATGGCGGCCGGCGAAAAACGCGGCGGGCTGGGACTGACCGAGCCGCACGCGGGCAGCGACGTGCAATCGATCAAAACGATTGCGACAAGGCATGGCGACAACTACGTGCTGTCCGGCGCGAAGATGTTTATCACCAACTCGCTCAACGGCACGATGCTCGCGGTTGCGGCCAAGACCGATACCAAAGCCAAGCCCGCCTACGCCGGTATCAGCATGTTCGCGGTCGAAAAGAACAAAAGCGGCCCGACTGTCAGCAAGCCGTTGAAGAAGCTCGGCTACAAGGGAATCGATACTTGCGAAGTGCTGTTCGAGGATCTCGAAGTGCCGGCGGCAAACCTGATCGGCGGGGCCGAGGGTCAGGGCTTCAAGCAGGTTATGAGCGCGCTCGAGGTCGGACGCATCAACGTCGCGGCGCGCGCGGTCGGCGTCGGCCAGGCGGCCTTCGAGAGCGCGATCCGCTATTCGCAACAGCGCACCGCGTTCGGCAAGCCCATCTGTGAACATCAGGCGGTGCAGTTGCTGCTCGCCGATATGGGTACGCGGTTGCAGGCGGCTCGCTTGATGGTCGAGAACGCGGCGCAGAAAAAGGATGCGGGTGAGCGTTGCGATGTCGAGGCCGGGATGGCGAAGCTCTTCGCCTCCGAGGCCTGCGCGAAGATCTCGCTCGACGCGCTGCGGGTGCTCGGCGGCTACGGCTACATGGCCGAGTTCCCGGTCGAGCGTTTCTATCGCGACGCGCCCCTGATGATG
>DASXFX010000105.1:0-9687 GCA_036489375.1 Binataceae bacterium (SeqCode) | reverse complement strand
TTTCTAACGAACTTACCGGCGCCGCTTCGGCGCCCGCTTCGCGGTAAATCAACCCGAAAACAATAGTACTAGCACAATTGTGACACAGAAGATCACTTGAGCGGTTATTTACTCAGAATCAAAGCATTGAATTTACTAGCTATTCTGGAGCCACCCGTCGGATTCGAACCGACGACCTGCTGATTACGAATCAGCTGCTCTACCAACTGAGCTAGGGTGGCGTCCCGGTCTGCCTGCTGAAATTCCAGAGCCCATTTCGTTAGCACGAACGCTCGGTCGCGCGAAAGATAGTCTGTCCCGGTCGAGGCGAGGATCGGACTACTCCAAGTCGAGACGCCTCAAAACGGGTGCGTGGCGGATGACCTTCCGTTAGTGACGAGTACCAGTCGATCGCAGTTCCGCAATTGCCATCGTGCTCGCGATGCGACCGGGGCAATTCGTAAAGCGCCATCGCGTCCGCGCGACATCCCTTAGCGGCGCAATTCGTAAAGCGCCGAGAATGCGTCCTTCACCGGCAAGCGAACGAAGCGCGTGAAGCCCGCCTCTGCCGCCAGTTCGCGCGCCTTTTCCTCACCCATCAGTGCGCCGATGCCGGCGCCCCCGTGCGCGAGCGAAACCGTCATGCAGTAAAGCGTGCTCGCCGCGTACATCATGCGCCCGATCGGATTGATGTTTTCCTCCGGTTTGGCCGAGACGTTCATTTCGACCATCAAGAACGCCCCGTCGGGCTTGAGCGCCGCTCGAATCGACTTCAGCAGACCTACCGGATCGACTGAGTCGTGAATCACGTCGAAGCACGAAATGAAGTCGAATTTCTCCGCCGGTAGCTTGGTGCAATCGACGACGCCGAACTCCACTCGATCCGAGACTCCTGCAGCCGCGGCGTTGGTACGCGCGCGATCGACCGACCCCTGATGCGCGTCGTAGCCATGAAAGCGCGAGTTCGGGAACGCCGACGCCATCGCGATTACTCCGCGTCCGCTGCCACAACCGACATCGAGCGCCACCGCGCCTTGCTTCAACCGCGCTTCGACCTCGACCATCGTCGGAATCCATTTGCGCACCAACTGATGCCGGTAGATGGGTGCCGACCCGCGCTCGATCGCCTCGAACACTTCCGGCGGATACTCGCTCTGCGGCAGTCCCTTTCCGGTGCGAAAGGACTCCATCAGCTTCGGCGCCATCGAGACCTCGGGCACGATCATCTGCATGAATCCGCCCATGAAGAATGGCGAGTCTTCGTTGGCCAGAATCATCGCGTGCTCCGGCGCCATTGTGTACCGCGAGTTCGCCGGGTTGTACTCGATATATTTGGCCGCGGTCATCGCGCCCAGCCATTCGCGCAGGTAGCGCTCGTTGAGCCCCGTGCGGGTGGCGAGTTCTCCGACCGTCACCGACCCGGCCGCCGCGAGCGCCTTGAAGATGCCCATCCGGTCGCCGATATAGGTCAGCGCACCCTGCATCGCGGCGCCAAGGTCATTGGTCATCTGGCCCGCGAACGCCTTCACCTTGTTCCAATCGAGCGTCGCCTGCTGATCCGGTTTCTGTTCCTGCGCCATGGTTCGGATGACTCCCGTTGTGTGCCGCGCTTCCTGTTCGCGCCGCCGCTAAGTTGTAGCCGCAATGCCGGCAATTCTCCAGCCTCGATGATTGATCGAGCGCGACGCGCGTCGCCTCACTCCGGCGATTCTTCCGTTGCGATCGGAAACAACTCCATCTGGCTGGACGCCCCGGCCGCCGCTTCATTTTCGATTTCCTCGGGCGCGAACAGGCCCGCACGTTCCGCGAACGGCCGAAATTTCTCGTACAGGTCGGCGAGCTTCGCGAGGTAGTATTCGACGTTCTCGTCGGGCCTCGCCGGATCGTATTCGGAAGCCATCTTTGCCGCCGTGCTGACTTTGACTCCGGCGCCGCGTCCGCTCACGTAGTAGGAAATCTGATCGCCGCTCAGATACGGGCGCGACCCGTTCAGCGCAAGCTCATAGGCCGCCGAAACGTTGCGCCGCCCGCCGCCGATTTTATCGCGGTAAGTTTCGGGCGAGTCCTGCAGCGTCTCGGTCTTCATCAGTTGCGCGATGCCGACTTCGTGCCGCTCGATACGCGCGCGCCAGTCCGCATAGATCGCCGGAATCTCCTCGCGCCGATCCTCCAGCAGCAGGTTGAACAGCTCCTGCATGAATCGCCGCTGAAAGCGCTCGAGGCCGCGCGATTTCAGTCCCGACCCGCGGATCGTCATCTCGCCGCGTTCGTCTCGCAGCACGTAATTCTTCATTTTGTAGCTGAACATCGCGGGATAGCGGCCGTCGATTTCCAGCCTGATGCCGGCCGGCATTGCTGCTCCGATTTCATCCAGCAGCGCTTGCGCCGCGGCCTCGTCGTCGAGCGCGAATGGCGCCACGAAGTAGATGCCGTCGGTATCGACTTCGATCACGTCGGCGCCGCGCGCTTCGAGTTCAGCGACTGCGCGCTGGATCAATTCGCGGCCGCTCCGCGTCACCACGTTGGCGACCGCAAAATCGTTGAAATGCCCGAGCGCAAAACCCAGGTAGCCGTAGAACGAATTGATCAGAATCTTGAAGGTCTGCTGCAGCGCCTCGAGGTCGCGCCGCTCCGCCCCGGTTAGTTCGCGCGCCGCCGCCTTCGCCTGTACACGGAAGCTGCGCAGGTCGGTCAGCAGCTTTAGAAAAACGCCAACCCGATCCGACGCCGGCCGATAGCCGCCCTCGATCATCAGCGACGGATAGAGCGAAGTCACGTCGCAATGCAGCACGTTGCGCGCGACTCCGCAGCGCCGCACCTCGGTATAGCCGCCGAGGACTTCGGTCGGCGCCGACGGCGCGCTGATCGAATGGCGCGCTGCTATGTACGCACGCATCAGCAGCGCGTTGATCTTGGTCGCGTTCCCGCGCAGCACCGCGCTCTGGAACGAATACGGAAAAATTTGCGCCTGCACGAAGTAGCTCGGCGACAACACCTCCGCTAGCCCGCGCGTCTCCCGCACGTCGTCGAGCGCGTAGGCGAACAACTCTGCGGGACGCTGCTCGAAATGTTCGCTGACGCGCGAGGCGTCCAGGTAAACCCGCCCCGCACGAGCGAGCCCGAAATGAATCGCCAGGTCTTTCAGTCCGAAGCTTTCCAGTGCGCGGCTCGCGATATCGTAATGCTGCGCAAGGATCCACGTGTCGATAATGCTGCGGCCGTAAATGTCGTAGCGCCGAAATGCGATCGATCGCTCTGCAATCTGCAGCCGCGAGGGCCGTCCGCGCAGCCCGCTGCCGTCGCGTCCCAACGCGAGCTTCACCCGATGGCGTCGGGCACGCTCTTCAAGATATTCCAGGTCGAAGCGAAATAGATTGTGCCCTTCGATCACGTCGGGGTCGCGTTCGCGCACAACCTTGACCAGCTCTTCGAGCATCGCGCGCTCGTCCATCTCATCGCCGCGCAGCACGCGCTCGAAGCCGTCGCTGTCGCTGAGCGCAATCGCGATTACTCGGTCGCCCTCGCGCGCCGCCGTCGGAAATTCGAAGCCGGGGCTGATGTAAGTCTCGATATCGAGCTGCAGGCGCCGCAAGTCACCGAATTGCAGGCCCATGAAAAACGTCGTCCCGCTGAGCATCAGATGCTGTTCGACCGGATCCGCCAGCGCAAACCACGAGGCGTCGGGCGCGCCGCCGGCCTTGCCGCTGGTCGTCCGCAGATGTCGCCGGGCCGCTTCCAGGGTATCGGCATTGTCGAAGATTACGACGTGCCGGAAATGGAAATCGCCCGCCAGATCGATGATCTCGTGCGCGCCGCGAAATCCGTTCATCAGTTCGCGCCCCGCGATCAGCACGAACAGTTTGAGCGGCCGCCGCTCGCGGACTATCTCGGAGCCGTGCGCGCCGAGGCGCCGCTTGAACACTTCGACTTCGGTGCGCGAAACGAGCTCGACCGCAACCACGCCGGCGTCGGCGGCATCGCCGAACAACAGCCGATTACCGTAAAACTGTTCCGAGATTGCCTGGTACCGATTCATAACTGCGGAAGTCCTATGCGCGTTATCGCACCTGTTCGCCGGTCTTCAAAACAGATCCAACCTTGGCGACCATCCGGTTCCCTGGCGTCGAGCCCGCCGCCGAAAACGTAAATAGCGCAATGGTAGCCTCGTGATGAAGATCGCGTCGGCGATGTCGCCGACCATTAAGGTCGGCGTGCCGAGTTGGTCGTCGCGCACGTTGATATAGAAGATGACGCTTGAAATCAGGCCCATCACGCCCGCCAACAAATTCCGGCGGCGTCAGATGAGACGCCGAACGACGTCAGCCCAATCGCCACCGATGCATGCCTGAAAGACCATCGCCGCGTTGATCCTTCACGATGATGCTCGCCGGTAATATCGGCCAAGGCGAGATGGTCTTTGCGGTGCCGAATCCGTACCACCGAATTGTGTTTCTTGGGCAATTCGGCCGCGAGCGGGCTCGCTAAGAATTGTAGCACGCCGGGATCAGATTCGCGCGATTTGAAAATAGAGGACAATCTGAGCGACTAACGCGCAGCGCCATCGGATTACCGCGCATGAGGCGCTCGAAGTACAGGCCGCCAACGCAAAAGCGACGCTTTGCAGTCCCGACGATGCGCAAAGCCGTCAGTCGTGCTATGATGCTTTCAGTAACGACCGCGGCCGCTTCGGCCCGCACCCTGCGTCAGACCTGAAAATCTTCAGACGACGTAACCTCGCCGAAGAATCTTCGCTAACCTTTCGCTAAATCGCTTGGGGAAGCCTCCTGACGGGAAGGCTTCTTACGAATGTCGGGAATTTTCGCGAATCTCTGCAAAAAAGGAGGCGACGATCGCACTTTTCGAGCGTACAATGGCGTCAGATCGGCCTGGGGGTGCCTGCCCCAGATTGAAACACATCTCGGGCGCTTTCGTTGTTATAATAAGAGAGCGGGGACGCTCGGACCCGCAGGATTATTGGCTTTGACTAAAGCCGGGCCGCTAAGTATATTCGGACGCTTTGGCAACTCCAGTCGCTTCTGCTATGGGTTCGCATTCGCGCGCATCGCGAGCCCATATCCCCAATTTGCGCCGATGGTCATATCTGTGACGATCGCGCTATACCGCGCATGGACCGGTGAGCGTTACGCCGGCCAGGACGGACGCGAGAAAGCATGAAACAGAAGTACGAAGGGAAAGATTTACAGGGCCTCGTCGATCTCGGCCGCGAGCAGGGCTACCTGACTTTCGACCAGGTTAACGATTTCCTGCCCCAGGACGTCGCCTCGCCGACCGATTTGCGGGCTGCACTTGAAAGTTTCGAGGACATGGACATCAAGGTCCTCGACGAGGTGCCAACCGCCGGCAGCGACGACGACAGCGATGTCGAGGCCAAAGAAGAGCCCGAGGAAGCGGCTGAAACTCCGGCCGTCGCCGACTCGCTGAGCGAATCTTCCGATCCCGTCCGCCTCTATCTTAAAGAGATGGGCAACTTCCAGTTGCTCTCGCGCGAGCAGGAAGTCGAGATTGCCAAGCGTATCGAAGCCGGTGAGAACGAGGTCGAGAATGAAGTCCTGCGCTCGCCGGTGACGCTCGATTTTCTGATTGAAGTCGGCGATCGTATCGAGGCCGGCGAAACGGATCTGCGCGAAAGCGGTATTTTCGAGGAAAACGAACCCGATCCGAACGCCGATCCCGACGAGGAGCGCGGCCCCGAGGCCAACGAAAAGCAGCTCAAGAAGCTGTTCACCGCCGTCAAAAAGCTCAAGTCTCTGCGCGCCAAAGTTGACGACACCGAAGAGAAGATCAAGGACAAGCCCAAGGGTCCCAACAAGACCAAACTGGAAAAGCAGTTCGGCAAGCTCAAGGACGGCATCAAGGAAGAACTCGCCGACCTCGACCTCTCGCGCCACGTCCATGAGGCGGTTATCGGCGAGATGCGCCGCCTGCTCAAGGAAGCGCGCGAATCGCAGCGCCGCATTCAGCGCTACGAGGACGCGACCGGCCGCACCAAGGCGCAGTTGATTCGTGAGGCCGCCGACGCGGATGATCGACGCCACGTCCTCAAGGTCAACGGCACGCGCGAGAACCTGCTCGATATCGCCGCCCGTATCAAGGAAGCACAGAAGGTCATTCGCGAGGTCGAACGGCGGGTCAAAGTTCCGACCGACGACTTCGCCCGCTCGATCGAGACCATCGCCTCCGGCCAGGACAAGAGTCGCCGCGCCAAGAAGGAACTGACCGAGGCCAACCTGCGCCTCGTCGTCAGTCTCGCCAAACGCTATACCAATCGCGGCTTGGGCTTTCTCGACCTGATACAGGAAGGCAACATCGGCCTGATGCGCGCGGTGGACAAGTTCGAGTATCAGCGCGGCTACAAGTTCTCGACTTACGCGACCTGGTGGATTCGCCAGTCGATGTCGCGCGCGATCGCCGACCAGGGCCGCACCATCCGTATCCCGGTGCACATGGTCGAGACTATCAACAAGCTCCTGCGCGTGACTCGCCTGCTGGTCCAGCGTCTCGGCCGCGAGCCCAGCCCCGAGGAGATCGCGGAGCAGATGGAGATGCCGCTGGACAAGGTCCAGAAGGTGCTCAAGATCGTCAAAGAGCCGATCTCGCTCGAAACTCCGATCGGCGACGAAGAGGAAAGCTCGCTCGGCGATTTCGTCGAGGACGAACTCGCGCCCTCACCGGTCGAGGCTGCTATCCAGGGCAACCTCGGCGAGCAGACGCGCAAAGTGCTGGCGACGCTGACGCCGCGCGAAGAGCAAATCCTGCGGATGCGCTTCGGTATCGGCCAGAAAACCGACTACACTCTCGAAGAGGTCGGCAAGCAATTCGCAGTCACTCGCGAGCGTATCCGCCAAATCGAGGCGAAGGCGCTGCGCAAGCTGCGTCAGACCGGGCGCTCGCGAAACCTCGAGGGTTTCATGGAACGCGAATCCTGACGGTCATGTAAGTGGATGCACGTGCCACGGTGAGCCTGACTCGTTTAGCCGGCGGCCGTTCGCGCGCGGTCTGCATTGTGCCACTGATACAATCGACTGAACGGTCCGGGCGCCACTCGCGTTCGGACCGTTTGTTTTCGCCGTCAGGCGCCCGCTGGCATCTGCTTTCGTGAACTCGCCGCGCATAATTCTTCGGAAACCAGATTGTTAATGGGATATCGAGAGTCGCGCGCTCGCGCGGCCGTTGGGTCTAGGATGTGGCGGGTCATCCTGATCTGGCTAATGTGGTGCTCGATTTTCGGCGTCACGCTTAGCCTTGGCAACCTCTGCCGGGCCGCATCGGACGCGCCGGCGGCGGCCAGCAGCCGGCTGATCGCGCTAGCGGCACAGCGGTTTCCGCATCTCACCGCGGCCGAGCGCGCGATGCTGTGGTTCAGCGATATCGACAACGGCGATCGCGCCGAGTTCGCGGCGGCTGGGACCGTTGCGGCACCCGGCAATCCGTCCAACGATCCCGCGCAGGCCGACAAATGGGGAGCATCACGCGAAATCCGCGCAGCGCTTATCCGATGGATGTGCGTGGACCATCAGGCGCAAGGCCTGGTCGATCCCGCCGGCATTCGCGTGTTGGGCGCCCGTATCGTCGGCGTCCTCAACCTGGCGTTGGTCAGCGTGCCGATCCCGATAGTGCTCGAAAACTGCGTTTTTATCGAGCCGATCAATCTGGGCGGCACGGAAATCCCCTACCTGGAGTTGGACGGGAGCTACACGCGCGAGATTCATGCGAGCGGCTTGCACGTTCGCAACAATCTCAGCATGGGCAAAGGCTTTCATGCGGTCGGCGGGATCTTTCTGGATCACGCGAAGATTGGCCTCGACCTCGATTTCGGGGGCGCGCGCCTGCGCTATGCGAAGAACCCCGAGGAACGGTTTCTGGATCAACTTCGAGTGACGCTCTTTGCCTATCTGATTCAGGTCGGCGGCAACGTATGGCTGAACCGCGGCTTCGAGTCCGACGGCGCAGTGGACCTCGGCGGCGCGAAGATCGGCGGCAATCTCCATTTCGATTCCGGCCGCTTCGTCAACCCCGGCAACGTCGCGATTGCGGTGCCTGGAGCGAGCGTTGATGGGGTGATCTTCCTGACCAGCTTCGGTCCGGGCGACGAGGTTGAAGTGGACGGTGTCGCCAACTTCTCCTCGGACAGGGTCGGCGACAGCTTCATCGTAGATCACGTTAAATTCGACGGATCTGTCGGCGATCAGCACGGCTTTGACGGCGCGGGCATGACGGTCGCGCGCTCGTTTATCTGGCATCACGTGATCCTGCAGAACGACGCTCAATTGGACCTCAGCGACGCTTCGGTGGGAGTGCTGCTGGACGACGAGCAGAGCTGGCCCGCACCGGGCAGGCTGCTGATAGACGGCTTAACGTACAACGGTCTCTCTGCCGGAAATGGTGGGCGCATGGAGCCGCCGGGGCAAAATGTGCGCGGCGCCGGTGATGCGGTTGAGAGCCGGCTCAGGTGGCTGGCGCTGCAACCCTCGGGCTTTCATTCGGAGCCGTACAACGAGCTCGCCAAGTACTACATGGGATCGGGAGAAGAAGCGTCGGCGGTAACGGTGTTCATTGCGCAGGAAGACGATCGCTACACGCGGCTGGGGCTGTGGGGACGTCTGTGGGGCGGCTTTCTGAAGGCGACTATTGGCTATGGGCATCGCCCACTATTGGCCTTTAACTGGTCGATATTCGTTGTCCTGATCGGATGGGCCGCGGTCCTGATGGGCAAGCGCGCCGGCGTGATGCGCCTGACGTGGCCGGAGAATCTGCCGCCGCAATCGAGCGATCACGTCGCCAGCCTGCATCCGTTGCTGTACTCGCTCGATGTGTTTCTGCCGTTCGTGGACCTCCATCAGGAGCATTATTGGTGGCCGGACGAAGCGGCGAGCGGCGAGTGCGAGATAGCGGGACGGAGGGTCCTGATTCGGGGATCGCACCTGCGGGTTTACCTTTGGGTGCAGATCATCGCGGGGTGGTTGCTGAGCGCGATCTTCGTAGCGGGTGTCACCGGACTGATCAGGAGCGATTGAGGCGGTCGCGACGGTCGTCGCCGGTCGGCGAGCGGCGAGATTAAGGCGGTGGAGGCGGGTGCGAGGATAGTGCGCGCGGAAGGGTCGCGTGAGTAAG
Organism: Binataceae bacterium (SeqCode); assembly: GCA_036489375.1. Taxonomy (GTDB): domain Bacteria; phylum Desulfobacterota; class Binatia; order Binatales; family Binataceae; genus JADMIL01. The sequence continues at coordinate 576 of DASXFX010000105.1, read as the reverse complement.
CCCAGCTAATTCGATAGCGCCGATTACGGCATAGCGGCTAATGGCGTGAAATATTTCACCCTCATTCGCAGGCACGTTATTGGAAGATATTAAAGTCTTAGATAGGCTAATTCAATCAAATGTGGTTAGAGGATGGATGAAATATTTCCCAGATCGCACACAATAGCCTAGATTAGAAAGTTATAGATGAATAACAACTGCTAAGGGGCAACGAAAGGAGTCGGCGGCTGGCTCCCTCTCATATTCTCAGCTTACGGGCTGGCGGATGGGCCTTCCGTAGTGAGGCTAGCGGACGGCCTTGAGCGTCCGCAGGTGAGCGATCTCCTCGGGCGTGAATCCGTGCGCCGTCAGGACGTTATCGGTATGCTCGCCGACTAGCGGCGGCCGCGCAATCCGACCGGGCGTATCGCTCAGCTTGACGCCCAGGCCGGTGGTCTTGAACTCGCCAAGTTTGGGATGCGCCATCTTCACGAGCATCTCGCGCGCGGCCGACTGCGGATGCAGGAACATCTCCTCGATGGTCAGAATCGGGCCGGACGGAATGCCGGTCTCGTTGAAGAGATCGATCCAATACTG
>DASXFX010000088.1:0-40153 GCA_036489375.1 Binataceae bacterium (SeqCode) | reverse complement strand
CTATGCCCGTACCGCACCAGCGCAGGCAGGTCCCCATACAAACCTTCCTGCGCCAGGCCATGCGACCGCAGACCGCATGGCCGCCGGGGTGATCTCCCTCACCGGCGGACGGACAACACAGGGAACGCCTGACTCCCTCGGGCACCTGTGGCCCCGGGCCGAAGTAATTCGAGAAACAACTACCGGTGCAGCGCCCAGGCAGTGCTGCTCCCGCGACTTCTGGAGTTTCACGGCGATGTGCTCTGTGGAGGGACTGCACACCTCCCCATAACCAACGATTTAGTGGAAGGCATGATCACCAGACCAACCGATGGTCTGCGAGACAGGTGATCTATGAAACCCCAGCTACCGACCCTATCGGTCCGCATCTCAGACGCCATGCGGCAGCGCCTGGAGAACGCTAGGCATCTGATCGCCAAGACCTCGGGAGAGCCAGTTTCCCTTTCCGACGTCGCCAAGCGGTTTCTGGAGACGGCGCAAGACGACACCGTCGAGGCCAGCGAGTTGATGAGCCGGCCGACCGAAGCCCTGCTTAACATCCGGCGCAAGTGGGAGCGTCACAAGAGCCTCTCGCGGGCGGAATGGATAACGCTCGGATATTACATGCAGGTGGGCTGCGAGCAGCTTTCGGAGGAGCCCGAATTGCCCACAGCGGAGTCCTACGCCTGCCTGCTCGAGGCTTTCGTCACGGCTCGCGCACTCAGATCGGGGATGAACCCGGAGACCGACGACAGCTATCTGGACTACCTCCAATCGGACCTTGGCCGTTGGAATACCAAGGGGACGGAGGAACCGGAGTCGACGCCGAAGGCCGCGTGCGCCTTGATTCGGAGGCTCAGGGAATCGCCATCTTCGACCCCCAGGCCAACCTTTGTGGGACGCAACCTCTACGCGCTGCTGCGCGAAATCAAGGACATCGAGGCGATCAACGAGGCGCTGGCACCATACGCCCGAGTCCTCTTCAGGATCGCGGCGCGCGGGCACTATCTGCGCGAAGGACGGCCGGTGCGCGAGGAACGCGGCCGCGATTTCATCGGGTTGCGCCTGCCGCAGCCGCCACCTGTAATCGTGGGCGACCTGCGGTTGTCGATCTCGCTCGCCGAGAACAACGAGTACTCCATGTTGCTCGACCTGGCGCCGCAGCGGGTGCTGTATCCGCTCGACCCGTATCCGGTGATTCGCGAGTTCGCCGCGATGCTGAAGGCGCTCAAGCCGGGCCAGCCGTGGATGGGAAGGGAGTTCTTCGGCTACACCGGCAGGGATTTCACCGCGTACAACTTCCGCCGCCGCAGCAACGGTATCGTGGTCGGATTTTCGGCTGAAGAATGGCGGTCTCTCGGCGAACTAATGGCTAAAGCTCTCGCTCTGCCCGAACTGCAACCCGCCATGGAGGATGCGACGCTGGCCTACGGAGAGATTTGACCGGGACTCCGTAGCCGGTTGCGATCCCACCTGCTTTACCTGCTTAACCGTGGCCGACCAGCCGGGTCGGGATCGACTTGTAGCCAACGATAAAGTTCGAGCGCATGCGCTCTATCGGACCGACCGGGCACGCATCGGGATACCGCCGCAGGAACTCCTCGTAGAAGACCCGAATCTGCACTTCCGCGAGCCGCGCGCCGAGGCAGAAGTGCTGGCCGGTTCCGAAGCCGACGTGAGCCGGGTCGGTGCGCGTGATGTCGAAGCGGAATGGATCGGCAAAAACCGCTTCGTCGCGATTGCCCGAGCAATACCAGAGAATCACCTTGTCATTGGGCCGAACTGTCTGACCGCCGATCTCCGCCTCTTCGACCGCCGTGCGCCGCATGTGCATCACGGGGCTCACCCACCGAACGATTTCCGCAGCCGCGCCCGGCAGCAGCGACGGATCCTCGATCAGGCGGCGCTTGTCCGCAGGATGCTCTGCGAGCGCGAGAAAACCACCCGAGAGCGAGTTCCGCGTGGTCTCATTGCCAGCGGCAACCAGCAGGATGAATGTGCCAATGTAACGCTCGCGGGTCATCGCCTCACCATCGACGCGCGAATGCACCAGCATGCTGATGAGATCGTCACCAGGATGCTCGAAGCGCTCCTGCCACAAATTAAGCGCGTACTCCGCCATCCGGGCGATTTTTTCGGCGACAACTTCAGGCGATGAACGGTATTCCGCGTCGTCCTCGGCAATGAGCGCGTTGGACCATTCAAAGAGCATCGCGCGATCCTCTTGCGGCACTCCCATGAGTTCCGCGAGCATCTGGATCGGCAATTCGGCGGCAATATCAGCAACGAAATCGCAAGTGTCCGCACCCGCGAGGCGATCGAGAATTCCAATCACGCGATCGCGAATGCGGTCTTCAAGAGCTTGCACGCGGCGCGGCGCGAAACCGGGCGACACCATCCGGCGGTACTGATTGTGCTCGGGCGGATCCATGCTGATCATCGGCGCTTCGGTCTTGTCGGCCCCGACCCCGGCGACGCCGACGACGTTCTCATCGAACATGCGATGGCCGCCGTGTTTGCGCGCGGAGGAGAAAGCTTTCGGGTTCTTCGATACCGCGACGATATCTTCGTAGCGGGTCACCGCCCAGAAACCGCGCCCATCGTCCTCGGGGTTCCAGGCCACCGGCGCTTCGCGCCGCAGCCGCGCGAAGACCTCGTGCGGGATGCCGTCGCGGTAGAGATCGGGGTTCTTCAGATCGATGAACGTGTTCTTCATCGGGTCTCTCCTGGCGATGCTCGTCTCATCAATCGCCACTCAACGCTTGCTGGTCGATGGGCCGAGGCGGCTAGAGCCTGGCGGCGCGATCGACCACTGGGCCGAGTTCCCGTACGACTTTGACGCCATCGTCGGACACCGCGGAGGCCGCGATGACGAGGCGGGTCACGCCCGCCTCCTGGTATTGTTTCATGACGTCGGCGGTGGGCGGCGAACCACCCATCAGGAGCACTGAGAACTCCAATTTGTCGGGATTGCGGCCATATTCGGCGGCCAAACTCTTGATTTGCGGAATGAATTCGCGCGCTTTCTCGACGCTGAGGCCGCCCGGACACCATCCGTCGGCGTAGCGGGCGACGCGTTTGAGCGCGTATTTGGGGTCGTGCGCGCCGAGCCAGATAGGCGGGCCGGGTTTCTGCACTGGCTTGGGACCAACCTTGATCGATGGGAACTTGACGATCTCGCCGGAGTAGCTGACATCGTCGCCGCTCCAGAGCACGCGCAGGGCTTCGACCGACTCGCGCAGATGCTGCCAGCGGCGGGCGAAATCGACGCCCATGACTTGCGCCTCCTCGCGGAACCATCCGGCGCCGACGCCCAGTATAAGGCGGCCGTTCGAGTAGAGGTCGATCGAGGCGGTGGCCTTGGCGGTCTCGATCACGTCGCGTTGCGGCAACAGGCAGATGGCGGTGCCGATTTTGATGCGCGAGGTCGCATCGGCGGCGATCGCGAGGGCGACGAACGGATCGATCAAGCGGGAATAGAACTCGGGGACCTTGCCGTCGGGCGATCGCGGATAGTGAGTGGTGTAAGTGCTCGGCACGGCCATGTGCTCGGCGACGAAGAATGACTCGAAGCCGAGGCTCTCGGCCTCGCGCGCGATCTTGCCGGGATTTCCCGACTGAGCGGTAAGAAAAACCAACGCACCTATCTTCATGGAGCTACCTCGCGGCGGCATTCCGGTGAAATGCCATCTGGACACTGAATCATCGCAAAACCTGTGGCGGGAATCCCTTTGGGAATTTCCGCAAAAGGCAGGCCGTCATTCTGAACGGAAGCTGCGAAGTGAAGAATCGCGGGATTCTTCGCCGTGCTCAGAATGACTGAATGAGCCTTGGGCACAGGTTCCTCACCCGACTCCGTTTGCGCCGAAGAACGCGAGCATCGCATCGAGCAACGCGCGCGGATTATCGCCTTGCACGTTGTGGCCGGCTTGATCGACGCGGACCCAGCGGCCATCGGGCAGCGCGTTCGCGAACTTCTCGGCGGCGGCGTCGGTAAGGACGTCGCTGACGGCTCCGCGGACTACCAGCGCGGGGCACTTGATCTGCGAGATTTCCTGCGCCAGGCGCGTGCGATCTTCGGTGAAGGAGCGCACGGCCTCATCGGAGCGGCGCCGCTGATCGTGCTTGAAAGCCCACTTGCCAGCCGGCGTTTGACGCAGGTTGTAATGCAGGCTGCGGCGCAGGACCGCGGGATTGCGAATCGGATTGAATTTGACGGCGCGCTCGAGAAAAGCGTCGGGTGAATCGAGCTCGGGAGTCGAAGAGAAGTCGCGAATCCGATCGACGCCGGGGGCGCTGATATCGGGCGCCACGTCAACCACCACCAGCGCGCGCATGCGATCACTATGGCGCGTGGCGTAAGCGATCGAATTGAGCCCGCCCATCGATTGTCCTACGAGGATGGGACGTTCCAGTGCCAGTGCCGCGATGAAGCCCTCAATATCGCCGACGTGGGTCGCAATCCGATAGTCAACGACCGGCGACCATTCGCTGTCGCCATGACCACGCTGATCGAGCGCGATACAGCGGTAGCGATCGCGAAGCATCAGCGCGACGCAGTCCCACGTGTGGGCGTTGATACCACCGCCGTGCAGGAAGAGGATCGGCGTGCCGGAGCCGCCCCAATCGAGGTAGTGAAAGCGCATCGAGCCGACGATGAGCTGACGGTCCTCGGGCAGCGCGATCGCGGCGGGATGAAGGTTGGCGATCTCGAGTGCGGTGCGAAACATCGCCAGTTCGTCGGTTCGTTCCATCGCGAGGTACCTCCTCGATTGCGCAATAGTCATAGCGCGGGCCGATCGAGAAGGCCATTCGATTCGAGCTGAAATAAACCGTCGGAACATTAGCTGGGCTATTGTCGTGAAATATTTCACCCGAGTTAGTCGAAGCACTATGTGGTGGTTAGGCGGCTTTAGGCAGGCTATTCCGGTCATGCTCGAAATGAGTGAAATCCTTCACTGGGGGCGACCAGCGATTTGCGCGCGCGAAGATCGAGCGGCGCGACTGAAGTCGCCCTCCCTCTGTAGGCTCGCGACTGAATCGTCGGGCGCAAACGTGTCGAACGGAAGCTTCAAGAGCGCGGCTGTCGCCAGGTTCAAGAAGCGAGGCGGTCGCGTTAGACATGGTGGCGTGACCTCGGAAAGAGCGTTACCGGCTTCAACATCATTCAGAAGCCGGGGGGGCGGGGGCAGCCTCCGCAGATAGCCGACAGGCGGGCGGCGAGATCGAGCGTGGTGAGATCGGCGAGGTAAGGCCCGACGATTTGAACGCCGATCGGCAGTCCGTTGGCGAGACAACCGACGGGAACGACGGTGGCGGGCAAGTAGCATGCGCCGGCCGGCGCCATCCAGGTGATCAAGTCCCAATAGGGGCGCTGCTCTCCGTTGACGAACGCGCTGCGGCTGGCGATCGGATCGGAATGGTCGTGAGGTATCGCCGGGCAGGGCATCACGGGGAGCAGGATCGCGTCCCAATCGGCGAAGAACTCTTCCCAGCGCTTGCGCATCTGCATGCGGCGCTCGTTGATGCTCAGCCATTGGCGGTGGCGCATCGCGAGGAGGCGCTGGGTGCGCGGGACCGGACTGTCACCCTCAGCGGTGGCGTAGTCCTCGATGCGAGCGGGTGTGACTCCCCCGGCGAGGGCGGCCTGGAGCAGGGCGAAGAAGGTATCGAAGGCCTTGTCGAGGGTGAACGCGGGCCGCGCCTGATGATCGACGCGAGCGCCGGCGCGAGAGAGCGCGAGCGCGGCCCTTTCGAGCAGTTCGCGCGACTCGGGTTCCACTTTGCAAGCGGGATCGTCGAGCCAGGCGGCGATGCGGTAGCCCTTTAGCGAGCGGCTGCGAGGTGGGGGCAACTTGAGCCGCCAGGCCGGATGCTCCCATCGATTAGGCCCGGACATGATTTGGAGGCCGAGCTTGAGGTCTTCGACCGCACGCGCCATCGGACCGGCGACGGCGAGATCGGCCATGGTGAGAGTTCCCGGGGGTCCCGGTATCTGACCGTGGGCGGGAACGATGCCGTAGCTGGGCTTGTGGCCGACGACACCCGACATGTGCGAGGGCAAACGGATGGAGCCACCGATGTCGCTGCCGAGCTCGAGCGGAGTGAACCCGCAGGCGAGGGCAGCGGCCGAACCGCCGGAGGAGCCGCCGGGAGTGCGCGAGTGGTCGTAAGGGTTGTTGGTGGTGCCGAAAACCTCGTTGTAGCTTTGCAGGTCGCCGGCGTAAATCGGCAGGTTGGTCTTGCCGAAGACGATCGCGCCCGCCTCACGCAGTCGCGCGACCGGCCATGCGTCTTCCTGCGGGATGAACTCGGCGAGTTCGGGTGCGCCCGAAGTCGTGCGCATGCCGGCGGTCTGGTAGGAGTCCTTGATCGTGATCGGCACGCCGTGAAGCGGTCCGCGGACCTCGCCGCGGGCGAGTGCGGTATCGGCGGCATCGGCCTCGGTGCGCGCGCGGACCGCATCGACGGTGACGACGCTATTGATGGGCTTATCGAGAGCCTCGACACGCGCGAGGAAATAATCGAGAGCCTCGCGGCTGGACAATTCGCGCTGGCGAATCATTTTGGCGATAGCGACGGCACTCGAATAAGCAAGCTCCGACATAGTCTTACTCCCCAGAGCAATTTGGCGCAGGCGGACATCCTCAGAATGCGGGACAACTCTCCCGATAGTCGCCGAGGCTTCATTTGAAACGCATCTATGCGATCCTGTGAAACGCGTCTCTGGAATCAAGTAGCGCCGACGAACGTTCTTTCCTGTAACGCGCTTTATCTGTTACGTACAAGCGACGATCGGAACAATCACGATCGCGCGGGGTCATCGATGCCCGAAGCCGCAGACGCGGCACGATAAAACGCCCCGAGCAGAAGACTCGATTCTCGCCTGGGGCATGGGAGTTTCCGATGGCAGCAAATTTACGCGAAAGCGCGAACATGGAAAGCACGGTGCTCGAAGCGGTGAAGGCGCTGGAGCCGCAAATCCGGGCGGCCAGCGGCGCGATCGAGGAACATCGGCGGCTGCCGGCAACGCTCGCGCGGAGCCTGATGGAAGCCGGGGTCTTTCGCATGGGAGTGCCGCGGGCCTATGACGGCCCGGAACTCGATCCGATGGCGCAGGTGCGCGTGGTCGAGGAGTTGTCGCGGATCGAGGGTGCGGTCGGATGGCTCTCGATGATCTCGACGGCGGGTAGTTTTCTGGCGGCCTTCCTCGAACCCGAGGCGGCGCAGCGGCTGTTCGGCGGCGTCGAGAGCGTGGTGGCGGGCCAACTGCGGCCACCGCAACGCGCCGACATCGTGGATGGCGGCTACCGCGTCAGCGGCACCTTTCATTTCGCGAGCGGAAGCGATCACGCGTCGGTGATGACCTGCGGTTGTACGCTCTATCAAAACGGCGAGCCGCGGCTGACCTCGGGCGGTCATCCGGAGATTCGCGTGATGCTGGTGCCGACCGCGAAGACGAAAATCGTCGATGTGTGGGACACCACCGGCATGCGCGGGACCGGCAGCAACGATTACATCGTCGATAACGTATTCGTTCCGTTTAGCGATTCGCCGGATTTGGGAGTCGGCCCGGCGCATTGTGCGAGCCCGCTGTATAGCTGGCCGCCGCTGTTCCTGGTTCCGCACGCGGGAGTGCCGATCGGAATCGCGCGCAGCGCGCTGGACTTCGTCGAGGAACTGACTACGCGCAAGGAAATGACGCCGGGGCGTGCGCTGCGCGACGATCCGCAGGTGCAGGAGACGATCGCGATAGCAGAGGCGACGATCGGGGCGGCGCGCTGTTACGTTTATGGGACGCTGGAAGATCTATGGGCGACGCTGCGCGCCGGGCAGAAGCCGTCGCCGCAGCAACGCGCGCATTATCGGCTGATGATGACGCACGCACATCAGGCGACCAAGCAGGTAATCGTGACGCTGTACGATCTGGCGGCGACCAGTGCGATTTTTCGATCGAGTCCGCTCGAACGGAACATGCGCGATATCCTGACCCCGTCGCAACATCGGGTAGTGCATCCCAAGATGTATCGACCGGCCGGGCGTTTGATTCTTGGTCTGGACCCGAAGGAGCCGTTCTTCTGATAGGGACAATGGTTGAGGAGCGCAAAACTTTAAGCTTCCTTCGGAGACTGAACCAACGCAGATTCCTTATCTATGCGCACCTCGCAGACTCGTTAGCTCGGCTCGCAAGCTCGCCTAGTGTGCAGGTTTCAGACTTCCCATTGGGTAAGAGAGTAAGTTTTCGACGGAATCCAACGGTGGGTTTTGATTACGACGCAGACTTAGCCAGCGACCAAGCATCGCAAACGAGGTGAACGGAGTCATCGCCGATGGCCGTTCACACCTAGTGGCAGGATCGCGCGATAAGTGAAGCGCGGGCGCGGGCGCGAAGTGAAAGATCGTGGGGCGGGTGCGACCAGCGATCTACCTGTTCGACCAGCGATCACTTATGCGACGGGCGATACTACTTGAAGTGCGGCATCACGTACTTGGCGAACTTCTCCATCGACTTAAGCGCTTCCTTGTGCGGGAGGCCGCCAAAGTTGACCTCGAAGACCGAATAGTTAAGGCCGTAATCCTGCTGCGCGCGCTTGAGCCGTTGCACGCAGCGCTCGGGGGTGCCGAAGATCACACAATCGGCCTTGTCCAAATCGTCATAGGTGGCGTTGCCGAAGAGCTTTGAGAGGCCGCCCTTGTACTCCTTGTAGTCCGACGACTTGAACGACTCCTTGTCGAGCGAGCTGAAGAATTTCCAATACTGGCCGAAATGCGGGGCGGCAAGCGCGTGGGCCTCCGCGTCGGAATCGGCAACGTATAGATGATAGACGCCGAGGACCTCGCGCGTCGAAGGATCGTGTCCGGCCTCCTTTAGCGCCGACCAATAAAGCGCGAGCTTCGATTGCAAGTCCTCATGCTTGTGGTAAGCGAACGGCACAGTCATCGGATTGAAGCCCTTCTGACCAGCCCAGATGAAGCTTTCGGGGGTGACGGCGCAGGCGCTCCAGATCGGAGGATGCGGCTGCTGAACCGGTTTGGGCAACGCGGCGACGTCGCGAATTTTGTAGTACTTGCCGTCGTAGGTGACGCTCTCCTGAGTCCAGGCCTGCTGGATGATCTCGACCGATTCGTGAAAGCGCCCGTGACTCTCGGCTTCGTCGATATCGAACAGCTCATACTCCGCTTTGAGCACGCCGCGGCCGATACCGAGATCGAGGCGTCCGCCGCTGAGCACGTCAACCATCGCGTACTCCTCGGCGATGCGGATGGGGTTGCTCAATGGGAGCAGCGTCACGCCGGTGCCGAGGCGAATGCGCTTGGTGCGCTGGGCGACTGCAGCGGCGAATACCGGCGGCGAAGGAAAGGCATAGCCACCGACGTAATGCTCGGCGAAGAAGACCCCTTCGAAGCCGAGTTCCTCTTCGCACTGGATCTGCTCCATCATCTCGCCGTAGTAGTGGCTCGCTGACTTGTAGCGGTCGGGGTAGTAGTCAGGAATGTAGAGAATCCCGAATTTCATGGTGGCATCCCTCGCGCACGGATTTTCGCTTCGCGCTTCCAGTTGCAATTCCCGTATAAGCCGACCGCATCGCGCCTGCAACCATCCGCGAACTTGTCATGCTGGAATTACGGGAACTCACATTATTCGGCAGCGCGGTTACGCGAGCGAGACGATCGCTAGTTGATGCTCAAGGGTGTGAAGCAAGCGGGCGACGTGATCGCGCGCAGCCACGTCGGCCGGCGAAGCAGTTAGCGGCGGGAGGGCCGCAAGGAGGTCGTGAGCGGGCGCATCTGCGACCATCGTTCGGAGCGGCGCAACGGTCAATCGACCGGGTTCGAGCTGCGCGCGAATGTTCGCCAGCCACGAATCGAGGCGCGAGCGCAGCGCGCGATCGAAGGCGTCGGTCGCAGGGAGCGTCGGATCGCTGACATCACCGACCGTCACCGGCTCATTGGGCGAGAGATTGCCGAGCGCGAAGGCCAGCCGGCGCATGGTATCGAGGGCGTCAACGAGGTTGCTGGCGTCGATACCAGCCGAGCCGCCTTGCAACTGCGCATCGGCGGCGACGCTGAGCATGTCCTGGAGGCCGCCGATCAATTCGATAGCGGCGGTGGCGAGGTCGTGGCGCGGCGTGCCGCCGGCGGGTGCGAGTTCGGTCAAGGCGTGCAGAGAGCGCTCGATTTCTTCGGCCAGGGTGCGATTCGGACGTTCAATCGAAATCACAGACATGACGGCGCGGATCATCATGCCGAGGCTGACGCCCCAGATAGTCCAGAGCGAGCCGAGGATATCGGGGCGCGGTCCCGGGCCGCTGAAAGCGATCACAAACGCGGTTGCGCCGACCGCGAGAAACGACAACTCGCCGCCGCCCTCGCCGACATAGATTATCGGCAGCACGCCGAGGAAGATCGCCGCCATGTAGGGCGGGAGCGAGGTGAAGTTGGGAGCGATCAAGCGCGTGCCGAGGGCCGCGAAAATCAAGGCGCCGCTGGCCCCGATGGCGCGCGTAGTGAACTTCTTCGCGGTCGCGCCGTGGCTGGGAGGGCCGCCAATCATCAGCAGCCACAGCGACGCATGGAGGGCCGCATTGTTGTCGAAGAGGCCGGCGACGAATGCGATCGTCATCGCGACCGTGTGGCGCGCAGAGAAGCGCACCAGAAATTTGTTCAAGGGCAACGCCGGTTTCGCGTGCGGGCGGCGCGAGGCCTCCGCGAACGATTCGCCGGGCAACTCGGACGCGTCGACGCGGAGCAGTTCGGCGATCGCGAGAAGATGGCGAACGACATCGCGCAGCGGTGGCACGGCGCCGGTGGCATCGGTGGGACCGAGCAGGCGCGCGATGCGATCGTCGAACAGCCGCAATGAATCCGTCGGTTCCGCAGGCACGATCGGAGCAGGCCGGCCGATCGCGGCGATGTAGGTCTCGAGTGCGTTATCGAGATCGGTGACCGCGGCAATCAGATCGCGCCGCTCGACGTCATCGAAGACGACGCCCGCCGGAGTGCAGGCAGTAAGGCAAAGGCGATCGAGCTCATTGTCGATGCGCTCCGCGACCATCACGGTGGCCAACAGCTCGGCGGGTTCGCGCACGCCGGTCGCCTTGCGCGTGGCGGGATGGAGCAGTGCGAGATGGTATACGAGTTTCGACGCGACCTCGCGATCGTCTTCGGGTGAGGCGTCGCCGAGCAGAATCGCGATGAGCAAGCCGAGCCTGCGCCGGGAACGCTCGAGTGTAGTCCGCAGCGAGCCTGCCAGCACCGACACGGCGGGCTCGGGCCAGATGACGTTATTGAAGAGCCACAGCAACGCGGTCGCGATCACGACACCGGAAAACATCTGCGCGCTGTCCCATCCGAGGGTGCGCCGTTCGAACAGCACCAGGTAAAAAGCGGTGACGGCTGGAATCTGGAGCCACAGCCATAGGCGCCCGAGGCGGGCGACGCCATAGATGAGATAGGTGCTGACGCCGACCAGGACGATGAAGCCGGCAACGTGAACGACCGGGCTGTCCACCAGTGCGCCGACCGTCAGCAGCATCAGGAGTTGGAGGGCGGCGGCGGCGACGAGGAACTCGATCGCGGTGGCGAGGCTGAAGGCGAACTCGGGCATCGCGAAGTTCACCAGCAGCGTGAGCCCGAGCGGGTTGGCAATTTGGAGCGTCGCCATCACGCCAGCGCCGACTGCGGTGATGAAGGCGACGCGGGCCGCGCGACGCCATCGATGCGGGAACGGGGCGAGTTCGGCGCCCCAGGAGCGGAGCCGCGCACGAATCGACGAGCGCTCGCGCGCAACCGCCGCGTCGGTTCGGAACAAAGTGCCGTTCAGTGAAGCCATTGCCAGTATGCCGCTAGTAAGATGCTGGGCGTAGTGGATGTTTGCGCAGAGCTTGGCAATGGTTTGATCGTAAAACTGCAAAATCGCTCGATTGGTGGAATCCTTATGCATCTTTATCCGACCGGCAGCCAGAGGCCACAACCGCCATCAACCGCAATGCGTCGCGCACGTCGGACGCTTCGTCTGAGTGTGTGCGCGGTGCTCGCAATGGCCGGTTGCACGCAGTCCGCGGACAGACTGGAGTTGAATCCGCGGGCGTGGGCGCCGCCCGTGGTCGAGCGTGAATGGGCGCCGGCGCCGGGCGCGCGCGGGCTGGTCGGTTCGGCGGCGCAAGTCGCGGCGCTCTCGGATATGCCATCGTCGGATCGCGATCACACTCTCGGCCTGGGCGAGTTGATCGATTTCGCGCTGACGCGAAATCCGGCTACGCGCAGCGCATGGGATTCGGCGCAGGCGGCGGCCGCGGCGGCGGGCAAGGCGCGCGCCCCGTACTATCCGACGGTCAGCGCCGACAGCGACAACGGCTATCAGCGGCTGGTCGATCTGGTGCCCAAACATTGGGGCACGATGAAGTCATGGCAGAGCCGGAGCCTGGTGTCGCTGGACTACGACCTGATCGATTTCGGACGCCGCAACGCGCAGGCCGCGGCCGCGCTGAACCAGCTCGTTGCGGCCAACCTGCTCTTCAATCGGCAGGTGCAGGAGGTCGTCTTCAATGTCGAAAGGGGCTTCTACGAGCTCGACGCGGCGCGCGCGAACGTCGCGGCGGCTGAAGCGACGGTGAAACTCGCGACCACCGATCGGACCAACGCCGAGCGTCGGCAGCATAACGGTCTGGCGACGCAGCCCGACGTTTTACTCGCGCGTCAACGTGAGGCGCAGGCCGAGTTCGATCTGGAAAATGCACGCCTCGGCGTGAGCCTGGCGCAAGCCGATCTCGCCGTCGCACTCGGCGTGCGTGCGGATCGCGCTCCGGAGGTCGAGCCGCTTATCGATCAGCCCTTGCCGCAATCGCTCGGCGCCGACGTCGATAAGCTTATCGATGCGGCAATCCGCGAGCGGCCCGACCTTGCCGCCAAAGTATCGGCGGTGCGGGCGCAGCAGGCCCAGGTGGCGCTCGCGCGCGCATCGTTCTATCCGACGGTCGCTCTGACCAGCTTTTACGGTGAACACGCCTTCAACTATCAACTGTCGAATCCGTTTACGACGACCTATACCGCAATGGCGCCCGAGTATGGCGCGGGCGTGACGGTAAAGTGGGACATCTTTACCGGATTTTCGCACCTCAATTCGCTCAAGCAGGCGGAGGCGGAACGCGATGCGGCGCGTGCAGACCTTGAGAATTCCGAGCTCGATGTAGCGGCAAACGTGTGGCGCGCGTATTTCAGCTACCGGACCGCGGGTCGCAAATACGACTACGCGCAAGCGCTGCTGGCGGCCTCGCAGTCGTCGTACAACTCGAACGTTAAGTCGTACGGCCACGGACTCGCGACCGTAATCGACTTGCTCTCGGCCGAGCGCGAGCTGGCGGCGGCGCGCTATACGATGATCCGGAGCAAGGCGGAGCTGCTGATCTCGGCGGCGGCGGTGACCTTCGCGACCGGCGTGATTCCGCCGGCGGCGGCGCCTACTGCCAACCCTTGATCGTCACCACCGCGGTCTCGCCCATGCGAAACGGATAGCGCGGATCGTGATCCTCCAGTTCGATGCGCACGGGGAAGCGCTGGGCCAGGCGCACCCAGTTCAGCGTCGGATCGACTCGCGGCAGACCTTCGACGGTGGCGCCGTTGTCCTGGAACAGCGCCCATCCCACGCCCTCGACGCGCCCGCGAAAGCGCACGTTCGGATAGCCCAGCAGGAAGACCTCGGCCCTCATTCCGGGACGAATCCGGGCGAGAAACGTCTCCCTGAAATTCGCCATCACGTACCAGTTACGGTCGTCAACCAGGCTCACCACCTGCTTGCCCTCGTTGGCGTACTGGCCGACCGCGATGTTCAGATTCGTCACGTAACCGTCGAAAGGCGCGCGGACATAGCAATAATCGACGTTGAGCTTGGCCCGGTAGGCGGCGGCCTCGGCGGCTTTGCGGCGGGCGTTGATGTCGCCGTACTTGCCTTGTTCGTTGGTCGCGCGCGCCACTTCGCTCTGCGCACTAGCGACCGCGGCCTTGGCGGCGGCCAGTTTGCTCCGCGCGCCGGAGACGTCGTTGGCGGTCACGAAGTTTTCCGGTAACAGCGGTATCAGCCGTTCCAGGTATTGCTGATCGTACGCGCGGTCCGCTTCGAGCTGAGTCTGGCGCGCTTTGGCCGCCAGGATCGAATTGTCATACGCGCTGATCTGCAGATTGGTCAGGTCAACATTAGCTTCGGCCGCGGCGAGGTCCGCCTGGTACGGACGCGGGTCGATGACAAACAACAGGTCGCCGTTTTTTACCCGTTGATTGTCGCGAATCGGCAAGGCGACGATGGGACCGCTGACATGGGGGGCGAGGCCGACGTTGTTGGCGCGCACGTAAGCGTCGTCGGTCTGCGGAAACATATAGTAGATGCGGGTGACGTAGATCGCGAGCGCAATCGTCGCCACATAGACTGCGGCCGCCAAAATCCCGCCCGCGATCCGCACACCGGCACTGGCGCGCGCCTGCATCCGCTCCACCGCCATCGCAAATTATATCCGCACCGCTTAAATCCGGTTGAAGAATAGCACCCAGATGATCATCGCGAACATCGCGATCAGGCTCGGATAGAAGATCGTCAAGGGGCCAACGTGGGACTCCAGCCGCGCAATCACCAGAAGCGGCCGCGCCAACAGCGCGATCATCGCCCCGACAATCAGGCATAGCAGCCAGCTCGGGAAATTCGCCCCCGCGATCGTTACGATCGGATCGCACGCGGCAAATGCTACCCGCGGCCAAACCACCGCCGGCCAAAGTAGTAGTAGGAGCCAAACTCGCATCGCCGTTGACCCGATCGAAAGGCGTCGGTTCACAGGCCATGTTCTTACATGAAAAGACGCGCCCGTCCCACTATGCTGGCGCAACCAGAGGAAAGGTTCTTGGAACAGGCGGCCCCATCGACCAAAGTTGTGATTGGACCGAAGCCGCGCGCACGACCCGTACTGTTATGCTATGATGCTTTTTGTAGTTGCCTCGGGGGCTCCGGCACCGAGGTCCGGAGGTAAAAGCGCCAAACGAACCCACTCCAAGAATCTTCGCCAACCCTTCGCCAGCCAATCGGCGCGCAACCGTACGCCGGCTTCACACGACGGCCTCACCTCTGTATAGCCTATCTCCCATAGATTCTATGCGTACCATCCTCACCCTCGCCGTCGTCGTCCTTCTTTGCACGAACGTCTCGTTCGGCGCCTCCACTCCCGCACCGGATGACGAGTCCGTGCTGGAGCATCGCTTTGACACCTTCATCCAACCGAACGACTTACGCGACTGGATGAAGGTGTTGGCCGCCGAACCCAACCAGGTCGGTTCGCCGCACGACAAGGCCAATGCCGAGCAGATTCTCGCATGGTTCAACAGTTGGGGCTGGGACGCGCACATTGAGACCTTCGACGTCCTCTATCCAACGCCGATCAGCGAGACCCTCGAGCTGGTTGGCTCCAAGCCGTACCAAGCTACTTTGCAGGAGCCGCCCATACCGGGCGATTCGAGCGCGACGGCGACCGAGCCTGCGCTTCCCGCCTATGTCGAATACCAGGGTGATGGCGATGTCACGGCCGAGCTGGTCTATGTCAATTACGGCATGCAGGATGACTACAAGATGCTCGAGCGGCTGGGCGTCAACGTCAAGGGCAAGATCGTCATCACTCGCTATGGGTCGGGCTGGCGCGGCCTTAAGCCGAAGCTCGCGCAGGATCACGGCGCGATCGGCTGTATCATCTATTCTGACCCGGCCGAGGACGGCTACTCAGTTGACGAGACCTACCCTTCCGGTCCGATGCGCCCGCCGCATGGACTGCAGCGCGGCTCGGTCGCCGACATGCAGCTCTATCCAGGCGATCCACTTACACCTGGCGTCGGTGCGACCAAGGACGCCAAACGCCTGAAGATCTCCGAAGCGCCATCGATTCTGAAGATTCCCGTGCTACCCATCTCTTATGCCGATGCCCAGGTGTTCATGGCGGCGCTAGGAGGTCGCGTAGCGCCGCCGGGCTGGCGCGGCACCTTGCCGATCACCTACCACGTCGGACCGGGACCAGCCACGATTCACTTAGCCGTCAAGTCTGACTGGAGCCTCAAGCCGATCTATGACGTCATCGCAACGATGAAAGGATCGACCTATCCCGACCAATGGGTGGTGCGCGGCAATCATCACGACGGCTGGGTGTTCGGCGCTAGCGACCCGCTCTCGGGTCAAGTCGCATTGCTGGCCGAGGCCAAGGCGATCGGCGGTCTCGTCAAGCAAGGATGGCGGCCACAGCGAACGATTGTCTATACGAGTTGGGACGGCGAGGAGCCGATGTTGCTGGGCTCGACCGAATGGGCCGAGACGCACGCGGCCGAGTTGAAGAAGAAGGCCTTGCTCTATGTGAACTCCGATACCAACGCGCGCGGCTTCTTGAGCGTAGGTGGCAACCACGACTTCCAGCATCTGGTCAACGAGGTCGCGAGCGACGTGATCGATCCTGAAACGGGAGTATCCATCGGTCAGAGGATGCGGGCAAAGGTACGCGTCGATGCGCTCGCCCCCGACGCCAAGGATCGGGTCAAGGCCGAGGCTAAGGTAGCGGCCGATCCCGACAAGGACTTCCTCATCGAGCCGCTAGGGTCGGGATCGGACTATTCGAGCTTCCTGCAGCACCTGGGCGTGCCCACGCTCGATGTGGGCTTCGACGACGAAGGTCAAACCCGCGGGGTCTATCACTCTCGCTACGATACCTTCGAGCATCATACCCGCTTCGTCGATCCGGGTTTCGTTTACGATGCATTGCTGGCAAAGACTATCGGCCGGATGGTTTTGCGCGTCGCCGAATCCAGTGTTCCCGTGCAGCGCGCGACCAGCTTTGCCGACGCGGTATCGAACTATCTCGACGAAGTTAAGAAGCTGGCTGATGACAAGCGCGAAGAAGCCATGATCCAGGCTGGTTTGCTGCGCGATCATGCTTTCCAGCTAGCTGCTGATCCGACCAAGTCGAGCGGCCTGCCGACACCTTTGAAACCTGTCCCGCATATAGAGTTCGCGGCACTCGAAGACGCCGTCGATCGACTTAAGCACAGCGCCAAGTCTTATGACGATGCGCTAGCGAAAAATGCTTCAGAGTTGTCAGCCGCACAGCTCGCTCGATTGCAGGCACTGATGGCCAACATCGACCAGACTCTCGTCTCCGACGTCGGCCTGCCCGGTCGCGGCTGGTACAAGAATCTCATCTATGCGCCTGGTCGCTTTACTGGTTATGGCGCCAAGACCCTTCCTGGGGTTCGCGAGGCAATCGAAGACCAACGATGGGCCGACGCCGATCGCTACGCCAAACTCACCGCGGATGTTATCGACGCCTATAGTGCGCGACTGGATCAGGCCACGGCGGTACTCACGAAAGCACCATCGCAAGGCGTCGGCGACGGCAAGGTCACGAGTGGGACGGGTGGATGAAGCAGTTAGTGATGCGCTTATGGCGCGCGGCCGTTGGCGTGGCCGTACTCACGCCAATACTGGCCTCAGTTCTATTCTTGCAAGCTTGCTCCAGTGGGCAGGTGGAACCGCCGCTCGACGTGTCCGGCAACTGGAGCGGTAACATGTATCCCGGATGCCATTCGACCACCGGCATCAATTGCTATGATCGGCTCATAACGTTCAACTTCGTCCAGCAGGGTTCGAGCCTCGCCGGGACCTATACCTGTGCGCGCGGTAACCTCGGATGCCTCGGCGAGGATCACAACGGCAAGATTGTCGGTGGGCGCATGGACGGTATCGATCTAACCGATCTGCGAGTCGCCTTCCCTGATGCACTTAACTGCCTCTACCAGGGACAGCTAAGCGCCACCGCCGGGACTGGCGAGTACATGTGCTTCGCGGGTGGTATGCGGATCATCGAAGAGGGTAGTTGGCAGCTTAAGCGCTCGGGTCAATGATTAGAGCTAACGATACCAAGCCGTCGCCAAGCATCCGCCATTCCATGCTTGGCGATTCCGCGAACGGAGTTGAAGCGTATCGCACAGCACCCTTCAGGCTCGGTGATTTGCGAACGCCGCGCCTCAAACCCATCTCCGCTCAGCTATAGGCCCCCGCCGCTGTAACTACTTCTTACTTCTCGTCAAGTCCTCCCAGCAGAGCATTCAGTTCCTGAATCTTGAGTTCACCGTCACGCGTCTGACCTCCGACTTCGAGGAACTTGCGCATATTACGCTGCCCGCTCGCGGTGCGAACCAGTTGTTGAAACAGATAGCTCTCATCCCTCAGCCCTTCTGCTAACGGTTTATCGGCCGAGTTGATCGCCTGCTTAGTGAGTCTTACCGCTTCAACCGGGAAAGACGCTATACGCTGCGCCAGCCATTCGACGTAAGGCCCGATCTTCCCGGGTTCGAAGGCGCGATTGAGGTAGCCCCAGTGCTCCGCGGTATCGGCGTCCATATCGATACCGCCGAGGATAATCTCGATGGCGCGGTTGCGGCCAATCAGACGCGGCATCCGCTGTGTGCCGGTGCCACCGGGCATAATTCCGAGCGGCACTTCCATCTGATTGACAAAGGTCTTGCCGCGCACTCCGAAGCGCATGTCGAACGACATCGAGAGTTCCGATCCGCCACCCCCGACCCGGCCCTCGATCTGCGCGATCGTGATCTTATCCATCAAACGAAAGCGTTCGCACATGTCGTGATAGAAGGCGTTGGCGTAGTCTTCGTGCCGCGCCGGCTTATCGATCGGAAATTCAAGGATTGCGCTAACGTCGAAGTGCGCGATGAAAAAATCCGGATTCGCGCTCCGAAGCACAAACACCAACAAGTCCTTGTCGGCGTCCAATTCACTGGATAGCCGCGTAAGGTCGTCGAGAAGGTTCCGCGTGATTACATTCACGGGCGGATTGTCGATCGTCGCGTAGGCAACCTTCCCGCGCACTTCCACCCGGATTACCTTGTAAGTGTCATAAGCCATTCGACTGGCCTCCTTGCTTCAGGAAAACATCAATTTGCCGGCGCGATGCCAATATCACGTCTCCGCCGACTGGATAGTGATAGCGCAATTATTGTCGAGCCGGAAAGATCGCGGACTTCGCACCGGAGCTGCGGCGATTACGTTGACGGCAGCGGACGCTTGATTTCAAAAGGCCCGCGACCAAAGGCTGAAGGCCACGGAGGACAAATCAGCTTTTGATGAAGTCTCGCAGAACTTGAAGCGCTCGCTCGGGCGCATCGCGAAAGACCCCGTGCCCAGCATTGGGGAAACGCTCGAAGCGGACGAAGCCGGAAGGGATCGTGCGGGCGAGATCTTCACAATCCTCGATCGGAAGGATCGGATCGTCCTCGCCGCCGAGGATGAGCGTTGGGCATCGAATTTGCGCGAGTCCGGGGAGCAGATTGAAAGTCCGCATCTCGCCGTCGATGAAGTAATCCATGAGTTCAAGGTTGAGCACGGTCCGTTTCATGGCGTCGGCGTCGGACGGAACCTTCCGGCGGTTCTACAGCGGAAGGCATACGCGCAGATACTCGGCTCTCGTTTCATCGCTGGGGTGTTGCCAGAATCGACTGGCAATTTCGCGGGCTTGCGGACCGCCCAGGCGCTCGAAAACCGTAAGCGCGCGATCGAGGCGTTGGCGCGCGGCCGTACTCGACAGGATGAGCTTTGCGGGATGGCCAGGATGGCGGATGGCATAGGTCATCGCGACGAAGCCACCGAACGAGTGGCCCATCACGATGGGAGGTGCGATTTCGAGCACATCACAAAAGGCCCTTACGTCGTCGGCCCACTGCTCCAAGTTCCAGCGATCGGAAGTAGTACGGTCGCTACGACCCTGGCTGCGATGGTCCAAGTACACAAGTTGAGCAACCTCGGCGAGCGAGGAAAGATCGGGTTTGAAGCCGGAATGGTCGAACCCGGGACCGCCGTGCAGCAGGACGACGGTTGGAACCTCGCGCATCCGCGGGCCGTCAGGGCGCAACTTGGCACCCTCAATGTCAAAGAAGAGGCGAGAGTCGCCGACGCTTATGCGCATGGCACTAGTCCTTCATTTATGCTTCGAGACCGGACTCATCGGCATGCTACATCAAAACAAGATGTAGGTCGCCTTTGGAAAGTCTGACTAATAGCGATTGGGCAGTATAGAGACAGGTGTTCGCGCGCTCGGACCCTTATCAACGACAGAAGTTTCGCCAAAGAAGCAGTGATCCGAGTAGCGATGTCCTATGGTTCGAAGTGCTTAGCGTACCTGAGTTTGGTAACTCAGTCCTTCCGGCAAGCGGGTATCAGGTCCAGAGAGACCAACTACCAGTGACGATTACATATATCGCCAGCAACGTGTTGGCGGTGGCGTGAGCAGCGATCGCGTCAGCGAGGCGCCCTCGGCGATACATCGCCAGAGCGAATAGAGTTCCCGCCAGAATCCCAGCCACCCAGCTCTGATGCAGCGCACCAAAGGCAATTGACGACACTATAAACGATGTCCACGTGAAGGAGTCGAATGGCACGGACTCGAAATCCGAAGCTACGAGCTTGCGCAGAAGATAGCCGCGAAAGGCGAGTTCCTCGGCTAGCGGCACGGTTATAACTGCTCCCAGTACCCGGAACAAAAGCCAGCCCGTCCGGGCTGTCGTCGGGAGGCTGCGCAGGTTGCTCGCGATGGCGGCGTCAGCCGCGCGATTTGGGTGCGCCAGGAATATCCAGAGCAGGAAGCAGAGCGTTCCAATAGCGACACTCGTCCACGAGATACCCGCCAACGCTGTGCCGATGCGTTCCCGATACCATAGCAAGACGATCGCGACGACGATTACGCGCACCGGGTAGCCAGCGTCGAAGCCTTCACCGAATGGCGCCGTCAGCATCGCTGCGCCGATCATCGTCAGCAGCGGCGCCAAGTATGGGAGTGCGGGATTCGGCGTGCCGACGTACTCGCGAAATACGTTCGCTTCCGTAGCGTCGGTGCGCATAACCCAGCGGGCGTGGCGGCTCACGCTGACGAGGCCGAATGCGGTCAGGTTGAAGAAAATCCAGCCGGCCACGGTATGGAAGCCGGCGGCTGCCACCTGGCTATACCATTGGCCAATCAGAATCAGCGCGGTGATGCGGACCGCATTGAGAATCCAGATGCTTGCGATAGCGATCGGAATCAGCACCAAGGCCGCGGGGAAACGATACTCACTGCGATAAAGCCAGAGGTACACCGCGACGAAGGCACAAATCAGTGCGATGCCCTCCAATCCTGAGCAAGTCGGAGCGATCCTGACGACGAAACGCGGGGTACCCAGCAGGCTCTGACTGGGGTCGCTGACTACCGACAGGCCGAGTACGCGGAGCATCAGATCCACGGTGGCGAAGGTGTAGTGGCGCAGCGGCGGCCATAGCATCTGCGCGAAATAGCCAGTTGACCGCGACAGAATGCCGACTATGGCACCGGCAATGAAGGCGCTTGGCCTCTGCTGCACCCATCGTACCCAGAAGGTGCCCGGCACGATTGCCATCGACCACGTGATTGCGGTCAACGGCAGGATGACCACGCCAGCGAAGAACCAAAGCGCAGCTCCGAAATGGGTGAAGCTGCCGCCTTGCATTCCGTAGAAGAGCCAGGTTGCGGCAATCGCGACGCACAGTACGTGAGCCCTTAGCCAGAAATTGAGGCGAGTAACATCGGCTTCTTCAATCGCCGCATAGAGTTCGTCGCGACAAGTTGGCCAGCTTAGGAAAATCGCCACAAGCATCGCACCGATCGCCGTTTCGGCAATCGGCCGCCCATCCCATATAAGAGGCCACCACCATCCATGCAGCGTCGGATTGAGGGAAGCGAGCAGCGGCACCCCGAGATGGGTCAGTTCCCCCGCCATTAACAACGCGAGGAAGGCGATGCGCACGATACGACCGGGTCGACCGATCGCGAACGGAACCGTGAGCGGGCGTAAGGAAGCTGACTCAGCCTTCAACATGTAATTCGGTGCTGGAACTGATGGATTGTCGTTGGGGAGCTAATGCTCGCGGCGCCGACCCGACATTTATGCGGATCGGCGCCACGAGGTAACAGATGGATCCGCGGGCGGCGGAGGCTAGGGGTACTACTGGTGCTTCCGGCGACGTTCGTTCAATACGAGGACGCCGCCGAGCAACATCGCGACACCGCTGCCCAATATCGTCGGGTCGAGTTCAGGAGCTGAACTCACCCCGGGAGGGCAGTAGGGTTCATTGCGTTCGCCAGCATGCGTGATGCCAGTAACGCCGAACATAAGGCCACCAGTCAGCATTAAGACTCCCAGAATACGTGAAAACATACCGTACTTCTCCTCGAGCACTGCGCCGTACTGCTTTTACATCGGCACAATATGCGATTGTGACGTGTTAAAGCCTATGTCGGCCAGTAATGACGGTCAACGACTAATATCGACTAAATTAGCTAAAATAAGCCGAATAAGCGTTTCCTCGAGGATACGGACGTCATTGACGGCGATTGTGGCGCAGTTTTGCCATCATGCCGAAGAGTTCTCCGATTCCAGGAATCGCCGCTGTGCCGCCCGAGAATTCGCTATAGAGCGTCGCAACGTTCACTACGATGCGCTCGGCGTCGCCCCATGACGAATAGTCGCTCAGCGAAACATCCTGCGCGGCCTCCAGCACTGGCATTCCGGCGTCGTAGCGTCGCCGCGCCTCGCGCTCGATGTATTCGAGATAGCCCTTGAGCGCTGCGATCCCGGCTTTATCGGTGATCGGCCCGTGACCGGGAACCACCGTGTCAACTTCGAGGTCGATCATCAGCTGGCATGCTTTGATCCAGTTGCCGACCGGACCAGCCCAGATAATCGGATGTCCTTCGATAAAGAGGATATCGCCGGTAAAGATGACGCGGTCTTCTGGCACATAGGCGAGCACATCGCCGCGAGTATGCGCCGGACCCACCTGGATCAGGCGTACCGTCTTGGCTCCGACTGAGTAGTCGAGGGTGCCTTCGAAGGTGCGCGTCGGCATCGCGACGGTGATGCCATCAAAATCAAACGGCGCGAAGATTTCCGCGAAGAACCGGCCGGCCTCGCCCATGCTCGCCGCGTTGTTTTTGAAATCGGCCAGCCGCTTGGCGCCCTGGTCCTGAATCATTTCCTCGGCGCACGCTTTCGACGCTATGATCTCAGCGCCAGCGACGAGTTCGTTGCCAAATACGTGGTCGCCATTGGAATGAGTGTTGACGAGCGCCCCAATGCGGGCAGTAGCCTTGGGTTCCGCGCGACGCATCGTTTCGAGCATCGCGCGCGTGAGCTTCAAGTCGAATAGCGTATCGACCAGCATCGACTCGCCGCCATCGACCACCAGACCCGCGTTACTCCAGCCCCACGAGCCATCCGGCTGTAGATAGCCGTAGCATCCGTTGCCCAGATCGTGCAGACCCTTGGTGTACTGCCAGCCATTGGCGCTTGGGGCCATAGTCGTATCTCCTTAGACGATTCGCGTGCGGATGTTGTGTCTGCCTGCACTTTCGCGCCAATGACGCGGCGCGAATGTACGGAGTCATAGCACTGTGGCCGCCGCGCGGACCAGTTCGATGGACAAGCTATCGCCCGGTCAATTCTTGGCGCGTTCTTCTGCGGGCCCCTCGGTCCGAGAGAGGTTGTGAATGGTGTTGATCAGAAAGACGTGCGTGAAGGCTTGCGGGAAATTTCCCAACTGCCGCTTGCCGCGCGGATCGTATTCCTCCGAGAGCAGACCAACGTCGTTGCATAGCGTGAGCAGCCGGTCGAAGATCTCGTGCGCCTCATGGTAGCGGCCCAGCATCGCGAGATTATCGACCAGCCAAAAAGTGCAGGGCAGAAATGCGCCTTCTCCCGGCGGCAAGCCATCGATGTTGGTCCCGATGGTGTTGTAACGGCGAATCAATCCCTCATCCATTAGATCGCGCTGAATTGCCTCAATCGTGCCAACGATTCGCGGATCCTGCGCCGGCAGAAACCCCACCAACGACATCATCAGCACTGACGCATCGAGCGTATCGGCGCCGTAATACTGGACGAAAGCGTTGCGATCGGGCCGAAACGCGTAGTGACAAACATCGGTGTGTATCGCGTCGCGCAGCGTGCGCCACTTATCCAATGGGCCTTTGAGTCCGTGCTGTTCGATCGCTTTGACCGCGCGATCGACTGCCACCCACGCCATCACCTTGGAATGGGTAAAATGCCGGCGCGGTCCGCGCACCTCCCAGATGCCTTCGTCGGGTTCGTGCCAATGTTGCTCGACAAAGTCCATCAGCACGAGAACCACATTCCACACATCTTCGCCGGGTTCTACTCCGTAGCGACGGGCGACGTGAAAGGCGTCCATGATTTCGCCATAGACGTCGAGCTGAAATTGATCGTGCGCGGCGTTGCCGATGCGTACCGGGCGGCTATTCTCGTAGCCCGGCAACCACGGCGCCTCGAACTCGGTCAGACGACGCTCTCCCGCGATGCCGTACATGATCTGGATTTGGCCGGCTTGCCCCGCGATCGCTCGCAGCAGCCACGCCCCCCACGCCGTCGCCTCCTCGCTGTAGCCGGAACTCAACAGCGCGTAAAGCGTAAAGGTAGCGTCGCGCAACCAGCAGTAGCGATAATCCCAGTTGCGCACGCTCCCAATCCATTCCGGCAGCGAGGTCGTAGGCGCCGCGACGATTCCGCCCGTTGGGCTGTAGGTGAGCGCCTTGAGCGTGATTAGCGATCGGATCAGCTGCGGCCGCCATTGTCCGCCGTCTTTGCACTGCGCCGACCAATCGATCCAGTATTTTTCGGTATCGGTGAGTGATTTCAGCGGATGACGTGAGGCCGGTTCCTCCAGATGGGACGGATACCAGGTCAGCGTGAACGGAATTCTCTCGCCCTCGGCTACCTGGAAGGCTGCGACCGTCTTCAAGTTCTCGCCGTGCATCTTTATCCGTGAGCGCAATTGCAATGCGTCGGGTCCCGCGACCGCGCTCAGACCATAGTCGCGACTGCGCACCCAAGGCACGACGCGCCCATAGTCGAACCGGAATGCGGCCTCCAATTGCATCGATACTTTCCCGCGGCGGCCCTCAACCACGCGAATGAGATCGATACGGTCGCCATGCTCGCATATCGGCATGAAGTCGATTACCGCGACACGCTCACCGCCCGCCAACTCGAACTCGGTCTCCAGCACCAGCGTGTCGCCGCGATATTTCCGGCGGGTGGCCTTGACCGGTCCGTCGGGCGCGATCAACCAGCGACCATTATCGCGCGTGCCCAAAAGCGCTGCGAAGCACGCCCCGGAATCGAAGCGCGGCATGCACAGCCAATCGATCGATCCGTCGCGTCCCACCAACGCCGCCGTATGGGTGTTCCCGATCAGCGCGTAGTCCTCGATCGCGACGCTGGTTCCGACGCTATTCGCTTCACTCATACCAACATGATGAGCATCTTTGCCTACTTTGATCGAGTGTCTATGGCCGCATTGCTAAACCGACGCCCCGCAATGCCCTCGACGGTTCTGCGTCGTTACGCGCCGTGCAATCCGGCTCGCATTGCGATATCTGTTGCGCCAATTACGCGTGTCGCTCCAGCCGCGCGCATGGAGGGTATATCGATGGGACGGCTCGACGGGAAAATTGCGCTTATCGCGGGTGGCGGCGCCGACGGTCCGCCCAATCCGGGCGAGAAACTTTCGATTGGCAACGGTCGCGCGACGGCGATACTGGCCGCTCGCGAAGGCGCCATCGTAATGGCGGCCGACCTCAACCTCGCCCTTGCGCAGGAGACCGCCGACGCCATCAAGGCCGAAGGTGGCAAAGCTCAGGCCCTCGCCTGCGACGTGAGCAAGGAGGACGATTGCCGCCGCACGATCGAGGACACGATCAAGCAGTTCGGCGCGCTTCATCTGTTGGTCAATAACGTCGGCATCGCGGCCGGCGGCTCGTTGCTCAATACCACCACCGATCAATTCGAAAAGGTTTACGCCGTCAATCTGCGCAGCCACTTCCTGATGATGCGGTATGCCGTGCCCGAAATCATCAAGGCCGGCGGTGGCGCTATCGTCAACGTCTCCTCGCTGTCGGCCGTCATCGCCGGCGCCGGCATCGCCTATGAGGCCACCAAAGCCGCCCTGCTCGGACTGTCGCGATCGGTCGCCGTACGCCATGCGCGCGATCACATTCGCGTCAACACGATTCTGCCCGGCCTGATCAACTCCTCGATGGTGCGGCGCGAAATCGGCGACCGCGAGGCGCGCGTCGCACCGCGCATCCCGATGGGCCGTCAGGGCACTCCGTGGGAAATCGCCAAGGCCATCGTTTTTCTGCTTTCAGAAGACGCCTCCTACATCACCGGCACCGAGTTGATCGTCGATGGCGGCCTCCGCGCCGGCGAAGGGATTCGGCGGCGTCCGCAATCTCAGTAGCTACCTGCTAATAGCTACTATTCCCAAGTGACTATCTACGGAGAAGCTGCCCATGAAATTGTTTACATTCGCGACCAGCCCATACGCCCGCAAGGTCAGAATCGTCCTCGATTACAAAGGAATCGCCTACGAACCGATCGAACGCTGCTACTCACTCGATCGCAAGGAAGACCTCCGCACTACTTCGGCGCGCGCTGAAGTTCCCGTGCTGGTCCTCGACGACGGCCGCTCGATCGCCGACTCGACTGTCATTTGTGAGTACCTCGAACAGGTCTATCCCGATCCGCCCGCCTACCCGGCCGACGCCTTTGAACGAGCGCGGATGCGTTCGATCGAAGATCTCTGCGATCGTACATTCGATGCGGTCGGCTTCGGCTATTTTCTCGGCATCTTGCGCAGCCAGGCTCCCGAATCGAAGGCCATCCAGGATGCCGCGCGCGAGGAATGCACTGCGTTGATGAAAACGCTCGAGCATCAACTCGGCGACCGCGACTACTTCTGCGGCGCGATTAGTCTCGCCGACTTCACCGCGATCTGCCATGCCCCGCTCGCCCGTGCGATGAAAATCGACATGAGCGATTTGCCGCGCATGCGCGCCTGGATGGATCGCATGCGCAAAATTCCGGCGGTCGCCGCCGATCACGATCGTGCCGCCATAGCCTGGCAGGGCGTGCACAACATCGCCGCGGAATTCGAGGGACCGGACGGCCGCATCCATTGGCGCGATAGCCGCCTCGAATGGCCTGTGCGTCACGGTTTCATCGACCTCGTCGCGCGCGAGTTTCATGCCAACAAAATGCTCTTCCCGCCCAAGGCAAGTTAGTTGGCTACCTGTCCCACAACCTTTATTTCACTTAGGCGGGGGCTAGGTGTCTTAATGCCAACTGCGGTAAGATAGAACCACCAGTTCGAGGTAACTTATGCCGGTCGAATACATACCGCGCACTCGCCAGCTTTACAGTGGCTACAAACCCTATCGATGGGTTGTAAATGAGACGACGCCGCCATGGACACCCCTGCGTAAGCCTCTCGCCCAATCGAAGCTCGCGATGATTGGCTCAGGCGGCCTCCTTTATCGTGACCAACCGCGCTTCCATCGCGAGGACGCCAGCTACCGCCTGATACCGAAATCCGCGACCCAGGACGATCTAAGTGTCTGGCATTTCGGCTATCGCACGGCCGACGCTGAGGCCGATCATAATTGTGTATTTCCTCTGGCGCGATTGCGCGAGCTGGAAGCGGCCGGCGTCATCGGCGAACTCGCCGATCCTGCTTACAGCTTCATGGGCGGCGTTTACTCTGCGCGCAAGATTCGCGAGGAACTCGCACCGCGCATCGCCGACGAGTTGCAAAAGGCGCACGTTGACGCCTTCTACCTGGTGCCTGCCTGACCCGTCTGTCATCAGTCCGTTGGACTGATCGCACGGGTCGTTGAAGCTGCGGGGATTCCAACCCTCTGTATGACTTCGGCGCTCGACATCACCCAGGCGGTGAACCCGCCGCGCGCGGTCTTCGTGAATTATCCGCTCGGCCATGAGACCGGCAAGCCGCATCAGCCCGATCTGCAGCGCCAGATTGTGCGCGACGCTCTCGAGGCCTTCGAGACCATCAGCCGCCCCGGTATTATCGTTGAGCTACCCTACGTCTGGGACGCGAACGACCGGCAATGGGAAACGACTGACTATACTGGAGACTTCCTACCCCCTCGCCCACCCAAAGAGGACGCAGATCTCGTTGAGGAAGAGCGGCGGGCGCGCTTCACCAACTCGAATGCCAAATAGCTCCGGCTGCAATACGAGGGTTGCGAGCTCAGGCTATTCGTTCGCATAGCCTTTTATCGCGTTTCGCGAATTGCGCGCGAGTTTTCGCATTAATGCGAGCCGGAAACCGGCTTATCCGCCTTAACGCGTACTGAAACTCGGCTGGGCAAACAGCCCTGTGAGCCAAATATTCCGTTAAATCATTGGATAAAGGGCGCAAAGCGACGCACCCTCGCGATCATTTTCACAATCTGGCACGACCTTCGCTCATACCTTTGCGAAACAGCAGACCTCGCTGACCTCACAGTCGAGCAAAGGTCGCTGAATAGGGAGAGCACGAAGATGAAAGTTCTAGGAACAGCGGCAACGTTTATCGGCGCAGTAACCTTGATGTTCGCGATCGTCGTCGCGCAACTGAACTATCAACATAACTGGACTGCCGGCGCGAACCTGCAATCGAACACTGTCATCAGTGAAGTTGCTCCGATAGCACCTGAGCGTCTTGCGCAGGCCGGTAACTGATCATGAGAGGGACTGGCTGCGTCCCCTTCAACCGCGATCGAAGGGGACGCAAGGCGTTTCACAGGTGCTAGTTGCTTTCGTCAACAAACACCGCCGCCGCGACCACCGTGGTCCACAAGCCATTGCGATCGCCGATTGCGGATTGCGTGATATTGCGCGTCCGCACGATCTTGTCTGATAGCTTCCACACATCTTTGCGTTCGTCGTAACTGACGTTCGGATCGAAATCTATTCCCAGCGCTGTCGCTAACATGGTAGCGGCCAGGTCTTCCGCATAGTCGCCCGCCTTCTGATCAGTCTGACCGAAGCTCTTATGCTCCGACAGGTAGCCGTATTGATCCTTGTCTGCCGGTATCGCCAGGCCCACTGAAGTAGCTACCAGCCGATGCGGTTCATTGGTCGCCTCGTCGTACATCACCGCATAGACGATCTGGCCCGGACGCAGCATTTTCAATCCCTCTTGGATCGAGATCACCTTGCAGCCCGGTGGAAAAATTGAACTGACTCGCACAATGTTGAACTCCGCAATGCGCGCGTCACGCAATGCGAGCTCAAAGGAGGTCAGCTTCTCGGAGTGGCGTCCAACGCCCTTGGTAAGAAAAATTGCCTTGCCTACTGGTCCCATGATTAACCCGATTCGCCCTCCGCTACCGTGCCCTTCTTTGTTTATGCCGTTAATCGGCCATGGCGCGACTCACTCATCGCGCCACCGCCTTCTGACCGAATGATCATTTTGCGCTTCGACCGCTCTCAGTCCAACTGACGAGTCTATCAATATCGCGTTACGGCAATGTGAACCCGCGCCGCCCTGGCTCGAATACCAGCCGCACTCTGCCGCGATGTGTCCGGCGCTCCTCTAATGCTAGCTTCCTTAATAATGTACGCCGCCGACACGATTGTCGCACCGGCGACGCCGCCGGGTACCGGCGCAGTCGCTATAGTGCGCCTCTCCGGGCCGCGCGCGATCGCAATCGCGCGCGGCTTATGGCATCGATTGGATCGCGCGCAGCCCACCGCGCGCGCTCCGATCGATGCCTCCCCTCTCGTTCCGCGCCGCCTCTATCTCGGCGAAATCCGCGACCCTGTCACCGATTCGCCCATCGACCGCGCGATGCTCGCGGTCTTTCCCTCGCCCCGATCGCTCACCGGCGAGGATGTCGCCGAACTCCAATGTCACGGCGGCGCCTATCTCGTGCGCCGCGTCGTCGCCCTCGCGACGGCAGCCGGCGCGCGCCTCGCCGAGCCCGGCGAATTCAGCCGCCGCGCCTTTTTCAACGGCCGCATCGATCTGACCGAGGCCGAAGCGATCGCCGACCTCGTCGCGGCGCGCGGCGAGGCCGGCCTGCGGATGGCGTTGGCGCAAATGTCCGGAGCCCTCGCCAATCGCGTCAACGGGCTCCGCCGCCAGGTGATCGCGATTCGCGCCCATCTCGAAATCGAAATCGATTTCGCCGACGAGGACATCCGCCTGCCCTCCCGCGATGACCTCGTTCGCGAAATTGATTCGCTCACCGCCGATCTCGCCAATCTGCACGATAGCTTCGCGCGCGGCCGGATTATTCGCGACGGTGCGCGCGCCGCCATTATCGGCAAACCCAACGCCGGCAAATCGAGCGTGCTCAACCTGATGCTCGGTGCCGATCGCGCCATCGTGACGCCGATTCCGGGCACTACCCGCGACGTTATCGAGGATTCGATCGCCCTGGGCGGCGTCCCGCTTATACTCGCCGATACCGCCGGCCTGCGCGAGAGTGACGACCCGATTGAGCGTCTCGGCATCGAGCGCACCCGCCTTCACACCGGCGATTCCGACCTCGTCATTGCCGTCTTCGACTCTTCACGGCCGCTGGATTCCGACGACGACGCCGTCCTCGCGCTATGCGCCAATCGCCGCGGCGTCGCAATTCTCAACAAATGCGATCTTTCACCTTCCAGCAACGCCGAAATGCTGCGTGACCGCAGCCTTCATCTCCCGTTGGTGGAATTCTCCGCTCTGACATCTCTGGGCCTCTCCGAACTGCGCGATCGCCTCGAAGCCGCCATCAATGCGCTAACTTCGGATCCCACGTTAGAGCAAGCCAGCAGCTTAATCCCGGAGCGTGACTTGAACGATAGAGATTCTGACAGCACAACGACCAAAGGTGAGATCGTCGCCATCTCGCGCGAACGTCATCGCGACGCGCTCGCACACGCCCTGGACTCCCTCGCCGCGGCCCGCCAGAGCGCGCTCTCCGCGATGCCCCCGGAGATCGTCGCCGTCGATATAATGGCGGCCGCTGACGCCCTCGGTTCAATCACCGGCATAGTAGGCACCGAAGACGTGCTCGACGCCCTCTTCCGCGAGTTCTGCATCGGCAAGTAGCCGCGAATTCCCTTTTGCACTACGTCAAGTGACTCGGCGGAGCCGCTAAGCCGGCGGTACTTCGCCTAAGGTCTTACCCGACACCTGACTTCCCGGCTGCATCGCAGCCGCGTCCTCAACCTGTCTCGTTGGCATCGAACCCAATGGGAAGTCTGAAACCTCCACGAGGTTTCAGTTTCCTGAAAAAACCATAAGTTTCCCGCTCTTCAACCAACTATCTTTTGGTATTTATATCTTACTTAATGTATATTTTTTCTCACCTTTTGCTGCTCTTCCTGCTGCCCACCCGACGCGTCATAATCGATCGCTTGCTAACGCTATGAGTACCGCCTCCACTTACGACGTGATCGTGGTCGGCGCCGGCCACGCCGGCATCGAAGCATCGCTTGCTGCTGCCCGGATGGGCGCGCGCACTCTGATGCTCACGCTCAATCTCGACCACATCGGCCAGATGTCCTGCAATCCGGCCATCGGCGGTATTGGCAAGGGCCATTTGGTGCGCGAAATCGACGCGCTGGGTGGCGAGATGGGTGTCGCGATCGACGAAACCGGCATCCAGTTCCGCTTCCTCAACACGCGCAAGGGTCCTGCCGTGCGCGCCCGCCGCGCCCAGGCCGACAAGGCTGCTTATCGTACCCGGATGAAGCGCGTGCTCGAGGCCACCGCCAACCTTACGATCCGCCAGGCCAGCATCGAGCGCCTCATCGTCGAAGGCGGGGCGGTCCGCGCGGTCGAATCGCAGATTGGCGAAATCTTCGCGGCGCGCACTGTGATCCTCACTACTGGCACGTTCCTCAAGGGGCTCGTTCATATCGGGCTGCGCAACTACAATGCGGGCCGCGCCGGCGATTTCGCCGCGATGGGCTTGAGCGACAGCCTCGCGGCCATCGGTTTTCGTATCGGCCGCCTCAAGACCGGGACGTGCCCGCGCCTGGACGCTCGCACCATCGATTACTCGGCTCTGGAAATTCAGCCCGGGGACGAACCGCCGCCGCCATTCTCGTTTCGCACCGACCGCATCCTGCAAGCCCAGGTCCCCTGTCATCTGACCTTCACCAACGAAGCGACTCACGAAATCATCCGCGGCGGACTCGATCGCTCACCGATGTACTCCGGGGTCATCCATAGCCGCGGCCCGCGCTATTGCCCGTCGGTCGAGGACAAGGTGATGCGCTTTCGGGACAAGGATCGCCATCAAATTTTCCTCGAACCCGAGGGCCGCGACACCGTCGAGGTTTATCCTAACGGCCTCTCGACCAGCCTTCCGCTCGACGTTCAGGTCGCGATGGTTCATTCGATTAAGGGGCTGGAGCAGGCCGAAATCATGCGGCCCGGCTATGCGATCGAGTACGACTTCGCCGATCCCACTCAGCTTCAGCCGTCGCTCGAAACCCGGCTCGTTGACGGTCTGTTCTTCGCTGGCCAGCTCAATGGTACCACCGGCTACGAAGAAGCGGGCGCTCAGGGCCTGATCGCCGGCATCAACGCGGTCCTCATGACTCGCGCAGAGCCTCCACTGATCCTCGGACGCGACCAGGGCTATATCGGCGTGATGATCGATGACCTCGTGACGCGGGGCATCGGCGGTGAGCCGTATCGCATGTTCACCTCGCGCGCCGAGTATCGCTTGTTGCTGCGCGAGGACAACGCCGACCGCCGCCTGTCGCCAATCGGTGAGCGTCTGGGTTTGGTTGGTAACGAGGCTGCGAGCCGCATTCGCCTACGCGGCCAACGCGTAGCGGCCGAAACGCACCGTTTGCGTGGAACAACAGTGCACTCTATCGATGAAGTTAATCGACTATTGATCGAGCATGGTTCAAGTCCTCTACGTGAAGCAACTCGCGCCTTTGACCTGCTGCGTCGCCCGGAACTCTCGTACTCTGACGTGATAAGGATCGCAGGTCTGGATCCCGCGCTCGACTTCGATCAAGCGGCCGAGCTCGAGACCGAGGTCAAATACGAGGGCTACGTCAAGCGCCAGACCGAGGCGATCGAGCGATCGAAGCGCCTTGAAGACGCGCCAATCCCCGAATGGGTTGACTTTCATTCTATCGAGGGCCTTTCGACCGAGGCGTGCGAACGCCTCTCGAACATCCGACCGCGCTCGCTCGGCCAGGCCGCCCGGATGCCCGGAATCACCCCCGCCGCCGTCTCCATCCTCGCAGTTCACATCCGTGCCCGCGCCTCCCGCGCCAATCACCCTGACAAAGTCTGAAACTCCCTATCGACTCGACCACACAACGAAGCAATCGTCAGCGTATAATGACTAAACATTGGTCGTATTAATATCAGGTCGACCTCCAGAAGCTTCTCGACACACTCTCTCGAAAGCGAATAAATAACGAACATGTTTCACGTGAAACAATTTGCTTGATTTTCGCTTCTGTAATTCGTGGACATTCGCGGATAGCTGCTTTCGGGTTCCCGGTTACCGCCCGAGACCACTCCCCGACCTTCAAGGACTGAGATCGCTAATCGCCGGTTTTACTCCTCCATCCTACGAGAACCTCGCGGCCTTCAAGCGCGGTACTACTGTACTTCAGGCGCAAAAAACGAAGATTTGACGAATATGTTTCACGTGAAACAATTTCGTCGGAAACCCACTTTTGCGCTTTGATGGTTCAGTGCCTATCATAGGGCAACACAGGCAGAGGTCATTTGCTCTTGGGCGAAACCGCACCAATCGAGATTGCGAGAGCTGCGCGCGCGATCGTCGCTGAGACAGTAGCGACAGCCGGGTTCGAGCCGCCCACCGGCTTGCTCGATCGAATCGAGACCTTTGCCGCCGCCTTGGCGCTATGGGGAGCCAGGCTGAATCTGACCGCGGCCCCGGATAATCCCGGCGAGATTGCCTTCCACATTATCGATAGCCTTGCGCCACTGATCCTCGCCATCAGGGATGAGGTGCCGCCGCCCACCGCTCGAGCAGGCTCAACAGATGCGCTCGTGGCCAAATCGACCGTGATGCCTACCGCTCG
This sequence comes from Binataceae bacterium (SeqCode), assembly GCA_036489375.1. Lineage (GTDB taxonomy): Bacteria > Desulfobacterota > Binatia > Binatales > Binataceae > JADMIL01. The sequence goes on along the minus strand of DASXFX010000088.1, from coordinate 6,199 downwards.
CGCGGGCTTAGCAGATGCGTTCGTGTCCGGATCGAGAGTCCTGGACCTGGGCAGCGGCGCCGGCTTCCCAGCGCTGATACTGGCCGCGGCTTGCGATGCCGACTTCCTCCTGATGGAGGCCCGTCGCAAGCGCGCGAGCTTCCTGCGCGTGACCGCCGCCGAGATGGGCCTGTCCAATGTTCAGGTTGACTCCGCCCGCGCCGATCCCGCGGCCCTGCGAAGGGTCTACCTTGAGACCTCACACACTGAGACCAGGACCTCGCGACCGGTCGGTGCCGAATCCTCTCGCGCCAGCACCGCCGATATGCGAACGGCCCGCCTTCAGACCCTCACCCCACGCACCAACACCACGGCCGCGCAGGAGGTCCGGGCTGACTCTTCGCCCGGTGAGGCCGAAGCCTCGCTCGGGGACCGTGTCGGATCGTCGCGCGCAGCTACCGTAGCCTTGCCGAAGATTCAGGTTGGCTCTTCCCGCCGCACGACTGGGGCTTTGCGGGGAGTCTTCGATGTGGTTACCGCACGCGCGTTTGCGGAGCCCGCGATCGTCTTCGAGACTGCAGCCGCCGCGCTGAAGGACGGCGGCCGTGTCATCCTCTATGCGAGCGCAGCCCAGCGCGAGGCGATCGAGCGCGCGAGCGCCGCGATGTTCGAACCACCTGTCTTCCTTCCCTACTCCCTCACGCACGCCTCATCCGGAACCTTCGCCGGGGGTGCCACCAGAATTGGCTCGATTAGTGACGCCAGCGGCTCAACCGTTAGCCTCGTCCGCGCAGCGACCGGGACGTTCGGAATCCGTTCGACCGTAGAAATCATCGGCGCAGCGACCGGGACGTTCGGCGACAGTTCAATCGGCGGCCTCAGCGGTGGTTCGACCGGCAACGTGGCCGACGGTTCAAAAGGTGGCGTCATTCACATGCTCGCGGTCTGCCGCAGACGCTAGAATCAGAACGCTAGGATCAGACCACGGAAGAGGGAAGCTTGCCAAAAGCGAAGAAGAATACCGCGCAGGAACCTGTGGATTAGTTGGCCGTGCACTTTTGCTTTTAGGATCGCGCGGGGGCTAGTATTGATGTGACGCGGACTCTCCTTAGAGCAAGAGGGCTGCGCCGATGCCGAAACGGAGCGGCGGAACAACCTTGCGCGGCCAACCTCGGCAAACGAAGGCGTCTCGTTCCACGGAAAAGCGAAGTCTGAGCGAAAATGTTTCACGTGAAACATTTTCTGGTGGAGGCGGTTGTGGGGCGGCTGATCGTAGTAGCCAATCAAAAAGGCGGAGTCGGCAAAACCACCACCGCGGTCAACCTGGCGATCGCGCTGGGCCTACGCGCGCTTGCCAATAAGGCCGAGCGTTCGAATCCGGCGCGCACTTTGGACAGCCTTAATCCCGTCACCCCATCGTCTGTCGAGAACGAAGCGACTCAAGGCGAGGCGGGTACGGCAACCACGGCGGGCGGTGCGGGCGCATCCGCCGAAGCGAACCGCAAAGCCGGAGGCGGAGTCGACGCACACGCGAAGGCGGCCGCAGGCGGAAGGGATGCAGTTGGCGGGGCGGGGGCCGCGATCGCGAGCGAGCCAAGATTGGACGGGCAAGTTCGCGACGAGCAAAAGAACGTTGACGCGGGAACTCGCGCAGAGCATCGAAGAAACGATGTTCTATTGGTTGATTTGGACCCGCAGGGCAACGCGTCGTCCGGGATTATCGCCGATACGCGGCTGGCCGAACTCAAAAGCTCCGGCAAAACAATATACGAGGCGCTGGTTGGGCGAATCGCGCTCAGCGAAGCGATAAGGCCGGCGCGTGAGCGAGTCTTTTTGGCGCCGTCGGGACCGGACCTGGTCGGCGCCGAGATCGAACTCGCGATGCGCGAGGGACGCGAGCGGGTGCTGCAGCAGATACTGGCGCCGATCCGCGACGATTACGAGTACATAATCGTGGACACGCCGCCGTCGCTGGGCCTGCTGACGCTCAACGCGCTGGTGGCGGCGGACTCGGTAATCGTGCCGATGCAATGCGAGTACTACGCGCTGGAGGGCTTGAGCGCGTTGCTCGAAACGATCAAGCGAATCCGATCTTCGCTCAACCCTGCGCTCAAGATCGACGGCCTTGTGCTGACTATGTTCGACGCACGGAACCGGCTGAGTCATGAAATCGCGCGCGAGGTCGAAAAGCATTTCCCGGAGAAGGTTTTCCAGAACGTGATTCCACGCAACGTGCGGCTCTCGGAGAGTCCGAGTCATGGGCTTTCCGTGATCGAGTACGATCCGAAATCGGCGGGCGCGATTGCCTATCAGAACCTGGCGGTGGAACTGGTTGCACGGCTCAATGGCGGCAGCGCCGCCGCGGCGAAGCCGGAAGAGAACGACGAGGCGCCGGCGCGGCGGTCGTGGAGCTTACGCGCGCTGTTCGCGCGCGACAACGAACGAGGTAAACGATGATTCGGAAAACGCTGGGGCGCGGACTGGACGCATTGATTGACGGCGGCGGCAGTCGCGAGACCGGAGCCGGCGGCGCGCTGTTGCTGCTGGTTGCGCCAGATCGAATCGTCGCCAGCCCGTTTCAGCCGCGACGTCATTTCAACCAGGAAAAGCTCGAAGAGCTGACTAACGCGATTCGCACGCAGGGGATTATCGAGCCACTGGTGGTGCGGCCGCTGGCGAGCGACCTGGACGAGCCGCGCTACGAGTTGATCGCGGGCGAACGGCGCCTGCGCGCGGCGCGGGCGGTCGGGCTGGCGGTAGTGCCGGTGGTGGTCCGCGAAGTCGGCGATCACGAGGCGCTGGAAATGTCGCTGGTCGAGAACCTCGTGCGTGAGGACTTGAACGCGATCGAAGAGGCGCGCGCATTCGTGCGGCTGAACAAGGAGTTTAACCTCAGCCACGAGGAAATTGCGGGGCGGATCGGCAAGAGCCGGCCCTACGTGAGCAATACCATCCGGCTGCTGGAACTGCCGGTGCTGGTGGTGGAACTGCTCGCGCGCGGCGGTCTAACGCCGGGGCAGGCGCGGCCGTTGCTGGCGATGGGATCGGCGGACGAGCAGATGGCGGCGGCGGCGCAGATAGCCCAGGGGGGAATCACGGCGCGCAAGGCCGAGCAGATGGCGATGGAGAGCCGGCCGGTGAGCCAGGCGATCGTCGATCGGATTGAGAGCGAGCGGCTGGAGCGGCCCGACCGGTCGAGCCTGAAGACTGAGGAGCGGCCGGATGCGAATCTCGGGGCCCTGGCGGAATCGATGCAGAAGGCGCTCAAGCGAAAGGTCCGAATCGCGGCGAAGCATGGCAAGACGCCCGGGCGAATTGAACTCGAATACTACGACGACAACGATCTGACCGAGGTCGCGCGGATATTGATCGTCGCGGGCACCGCGTTCCACAAAGCACCGTAGGATAATACTACTATTTATAACTCTAAGTGAGTTACAACCAGGTCTCGCTAAAAGCTATCCGCACCTACGTGCCAGCGGCGCTCGCTTAGCATGAGCGCGAACCGCTCGAAATGGCGATCCCATAGCTCATGATGATAACGTTCAGTCTAACTCCAATTCGATCGTTCAATTTTTAGCAGTGCCCCGGGTGCTCTCTTACACAGCACGTAACCTTGAGCGCGGGGTGTTGCTATGGCTCTTGGTCACGGCTCCGCTGGTTAATTCCTGCTGGGACTTACCCAAAGAGGCTGCACCCGAGACCGTCTCGCTAACCTTCACGCCAGCGGAAATCGCGAAGCCGGTGAAGGGCGCGGGTACTGTAGCGGTAATGGTGAATGATCTTAGGGCTGACCCACAAAAGGTCGGTAACGTAACTGGAGGGGTGCTACATGCCGGGAAAGGAGTAATAACGACCAGATGCGAGGTGAAGGAGGTTGTCGGGGAAGCGGTCGAAGCCGAACTGAAGGAACTCGGATTCGCAGACGGCGCCACCGGTGCGACGGTCGCGATAGACGTGACCCAATTCGATTTGCAGCATGTAGTAGTGAGTTCAGACGACTATCAGTCACAGGCAAAACTTTTAATGCACGCGGAGGTAAGAGGGGCGGGCGAGAAGATCTTCTATTCGCAATTGGTTAGCGGTGAAAGCTATTCCTCGAACGGGAGCGACGAGCAGACCCTAAGTCTCGCCCTGGACAGAGCCGTCGCCAACCTGGTCACCGATCCTAAGTTCATCAAGGCAATACTAACGGCCGAAGGTGGACCATCCTGATAGCTATCGATGCGTCGCGACATCGAAGTCAATGAACCTCGCTCCAATCCAAGCGCTGAAAGGAATTCTCGTACTAGCGATCGCAGCGGCAATAGCGGCCTGCGGCACCAAACCACCGTTGCCAGTCTCTCTGACCTACGCACCCGACCCATCGGTCGCAGCGGTACCCACTGCCGAACGGGTTCATGTGGAAGTGACCGTCAACGATGAGCGCCAGAACAAGAATGCTGTCGGTCTTTTCGGGGTTGACGTGACGCCGGGCAGAGGTTTCCTCTCCGGGATAGCAATTGCGACGAACGATGATCTTGCAAAACTTATTCGGTCGGCGATCCAGTCCGAACTGAGCAACCGAGGATTTGAGCTCGGCCCAGGAAACGCTCGCGTGGTGGTCGATCTTAAGGGAATCGAAGCAAAGTTAGGGAATGACTCTTTCATTAATCCGCGGCTGATTGCACGTGCGATGGTGGTCATGAAGGCCGAAGTAGCGAGCAATAACCGGAACGGCCTTTATTCCAAGGGCATTGACGGGAAAGACATCTCAACGGTCAAAAAAGGGGAGACTGCAAGCTCAGCTTTGGAGCGAGCACTCGATCACGCGATCGACGACGCGGTGCGGAATCTGATGGCAGACCATGAGTTCATCGATGCGCTGCTCGCGACGGGCAAACCCGTTGCCGCCGCACACACCAAGCCTGCCTCGCCGACGCCTGTCGCCAGTCCGTAGCATCCCCACCTTTCACGCCAGATTTGGGATTTTCCTTGACAACACTTGACATTCTCGGTGTGTAACGATACTGAAAATCGTTCTCATTCTCAAAATGTCAATGGGACCATTTGAATTGAAGGGAGTCGGCCTGCGATTTCGCCATCGATCGCGAATAGCGGGCGGGGCGAGCGAAGGGCGGGAACGGGGCGGGTTCCTAGCCTGCGCCGCCGGTTGGAGGAATCGCGAGGTGGCTGCCAACAATTCATCGAGGGAACTCAGAGTGGTCCTGAACAAGGGAAAACCGAATCGTGATGTATCAAGCGGATCGCCGCCTCATTCTCCTACTCCTCGCAATGATCATGATGCTTCCCGCTTGCAGCGGTTCCGGTTCGAGTAGCCCGGCAGCGGCCCCCGCGCCCGCGCCTGACACCGATCCGCCGGAAGTCCAGGTGGGAGAGCGGTTGTTTCTGGAAACGCGCTTCGCGCAGTTTTTCCTGGCGAATTCCGGCGGAGACGCGAATGCGACGCTGCCCGCAGGAGATCCAGTGGTCGATCAGGTGCAGACCACCGGCAAGCCCTTGCCCGGTCCTTTCCGCGGTCAGAGCATGAACTGCCGCCAATGCCATCTGGTGGATGAGCTGAAGCCGCAATCGCGCTTCGACGTGAGGACCAACTGCGACTTCGCGCCGCACAGTCCGATCCCGGCGAGAACCGGCCAGAGCGCGACGACTACGCCGCGAAACTCGCCGCTGCTAGTCAATGCCACGCTACCGCGAGACGTTCCGCAGATCTTTCATTTCGACGGGGAGTTTCCGACGATCGAAGATCTCGTCGCGGGCACTCTGACTGGCCCGAATTTCGGGTGGCTGCCGACCGAATACAGCACCGCAGTTGCCCACGTCGCCGACATCATTCGCAACGACAACGGCCAGAACGATCTCGCGAAGGAATACGGCGGGGGCGGGGTACCATACAGCACGCTTTTCCTGGGCACCGATCCCGCGATCCCGGCAAACCTGGTAATCCCGCCGCAGTATCGAATCGACGTCAATACCGCGACTGACGACCAGGTGGTGCAGGCGGTTGCCGGTCTGATGCACGCTTATATCGACTCGCTGCGCTTCTCCGCCGACGACAACAATGAGTACAACGGATCGCCTTACGACGTCTTTTTGCAAAAGAACAACCTGCCGCGCACTCCCGACGTGGGGGAATCGAATCTCGCGTACGCGCAGCGTCTGATCGGACTGATTGACGGGATCGGCAATCCGATCTTCGTGACTCCGGCCGACGCCCCAC
>DASXFX010000086.1:0-4995 GCA_036489375.1 Binataceae bacterium (SeqCode) | reverse complement strand
AACTGGTGCGGCGCCGCCGCCTATGGCGTGAACGAAAGGTTAAGATCGGGACGCTGCGGGTGGACGTCCGTGAATTCCATCGCCCGATCGAATGGCACGACGGGATGCATTCGATCTACGAGCTCGAATGTACAATTCACTTTCCCCAGCGCGGAGTCGTCACGCGCGATTTGATCCCGGTGCGCTACACGACGCCACCGCTAATGGAGTTGATCGCGCGCGCCTCCGGATGTTTCGAATCAATCGCGAGTTATGCCGATCTTTCGTTTTCGCGGCCGATCGAGGAATGCGGTGGGCGGTGGCTGGCGGTGCTGAAACGATTGTAGGGCAGGGCGCACGAATACATTTGAGTAACTCTCGTTAAGACTGCCTTCAGTCGTTTCGAGGAGTGGATTCGTTACGACACGAGCGAATCGATCAACTCGTGCATCGCTGCAGCAGCGTCCGTGGCTCCAAAGACAGCGCCGATTGCGGCAACACCGAACGCTCGCGAGGCTTCGCCATCCTCTGGGCTGGCAATTGAAATTTTCGCTCGCAGTTCGCGCACTCGCGCCGGGTTGATTCCGCCCAGTGCAAAAACCGGAATCGACGAAACACTAATGGCGGCGCGCAGACCGTCAGCGCCGCGCGCCATCGTCGACGCGCTTTTCGACAACGGATCGAAGACAGGTCCGTACACCACGAAGTCGGCTCTGGCGGTCGAGGCCATGACTACTTCGCCGTCGTCATGGGTTGATACTCCTATCAGACGATCGGGTCCGAGGAGTGCGCGTGCGTCACGAATTGTGAACGAGTTGGACGGCAGATGAACCCCATCGGCGCGGGCTGCTATCGCGACATCGAGCCGATCATTGACCAGCAGACGAGCGCCGTATCGATCACAAACGATTCGCAGCTCGCGCGCCAGCTCTAGCAGTTCGCCAGCGTCGAGATCTTTTTCACGCAATTGGAGTGCGACGGTACCCGCCGGAGCAGCCGCAAGCGCCGCGGTTGCTATCGCGATCAGTCCGCCATGAGCGGCCGCCAGTTTGCGGTCGGTTATGAGATAAATCTTGAACAACGAATCGATGAATCGTCCGATGAACGAAAGCGTTCAAGCGCCCTGACTTCTCAGCGAATCAGTCCGGTCAGTGGGCTGGAAGCGGTCGCATAAAGCTTCATTTCGATTCGGCCTGCCAGGTAAGCGGTGCGCCCGGCATCGACTGCAAGCCGCATCGCACGCGCCATCGCCACCGGGTCCTTCGCGCTGGCGATGGCCGAGTTTATCAACAGCCCGTCGCATCCGAGTTCCATCGCTTCGGCAGCGTCGGACGCGGTGCCGACCCCCGCGTCCACGATCACGGGCACCTTCGCCTGCTCCAGAATGATGCGCAAGTTGAACGGATTACGAATACCCATGCCGGAACCGATAGGCGCCGCCAGCGGCATCACCGCCGCACATCCGATTTCCGCAAGGCGCAGGCAGGCTACCGGGTCGTCGGTGATATACGGCAGAACCTTAAAGCCGTCTTTGACCAGAATCTTCGCCGCCTCGAGTGTCGCCGGAACATCCGGGAATAGCGTCTGCTGGTCGCCGATGACCTCGAGTTTTACGAGGTCGCCGACCCCGGCCTCGCGCGCGAGCCGGCAAGTGCGAACTGCCTCTTCAACGGTGTAGCAGCCCGCAGTATTTGGCAGGATTTGATATTTCTTCGGATCAATGTAGTCGAGCAGATTTTCCTTTCCAGGGTCAGTAATGTTCACCCGGCGCACGGCGACCGTCACGATCTCAGCGCCGCTTTCCTCAATTGCCGCACGAGTCTCGGCAAAATCGCGGTACTTGCCAGTGCCGACGATCAGGCGTGACTTGTAATGGCGTCCTGCCAGCGCGAATGAGTCGTCTTTCATTGTTGTGTTCCTAAAGTTATCCCGACTGACGTGTCGCGTGGACGGCCGGAGCGAAGATGTGGATCATCCGCCACCGACGAAATTAACGATTTCAACGATATCACCCGCTGCCAGACGGGTACGATCCCAATTTGCCTTCGGCACGATCTCGCGATTTATTTCGACGGCGACGCGGCCACGCTTCAGCTTCAGGCTATCGATCAGGAATACGAGGCGATCATCGTCGCTGACGGCGTAGCTTTCACCGTTGAGGGTAATCTGGAACTTGGTGGACATCGAAAGGCCGCTTCCGAATCGGAGTAGGGAAGCGGCCGTGCTGCGGAACCCGAACGTCCCGCAATCGAAACGGACTGGCTTCCCTACGCCGGCATTACCCGGATCAGGTTCGAGGGGTTCTCTCGCGAGTTCTCAGTGCTTGCGCACACCCCCAGCCAACTGGACCTATACCACCGGCAGGCGCACGCTGTCAAAAGTGGGGGGTGTGGATGGACCATGGCAGAGTGGGGCGCGAAGGTTTGCGCGGAGCGGCCCTGCGGCGGATGATCGGCGCAAGGTGGCGAGCGATTTTTCAACCGAGTCGGCGGGCCGATGCCGCGCTGCCGTCGAATCCGAAAGGACGGCCTGACTCCCAATATGACGACAGCGAACGGGCGTCCGACCTTCGCGGAAATTGAACTTAACGCATTGCGGGCGAACTATCGCGCGCTCTGTGCCTACACCAACGGTGCGTCGATCATGGCTGTGGTGAAGGCCGACGCCTATGGCCACGGCGCGGTTGAGGTGGCGCGCACGCTACGTCAGGAAGGCTGCGCGCACTTTGGCGTGGCGACGGTGGAAGAAGCGCGCGAACTGCGCGCCGCCGGGATTGGCGAGCGGCTGTACTTGCTCGCCGGTTATTTCGCGGAACAGGCGCCGGAAATTGTCGCTCTCGACGTGACGGCTGCAATCTTCGACCTTTCTTTGATCGAACCGCTGGAGCGTGCCGCAAGTAACGCAGGACGCGTCGGATTCCGCGTCCATCTGGAAATCGACACGGGCGCTACGCGGCTCGGAATCATGCCGGTGGATTTGGCTGAGGCGGCCGAACGGCTGCATCATGCGCCGGCTCTCAAGCTCGAAGGCGCGAGTACGCTGCTCGCCAATGCGGGTGATCCCTCCAGTCCGATAACTGATCGTCAACTTGCGGTCTTTCGCGATGCCGTCGCGATGCTCAGAGCCTCGGGCTTCGATGTGCCGGTGCGCCACGTCGCCAACTCGGCGGCGATGGTGCTGCGCGCGGACGCCCATTTCACGCTGATGCGCCCGGGGCTCGCGATGTATGGGCTACCGCCGGTGCCCGCCGTGCGCGAACACGTCGAATTGCGTCCGGTGATGACGCTGAAAACGCGCATCTTGCAGATGAAGTGTGTAGCAGCCGGCAGTGGCGTCAGTTACGGACATACGTTCGTCGCGCCGCGCGAGAGCGTGATCGGGGTGCTGGCGGTCGGCTATGCGGACGGCTATCGGCGCGGGCTGCAGCACGGCGGCGAAGTAATGGTCCGGGGTCGTCGCGCCCCCATCGTCGGCGCAGTATGCATGGATCTGACGATGGTCGATCTGACGGAGGTCGCCGGCGCCGAGGTCGGCGACGAAGTGATCTTGTGGGGCGGCGCCGGCGAGGCGATGATCAGTGTGAATGATGTCGCGCGGCTCGCGCAGACTATCTCCTATGAGATGTTGTGTACGGTCGGCCGGCGCGTGCCGCGCGTTTATCGGAGATAAGGTTTCAATGGCAACTGGCAACGTAAAGATCGGCCGGGCCTTGATCGGCGTGTCCGACAAGGACGGTTTGGGCGAACTGGCGCGGGCGCTCGAACGCCATCACGTGGAAATGCTGTCGACCGGCGGCACGCACGCGGCCCTGAAGAACGCGGGCGTGGCTGTGAAGTCGATCGAGGACTTTACCGACTTCCCCGAGATTCTCGGCGGACGCGTAAAGACGCTCCATCCCAAGGTTCATGGAGGCATCCTGGCGAAGCGCGCGGATTTGACCCACCAGCGCGAGATGGGGCGTCACGGCTTCGAGCCGATTGATTTGGTGGTGGTGAATTTCTACCCGTTCGAACAAACCGTGGCGCGCGCGGGCGTAACCCTGGACGAAGCGATCGAGAACATCGATATCGGCGGGCCGACCCTCGTGCGCGCGGCAGCGAAGAATCATGCCGACGTGGCGGTAGTGGTCGATCCCGCGGACTACGCGGCGATCGTTCGCGAACTGGACGACAACGACGGCTTCATTTCCGCCGAGACGCGATGGAAACTCGCGCGTAAGGCTTTCGCTCGGGTGACCGCCTACGACTGTGCGATTTCGAACTACCTTGGCAGCTATGCGGGCGGCGAAGCCGGGCCACTGGGCGATACCTTCAGCCTCTCGCTGCCGCGCGCTCAGATGCTGCGCTACGGCGAGAACCCCCATCAGACCGGCGCGCTTTATGGCGACTTCCCGCGTATCGCACAGCAATTGCACGGCAAGGAGCTGTCGTTCAACAACGTCTTTGACGTGAGTTCGGCAGTCAACCTGATGCTCGAGTTCGGCGATTACAAAGACGCCGTGGTTGCTATCTTGAAGCACAACACGCCATGCGGCGTCGGCGTTGGGTCCACGCTCAAAGTCGCTTGGGACAAGGCATTCGCGACGGATCCGGATTCGCCCTTCGGCGGCATCATAATCAGCAATCGGCCGTGGGATATCGAATTTGCACGCGCGGTCGATGAACTCTTTACCGAGGTGCTAATCGCGCCGGACTACCCGCCCGACGTGATCGAGTTCCTGCGCAAGAAGAAGAACCGGCGGCTGATGCGTTTCCATCCGGAGGCGGTCAAGCGCAACGAACTCGATATCAAGAAAGTCGTTGGCGGGCTGCTGGTACAGACGCCGGATCTGAGCATCGAAGATCCGCGTCAGGGCAAGGTCGTGACCAAACGCATGCCGACCGATGCTGAAATGAAAGCGCTGGGATTCGGCATTCGGGTGTGCAAGCACATCAAATCGAACGCGATTGTATTCGTGGCTGAGGACCGGACGCTGGCCGTAGGTGGTGGCGCAACCTCGCGAATCGATCCCCTGTA
>DASXFX010000085.1:0-35036 GCA_036489375.1 Binataceae bacterium (SeqCode) | reverse complement strand
CGCGAGTTGGAGCGAGACCTCGCCAGCGTCGCTGTTGGCGTTGTCATGTGGCGTGATCGGCGTCGCGGCGGTGCGGCCTTCATGCATGGCGCGACGGACCATCGCGGCTACCTCGCTCGGGGCAATTCGCCACATGCATTCGCGGCCGATCGGGCAATCGCGCAGATAACACGGATGACAGGGGATTTCGCCGCGCATCACGAAGTCCGCGTTGCCCCACGGCGCGGAGCGTTCCGGCGCCGTCGCACCCCATAGGGAAACCACCGGACAACCGACGGCGGCGGCTATGTGCATCGGACCGCAATCGGGCCCGAAGGCGACCGCGCATTCGCTGAAAATCGCGATCAGATCGCGCAGCCGGGTGCGTCCGACGAGGTTGATCGACTCGACGGCGCCGTCAAGCTCACCCATCACCGCGTCGGCGATGGCGGTATCCTCGGGACCGCCAATCAATACTGGGAAGAGCGCGGGACTGCCGTCGAGCGGCCGCGCCAGATCGCGAATCACGGCCGCCACCGATTGCGGGAAATAGACGCGGCTCGGCCACGACGATCCGAGGAAGACGGCTACTATGGGACGTCGCGCGAGGGCGACCGTTGCGCGCGCACGCTCATCCTCGGCGGGCGGCAAAGATAAGCCGAACTCGATAGGCGTCGAAGGTACTCCGAGGGCATCCGCGAAGGCCTGGTACTGAGTCAACTTCAAACGCAGATTAGGCTGCGGATCGATTTGGCGGGTGGTGAAGCGATGATTGAATTCCTTGGTATTGGGAGCCGCAAAGCCAATCCGCTCGGGCGCGCGCGAGGCCATTCCGATGATGCCGCTCTTGAGATGGCGCTGGAGATCGATCACCAGATCGAAGCGGCCGGCGCGCACTTTGCGCAAGAATGGTACGAATGACCATGGGGCGCGTCGCCGATCGTAAACGATCAATTCGTCGAGCCAGGGATGTCCCTCGATGATCGGCATCGACTTGGGCTCGATCGCCCAGGCGATGTGCGTTTGCGGCCATGCGCGGCGCAAGCGCCCGAGCAGCGGCAACGCGCGCACCACGTCGCCGATCGCGCCGAGCAGAATTATCAGGACGCGATCGGGTATCGCAGGCGGGTCGTCTGAGGTATCTGTCGTCATCAATTGCCGCTGCGAACCGGGAATGGCAGGGACGGCATCGGAGGTGTCGCCCGTACCGCGATCAATCCCAATCGAGGGCGCCGCGCTGCCAGGCGTAGATCAAGCCGACCACCAGGATACCGATGTAAACGAGTGCTTCGCCGAAGCCGAACATCCCCAGCGTGCGCAATTGCACGGCCCACGGGTAGAGAAACACTACTTCGACGTCAAAAACGAGAAAGAGCAGTGCGGTCAGATAGAAACGCACGGAGTAACGTCCCCATGCGGTGCCGCTCGGCGGATTGCCACATTCGAAGGCCTCGCCCTTGACCTTTGTGTGCGTCGATTTCGCGCCGATCAGCCGGTTGATCGTCACCATCGTACCGACGATCAGGCCGACCAGTCCGAGCGTCACGGCGATTGGAAACCAGGTCTCTAATCCGTAATACATATCAATTAGTCGCTTGCCTCAGTCGGCGATCGTGCGCTTACCGGTTCTACCTGCCACTGTACTTCTACACTATCAATAGCGCGCTTGCGAAGTAGTAGAGATAGATTTTGAGAGCCTTGGCCACCAGGAAAGCTCGCCACATTGCCGGAGGCCACGCGATGCGACTGAGCAATTGCTTGCGGACCCGAAGCACCGCGGAAGTATCGACAGCGGCGCGCCGAGCGTGGGATTTCCCATCCAATAGCGGGGCGAGTACATTCATCTTGAGACTCACTGGCCCGGGGGCATTTGGCGATGGCTGACGATCCGATTTCAAAGTACCTGCTCGCCGTCTATCCGAAGACCCTGAAACTCAAAGATGGCGCATCGGTCACGGTGCGCACGTTGATTCCGCAGGATCGCGCTGAGGTAGGCGCCTTTTTCGAGCGCGTGCCCGAAGAGGATCGTACGTTCCTCAAGGAAGATCTCCTCAATCGCGAGGAGGTCGAAATCTGGCTCGACGAGATCGACGTTGACCGTGAAACCGTGATGGTGGCGCAGGCGGGCAAGCGTATCGTGGGCACCGCGGTGCTGGAACGCCAACGCAATGGATGGGCGCGGCACGTTGGCGAAATCCGGATCGTGGCGGATCCGGATTTTCGTCGCCGAGGCCTCGGCTATCTGTTGGCCGAGACCATCTTCGACCTGGCCAAAAACTCAGGTGTCGAAAAGCTCACCGCCGAGATGGTGGCCGATGAGCCAGGTCCGATTCGCGTGTTCAAGCGCCTCGGATTTCGCACCGAGGCGACGCTCAACGATCAGGTCAAAGATCGCTCGGGTGACAAACACGACCTGCTGGTGATGGCCCATTACATGGGTTCGTAGTCGCGGCCCGCGCCGCGGCGGCCATGACGTCCGCTAAAGTGACGCGTACACCGCCTCGATCAATGTTCGCGTGCGCGGATCGACAATGATGTACGGTCCCATCTTGTTCATCACGTAACCGAAGCCAAGCTTGGCATCGGGATCGGCGAAGCCGAGAGAGCCGCCAGCTCCGGGATGACCAAACGAATGCGGATTCGGCCCGAACGGGTCGTCTGGCTTGGTCAGCATAAAGCCGGTGGTGAAGCGCGTCGTGATCAGCAGCACCTCATCCTTGCCGAAAGATTCCTCGGTATGGCAACGCGTGACACCCTCGCGGCTCAAGACCCGCACGCCATCAAGTTCACCGCCTCGCGCCAACGCTCCGTAGAGCCGCGCGAGCGACCGCGCATTGGTGTGACCATTGGCGGCGGGGATCTCGGCGCCTCGCCACGCGTGCGAGTTGACCGCACCGAGCTTCATCGCCGTAGCGGGATTAGTGAAGGCGTAACCCGTAACCGAATCGGGGTGCTGCTGGGCGTACTCAAAAAGGTTGACCTCACCCGGCGGTGGCGGCGGCGAAGCTAACATGGTCGCGCAACGGGCGTCATCGCGAGCGTCGAGTCCGATGTGACAATCGAGGCCGAGCGGTTGCGCGATTTCGTCACGAAAGTAAGTGCCCACACTCTTACCGGTAATGCGACGTATCACTTCGCCCACCAGGAAACCGATAGTCAGTGCGTGGTAGCCGTGCCGGGTACCGGGCGTCCACCAAGGCTCCTGCGCGGCCAACGCCGACGCCATCGTGTCCCAGTTGTACATATCGTCGTCGGTAAGCTTGCGACGAATCGCGGGCAGCCCCGCCTGATGATTCAAGAGCATCCGCACCGGCATCTTTTCTTTGCCCGCCTGCGCGAATTCCGGCCAATAGGTTACTACCGGCGCGTCGAGGTCGAGTTTGCCTTGATCGACCAGCCGATGCGCGCAAATCGCGGTCATGCCCTTCGTCGTGGAAAACACGTTGGCGATAGTGTCGCGGGCCCAAGGTTGCGTGCGCGCCTTGTCGGTGTGTCCGGCCCACAGGTCGAGCACCGGCTTACCGTCCAGGGTCACCGCTATCGCCGCACCATACTCGTTGCGTTTGGCGAAATTCTCCGCGAACGCCGCCTTGACGCGATCGAAACGCGGATCGCACTGCCCCTCAATTCGAATGTCTGCCATGGTCAGACTCCTTCCGTCGCATGCGGTGGTCATAGCACGCCCCACGCCCATACACTACGTTGCAAGGCGGACGATTTCGCGATGGCGACGAAACACGAAATCCTGATCCGGCTAATCGTTTTTGCCGCGATACTAACGGCAATGGCGTGGTGGGAAGCCGTCGCTCCGCGCCGTTCACGATCGTTCAGCCGTGCCAAGCGCTGGCCTGCCAATCTCGCCATCGCGACCCTTGACACTGTAGTGATGAGAATCGTAATACCATTGGGCGCGTTAGGCTTCGCGAGTTTTTGCACCACGCGCGGATGGGGCCTGCTGAACCTCATCGCACTACCGCGAGCGCTCGCCGTCATCGCCGCGGTCATCGTGCTCGACTTCGCAATCTATCTCCAGCATGTGATGTTCCACGCGCTTCCTCTGCTCTGGCGCGTTCATCGAATGCATCACACCGACCTCGACCTCGACGTCACTTCCGGCGTGCGCTTTCATCCCATCGAAAGCGTCATGTCGATGTTGATCAAGCTCGCTGCAATCGCCGCGCTCGGACCGCCGATAGCGGGAGTATTCGCGTTCGAAGCACTTTTGAATGCGAGCTCATTATTCAACCATTCCAACGTCGCCATCGCACCGGCGGCTGACGCACTGATGCGGTTATTGATATGCACCCCCGACATGCATCGCGTGCATCACTCGATCGTAGTGCGCGAGACCAATAGCAACTTCGGATTTCTTGTGCCGTGGTGGGATCGGTTGCTCGGCACGTACCGCAGCGAGCCCGCGGCCGGCCAGCTCGGAATGACGATTGGACTCGAACACTTTCGCGATGCGCATGAACTCGGCCTCATCCGAATGGTGATGCAGCCGTGGCGCAAGGCGTCCCTCGAATACCCAATCAATCGCGGTTAGCGGCGAATGCCTGCACAAGTGCTTGACAGCGAACACTTAGTGCGGTACTTAACCATCAGGTTATTTAACTGAATGGTTCATCACGCAACATCGACCGAACGTTTGAATGCCACCTTCGCCGCGTTGGCCGACCCCACGAGGCGTGCGATTCTCGCACGTCTTGCGGCGGGCGAAACCTCGGTAAGCGAATTGGCCGCGCCCTTCAAAATGAGCCTCCCCGCCGTTTCCAAACATCTCAAGGTGCTCGAACGAGCCGGCTTGATTGCACGGGGACGGGAGGCGCAATGGCGTCCGTGCCGGCTCGCCGCAGGACCGCTCAAGGACGCGGCCGAATGGATCGAGCACTATCGTCAATTCTGGGAACAGAGCTTCGACCGCCTGGACGAATATTTGCGCGAACTGCAAATCAAGGAGAAAGGAAATGGACGCAACAAGTAGCGCTGTCACGCAATCATCGGATCGAGAACTGGTTATCACGCGCATTTTCGACGCACCGCGCAGCCTGGTCTTCAAGGCCTGGATCAAACCGGAACACCTGGCGCGCTGGTGGGGCCCGCGCGATTTCGAGCTGGTCTCATGCGAGGTGGATGCGCGCCCGGGTGGGTCTTATCGTTTCCACATGCGTGGGCCCAGTGGCAGCGATCACTGGCCGCAGGGTGTATTTCGCGAAGTTGCGGAACCGGAGCGGCTGGTCATGACCTGGCGCTGGGCCGATGCGCAAGGACGTCCCAAGGATCCCGAGACGATCCTGACCGTAACTTTCGAGGACCTCAACGGCCAAACCAAATTGACCCTGCACCACGGCGGCTTCGAGTCAGTCAACGCACGTGACGAGCATCATAACGGCTGGAGCAGCGCGCTCGATTGCCTGTCCGAGTATCTGGTGGATACGTCCCGCAGATAGATTTATCGAGTGCCTCTTTCAGGCAAGACAAAGAGAGGAAACAACCATGACTCATAACCCAATCGTTTCTCGTGAAGAGTGGCTGAAGGCGCGTAAACAACACCTTATCAAGGAAAAGGAACTGACGCGGCTGCGCGATGAGCTTAACCAGCAGCGCCACGATCTGCCCTGGGTCAAGGTCGAGAAGAACTACGAATTCGACGGCCCCAATGGTAAGGAGACACTGGCGGATCTATTTGCTGGACGTAGTCAGCTGATAGTCAAACATTTCATGTTTGGTCCCGGTTGGAAGGAAGGTTGCGTAGGCTGCTCGCTCGAGGTTGACCATCTCGATGGGGCTCCTTTGGTGCATCTGGAGAACCGCGATGTCTCTTATGTAGCTATCTCGCGAGCGCCCCTCCAGGAAATCGAACCCTTCAAGCAGCGCATGGGCTGGCATTTCAAGTGGCTATCGTCCTATGGCAGCGATTTCAACTATGACTATCAGGTGTCGTTCAAACCAGAGGATATCGCGCGGGGCAAAGTGTACTACAACTATGAGATGTGCGACTTCCTGAGCGAAGAACTGTCGGGTAACAGCATCTTTTGCAAAAACGAAAATGGTGAGATCTTTCACACCTATTCGTCATACGCTCGCGGCGGCGAGGCAGGTCTCGTCATTTATAGCTACCTCGACATGACCCCCAAGGGCCGCGATGAAACTGGTCCCAATCATAATCTGTCGGATTGGGCTCGCCATCACGACCGCTACGCCGCGGGTGGCGTGGTCGATGCGCGCGGACGTTATATTCCTGCGCCGGATGGCCAGTGCTGTCATGGTCCGGAAAAGACTCAATAACGAAGAATCCGAGTTGTAGAATTTGGCGAAACTGACGAACAAATCTCAGTAGGTAACCGTGATGAAAGATGCGGCGTCATACTATAAGCATCATGGTGCAATGACGGCGGCCGGCGAGCACGCGGCGGAACTCGCCGCGCTGCCGCCGGATCTTGCGGCCCTTTGCGAAATTGTTCAAGGCGTATTGATCCATCGGGATATGGCGCCGTTTCTTTATCGCGTGACGCTCTCGAAACAGCGTTGCGAAGAAGCACACATTCGTCCAGTTGCCGAAATGCTGAAGAACATTTATGCGCTCGATGCCCGAGACATAAAGATCGCGCGGAAAGTGGACCATCGGATGGCGGGCGTCTGTAGGCATTTCGCGACTTTGCTAACGGCAGTACTACGAGAACAGGGTATAGCAGCGCGTGCGCGCTGCGGCTTCGGTGCATACTTCACTCCGGGCAAATACGAAGACCATTGGGTATGTGAGTATTGGAACCCGGCGAAATCGCGATGGATATTAGTGGATGCGCAGATAGATGCCGTGCAACGCGAGGCCTTTCACCTCGATTTCGATCCCCTCGACGTACCACGTGATCGCTTTGTCATCGCGGGCGACGCTTGGCAGATGTGCCGTAACGGCGGTGCGGCACCGAATCGTTTCGGGCTTTCCCACATTGGCTTGCAAGGATTGTGGTTCGTCGCGGGGAACGTGCTGCGCGACTTCGCCGCTCTTAATCGAATGGAGATGCTGCCCTGGGACGTCTGGGGGGCGATGCCCAAACCTGACGATGAACTGGATACCGAAACTCTCGCGCTAATCGATCGTATCGCCGCTCTGACTATAGCAAGCGATGATGCCCTGCCTGAGATTCACAGTACCTATGATCGCGACGAGCGCTTGCGCGTTCCGCATGTAGTCTTCAATGCGTTGCGCAACACACCCGAAGTAATCACCGCGTGACGAATGGCTATTCGCCAATAGCTAGTAGCCCTTGGGCAGGTGGAGCAATCGCTCCGCAATGATACTGCGCTGAATCTCTGACGTTCCCTCTTCGATCGTATTCCCGCGCGAACGCAACAGCGCGTATTGCCAACGGCCATCGTCGACGGCATGAGCGGAGCCCTCCGCCAGCGCCGCACGGGGTCCCTGCAGGACAAGCGCGAACTCATTCATGCGTTGGTTCAACTCGCTCCATAACACCTTGGAGATCGACCCTTCAGGACCAGGCGTGCCGCCGCGCGTCAACTTCGAAAAGTTGCGATAGGCGAGGTATTTCATCGATTCGACTTCGACATAGAACTGCGCCAGGGTTTGCCTGATCACGAGCGGATCGAGCGTGCAAGTGCCTTCGCGAATCACGCGGCGCCCCAGTTCCGCCAGGTCGTCGAAGACGTTTCGAAAACGCATCACAGTCGCGAGTGCCAGCGTCGCGCGCTCGTTCATCAGCGTCGTCAGCGCCACCCCCCAGCCCCCGTTGAGTGGCCCGAGCAGGTTTGCGCGCGGCACCCGCACGTCGTCGAAAAACATCTGGTTGAACTCGGCCTCGCCGGTTATCTGCTGCAGCGGTCGCACGGTTACGCCGGGACTGTGCATATCGACCAGCAGATATGAGATGCCGCGATGTTTTGGTGCATCCGCATCGGTCCGGACCAGCAGCATGCACCAGTCCGAAAGGTGTCCGAGAGAAGTCCAGACCTTCTGCCCGTTGACGACGAAATGATCGCCGTCGATTACCGCGCGCGTCGCCAGCGCGGCGAGGTCGGACCCCGACACCGGCTCCGAAAAGCCCTGGCACCAGATCTCTTCACAGGAAAGAATCTTCGACAGAAACCGCCGCTTCTGATCTTCGGTGCCGTGCTCGAGGATGGTCGGACCACCCATCGAAAGTCCCAACTCGTTGAGTGGCGCAGGCGCGCGCACACGCGCCATCTCTTCGTTGAAAATCGCGCTCTCGATCATCGAGGCGCCCTGGCCGCCGTATTCCTTCGGCCACGAAAGTCCGAGGTAACCGGCCTCCCACAGCCGGCGCTGCCATTCCGTCAGCAGGCGGACGGTCTCGTCGTCGATCGCGAGGGCAAAGCCGCGATTCGCGATGCCCTGGGGCAGATTTTCTGCGAGCCAGGCACGCGCTTTCTCGCGGAAAGCGGCTTCTTCGCGGGTGTCGCTCAAATCCATCGCAATACCATCCCTGCGCCGTGTCGGGGCATTGATTCTTGTACCCTAATGCCGCGCTCGTTTGTAGTTATGAGCTTGGGAGCTGTTCCGGCGTCGATTCCGCCACCACCTGCGCCATCCTTCCGGCCCGCGCGTCGTTGCGGACAGCGTCCGACTCAGCCAGATTTATTCCCATGGCGAATCACATCGATGCGGCTACTACGATGCGCGGCGGATGCCATTGCGGACGCGTCGCCTACGAGGTCGAGGGCCCGCCCGATCGCATCAGTCAGTGCAATTGCTCGATCTGCACAAAGAAGGGCTATCTCCATTGGATCGTCGCGCGCGACAAGTTTCGTCTGCTCACGCCGTGGGAGGACCTCGCGACCTACACCTTCAATACTCACGCGGCGAAGCACCACTTCTGTCCGCGCTGCGGTGTCGCATCGTTTTATATCGCACGATCGGATCCCGACAAAATCGATGTCAACGCGCGGTGCGTCGAAGGTCTCGAACTGACCAAGATGACTTTCGACACCTTCGATGGGCGCAATTGGGAGGCGGCCCAGGCGGCGCACCAAAGGAGCAAGCGCCCTTGACGAGAAACGGGTAGAGTTTCCGATTCGACGTGGGATTCGCAGGTTCGCAAAACGTCGGGAAATCGGAAGGGTAAATCGTGGCGACGCTGGGATTCAGGCAGGCCGACTTTGAGGTCTTCGAGGTTGAAGGCTTCAGCGCACGAATGGAAAAACTCTATGCGCATGTACGGCCGAAACTCATTCGGCTCGGCGACGAACTCGCTCCCGAACTGGCGCGCAAACTTCATCTCGAATTTTTCCCCCACGTCGCCCGGCACGTACGTCGCACGGTCAATCCACCGCCGGAGACGTGGGTCGCTTTCGGGCCGTCCCCGCGCGGCTACAAGCGCTATGGCTACCTCGCGCTGTGCATCTCGCGAGCGGGTCTGCACGCTCGCGCGGTGGTCAAATCCGAAGCCGATTCCCGCCCCGCGATGGCGCGCCAGCTCAAGGCTGCCGGTACGCAACTGATGAGGGACTTCGAGGGCACTCCCATCGCGCGATATGAGACCTGGGATTTCGCTCATCTGCCAATGCCGATGCGGGCCGATGCCGAATGGTTCGCCGCGATCGCCGCGACTCTCAGCAAAAAAACTGGATGGATTGACCTCGGTTTCGGCTGGAATGTGCGGGATTCGCTGCGGCTCGATCGCGCCGAAGTGATCGAGGCATTTCACGAGCTCGAACCGCTATATCGATTATTTCAGGCAATCGCTTGAGGCCGCCCGGTAAGTCATCTCGATGAATAAGGTAGCAATACTCGGAGCGGGTGCGTGGGGCACGGCGCTGGCCGCAACCATCGCACGCGGCGGCGGCGCCGCCGTGCTTGGCGTGCGGCGCGCGACCCATCTCGAAGCGATTCGAGCCAGCGGCGAGAACGTCATCTATCTACCCGGCATCAAGCTGCCGCCAACGCTCGAATTGACCGACGACTGGAATGCGGCCGTTCGCGATGCGGCGACGGTCGTGATGGCGGTGCCGTCCCGCTTTGCGCGCGGCGCCATCACGACCGTCGCCCACGCAATCCCGGCGACCGCGATGATCGTGAGCGTGACCAAGGGCATCGAGCCCGACACTTTGCTCACGATGAGCGCGATGCTCGAAGAGCTGACGGGGGGAGGTGCGGAGGCCCGAGCCGGCCGCGTCGCGGTGCTCTCAGGCCCGGGCTTCGCCGCGGAGGTCGCTCGCGGCAAGCCCGCCGCGCTGGTCGCGGCCGCGCGCGACGACGCGATCGCGGCTCGCGTCCAGGAGCTGTTTGCTTTGCGCCCCCTCCGCGTCTATCGCAGCAGCGACGTTGTCGGCGTCGAACTCGGCGGCGCGGTCAAAAATGTAGTCGCAATCGCGGCTGGTATTTGCGATGGCCTCGATCTCGGATCGAGTGCGCGCGCCGCGTTGATCACCCGCGGCCTGGCCGAGATGATGCGTTTGGCGGGCGCAGCCGGTTCGCGTCGCGAGACTCTGGCCGGTCTCGCCGGACTGGGCGATCTGGTCCTTACTTGCACCGGCGACCTCTCGCGCAATCGCGCTCTGGGGTTTAGAATTGCCAAGGGCGAACCCTTGGCGCCTCCCGCCGATGGTGTGCCGGTCGCCGAGGGGGCCGCAAACGCGGTAGCTATACGTGCGTTGGCGGCGCGTATCGGAGTGGAGATGCCGATCGTCTCGGCCGTGTGCCGGGTGCTCTATGAAGCGGCACCTGCAAACGCTATGGTCGAGGAACTGTTGAGCCGTCAGCTTAAGGCCGAATTTTAGAAAATCCGCTTAGAAGAAGGACTAATGGCGAATACTGGAACCTGCAAAGATAACGACTGCAATCGCGAAGTGATTGCCAAAGGCTATTGCCGCAAGCATTACCGACTGTGGAAAGCGGGCGAAATGCCCAAGCCTCGCTACAAGACTTGCACCGAGGAAAAGTGCCGCAAGCCGCGCTTCCACTCGAGCCTGTGCGAAGAACATTGGAACGCCGCCCACGGCAAGAAAGCGGAAGCCGCACCAACTCCGGCTCCAGCCGCGCCGGCCGCTCCCGCTGAGGGCGCGAGCGCTTAGAGCCTCCATTGCGCCAACGGATTGGGATTTAAGATCTGTTCTCGTTGGGCTTCGCTTTCTTGATGCGCCGCTCCCTCTGAATCCGATCGCGGAGGATAGCCATGGCTAATCTCATCGTCGCGGGCGCCGCTGGCCGGATGGGGCGTCTGCTCGTCTCGATCATCGTCAACGAGGGCTCGCATCGGCTCGTCGGTGCGATCGAAGCGGCCGGTAACCCGGTCCTCGGCAAGGACGCTGGCGACGTCGCTGGCGTTGGCCCTCAAGGCGTCGAGATCGTCGATGACTATGCCGCAGTTGCACGGCCCGATACCGTAACGCTCGATTTCACAAATGCCGTGGCCTCCCTCGGTCATCTCGAAATCGCCGCGTCCAACGGTGCTGCGATCGTTATTGGCTCAACCGGATTTACGCCGGAATTAGAGGCGCGTGCGACAGCGTTGGCACAGCGAACCCGTACTGTAATCGCCCCCAACATGAGCATCGGCGTCAATGTTCTGATGAAGATCACGGCGGAGGTCGCGCGTATTCTCAGCAACTTCGACGCCGAGGTGATTGAGATCCATCACAATACCAAGGTCGATGCGCCCAGCGGTACCGCGATCGCCCTTGGCCGCACTATCGCCGAGGCGCGCAATCTCGACTTCCACGCCAACGCAATCTATGGACGCGAGGGCATCACCGGCGCGCGCGTGCACGACAAGATCGCGGTGCTTGCGCTGCGTGCAGGCGACGCCGTCGGCGACCATACGGTAATTTTCGGCGGGCAGGGTGAGCGCCTTGAACTGATCCATCGCGCCCAGAGCCGTGAGTCGCTCGCGCGCGGGGCGCTTCGCGCGGCCGAATGGCTCGAATATCGCGCACCCGGACTCTATTCGATGCGAGACGTGCTCGACCTCTGACACCCGCGAGGTCGCCCGACTTGCTGCCCGAGGGCAAATTCCGCCGCTATATCCCGCTTTCTTATTTCATCTGACGAACCCTAAGCGTTTCGCGATGCGGGTCGCGGATGCTCACCCGGGGCGGACCCTTCCGTCTTCAGTTCTTCCCAACGCTCGAGGATGCGCGGTACCACCCGCGGATGACGATGCTCATACCATCCGATGATCACGGCCAGCGCGAGAATGTTGCCACCCGCTATGTTCCACCAACCGAGTTGTTGCACCGTGCTCTGATCCAGGAAGGTCACCAAGCCCGCAAAGCAGAGCTCAAACCACAAGAAAAGCACCACCACGCCGAGCGCCAGCAACGGCTCGCGCTCCGATGCATACATAGTGATCGACGCCGCGATGCCGAACATGATGAAAGCGAAGAAGTGCAGTGCCGTGTACCCGAGCACCAAGGCCGTGGTGACGGAAAAGCTCGACGGCTGACTCATCCCATTGAAAATAACTGCGCCCAACAGAGCCGGCGTGCGGAAGGGGTGCCCGGCTATGACGTCGGCGACCAGGAACCAGACCGCGACGATTACCGCGCCGATTAGACCCGTGATGATCCCTTCGCGCACCACGTCCATCCACGGACCGAGCAGATTCGATGCGAGCGCCGGCTGCCGCCAGAAGAAATAGGCGAGCATCGCAGTTGTCGCCATCAGATTGCCGACCATGCCTTTCCACCACAAAACTGCGGCCTGCGCCGCCGGCCCCAGCAGCATCACCAGCGCGATAAAGAAGACCTCGAATCCGATGGTGAAAAGGAACAGGACGCCGAACAGTTCGGAATGCTCTTCCGCTGCCGCCATCAGCAGCGCGGCAACCACTCCGATTATTGCGAACGCAATGAAATGGGCGACGGTGTATTCGCCGACCAGCGTCCATCCTGCGGTGGTGAGAGTTTGATTACCCGCACTGTGAAGCAGCGCCGAGGAGAGGATCATCGGTGTTTTGAGCGGTTCACCGCGAGCCGCGTCAAAGACGAAGAACCAGAGTGCAATGACAGCTCCCCCGATCAACCCAGCCACCGCTCCATCGATAAGCAACCGTGTCCGTGAATGCTGCATCTGAACCTCCAACTTGGCTAACCCACGAACTCGTAGCCCGCAGGTTCAATTGGCCGCAGACCAGAAAACCGACCGGAATTCAGGCGGAAATCAGGATTTTTCGGCTCGGTCCTCCTTTCTCAGCAGGGGCTGTTGAAAACAGCTTCCCTTGATCCACGAATAGGCCAATCTTGAAGGCGGAGCAAGCCATAGACATAAGCCGAGCGCTGATTTTTGGATAGATTTACTAATACCAATCCGTTCTATCTTCGGCGTTCGGAGCAGTTGATGCGCCTATCCACTCCGTCGTGGCAAGATAGCGCCGAAATGGTGTGAACGG
The DNA here is from genome assembly GCA_036489375.1 of Binataceae bacterium (SeqCode). Lineage (GTDB taxonomy): Bacteria > Desulfobacterota > Binatia > Binatales > Binataceae > JADMIL01. The sequence goes on along the minus strand of DASXFX010000085.1, from coordinate 21,690 downwards.
CGTGGATATCGGCGCGACCTGGCGCAACCATCCGAGATACTCAGCGACCCGCGTGGCGCAATGAATGCAAATCGAGCGTTAGCCCAGATAGATGCTCAGAAACGTGCGGAAATTCGCAGCGCGCGAATTTCAATCGACTTCTTCGTAGTCGCGACAATGTCACTGGCTTGCGGAGTCGTCGCCGGTCCTTGGGTCGTCGGCAGACTGTCCGAGTACTTCTATCAAATGCCAGTAATCGCCCTCGTCCACACCTTCGCTCTTGGATGGATTACTGCGGCGATGATGGGCGTGATGTACCGCTATGTGCCGGCCCTGACCCATGGCGTCTTGCCCTACCCTCGCCTGCTGATGCCGCAACTGATCCTCTATCTGATCGGTGTCAGCGGGATGATCTCGCATTTCGCGTTAGGCTCATGGTCGGGTGTTTGGTCCGCGTCAATTGTGACAATCGTGAGCATCGCGATGTTCGCCGCGAATATAGTCCCACTGTTGTGGAACCAAATTACCCGCGGCTTCGCCGAAAGCGGAATGCTCCTCGCGCTGTGTTTTCTGATCGTCGCCGCAACGCTCGGCTTTATGCTGGCGTTGGACAAGAACTATGGATTTATGGCCGGAAGCGTAATCTCGAATCTTGCCAGCCACGCGCATCTCGCAGCGCTCGGATGGGTAACGCTGACCATCTGCGCCGTCTCCTACCGGATGCTCCCTGCGATGATTCTGCCGGGTATCGCGTTACCGAAGAGCGCAGCGTGGCAGCTGTACGGATTGGCCGTCGGGGTCATCGGTCTCGCCGTAACGCTGATCGCCAGTTTGCCCGGCACGACGCTATGGAGCGTCGCCATCAGCCTCGCGCTGGCCGCCTACGTGATTACGATCACGCGGCTGGTGTGGGCACATCGGAAGCCGATCGAGTGGAGCGTTCGTCATGCCGTTGCCGGTGTCGCCTGGTTGATAGTGGCGATCGTCATGGGAATCATGCTCGCGTCCTCGGGCGCCGAAAGCGAGGTCGGCGCCCGCGTCGCAGCGGCGTATGGCGTGGCCGGTCTCCTTGGATGGATCGGCAACCTCATCATCGGCGTCTCGTACCATCTGTTTCCGGGCTTCGTGATTCGAGTCCGAACTCTGCACGGATGGCATCAGATGACCCATGCCTCGCTCTCGGATACACGGCTCCGCCCGCTGATCTTCGCGGCACTGAATATCGGTATCGCGGCCCTAATCGCAGGACTGCTCGCTTCGTCTGTCTCGATTTGCGAGCTCGCGTCGATCTTGATCGCCATTGGCGGTCTGTCCTATTCAGCCACCACGATGTGGACGCTCGGCTTCGCATACGGACGCAAAAAAGTTTGACTCTCGAACCTTGAAACCAAAGGTAGTGCGCGGCTCAGTCGCTTGACCGTCGTGCGCCACTTGGATACACACGGTCGGTAATAATTGCTGGCTGCCGCCGCACAATTGATTACGCCTGTTCCAACAATTTGAGCCGCAGCCATTTCAACGCGGAGGAGTCATGAAACGGTTCCTGCAGGTTGTCTTATTGGGTCTGGTTGTCGGGCTTTCTGACCTTGCTCACGCGCAAAAGATCCCGCTCTCGCCCCTGAAGCTTCCTCCGCTGCCCAAGGCGCCGGAGATCTGCGTGGAACCGAGATTCCTGCTCGGCACTGCCGCAGTGCCGCCGGCTAATTCTGTCACGGTGAAGAACAGCACCGGATCGAACATTACGATTCACCTGGGTTTCCTGTCGAATTCGTGTTACCAGCCCAGCGACTTTTCTTCGTTCTGCACGATCGGTAGCAATCAATATATCTGCACCTTCCCGCTGGACAACGGCGCATCGCAACCGCTCAATTTCACCAAGAACACCTGCCAGGCATCGTTTGCCTTGGCCGTAAATCAGGACCCGTGGCAGGGCTGCTCGAACAGCTTCGCGGAGTTCACGCTGCACGATTTCTGGAGTTTCAATAACACGTATAACGACAATTACGATGTCAGCCTGGTCAACGGCTTCAGCTATCCGATTAGCATCGTGCCCAGCACCGGAATACCGGCGACAGCCGCCACCGCCCAAAATAACCAGACCAACGTCGGCGTGTTTCCGTTGAGCTGCACTACCTGCACCGCATTAGGCGACACGCCATGCGCGGGCGACCCCAGCGCATGCAAAACAAATCAGAACGCGTATCCGTGTCAGCTACAACAGTTGAGCGGGTCGAACTACACCGTTACTTTCGGTTCGCCGCCCCAGCCATAGGGCGGTTCGCGAACGGGGATTGTGTGAAGTAGCGCAGCCGCTGCGTTACAAAGCGGGACGGTCGTGCGGGCGCAGCACGTGAACGCGCGCGGGCTTGCGATTGATTGCGGGAACTTCCGAGTCTTCGCGCTGCGCCCAGCGGAAGAAAATGCCGCTGAAGATGAACATTATGTAAACGCCCTGCCCGATCCACATGATCAGTCCGCCCAGAACCTGGTCATCCAGCGCAGACAGCCCGAACGGATGTTCGCCCATGCTGTAGAACGTGTACAGCACAGTTTCGGCCATCGTAATCGGCGCAGCCACTGCGGTCATCGGGATCATCAGCAGGAACAGGTAAAGGATCTGCATCGGGTAGGTGAGCCGCGGATATTCCGGCAGCGGGCTCAGCATCGGCCACCAGAGCAACAGGCCGACCAAAACCAGCGCTACGCGAATGCTGCCATAGAACGGCCGTGCGTGGCACACCTCATCGCAGAGCGCCGGATAATGCAGCAGAGCGAAGAACATCGAGAAGGTCAGAAAGGCAATCAATGGCCGGGTGAGGCGTCGCATCCACGGCTCGACGAAACGATGCATCATGACCGGACGCGCCATCCAATCGGGCAAGCCGAGCAGGAATAACGGCGGCACCACGAAAACCAGAAGCATCTGCTGGAAGATGTAGGCCGAAAAACTGAAGCCCTTGGCATATGAGCCCAGCGGACCGGTTAGCGCCGCAAACAGCATCACGATACCGAACCAGAACGCCATCTGTTGACGCTGATTCGGCCGGCGTTTCATGCCAATTGATGCGCCGACGTAAACCAACGCGACCAGCGCGATGGCGAGTACGACTTGGGGTTCAGCGGTCCACATTTTGTTGCACGGAACGGAAGCCCGATCCTTGTGCCAGCTTGGTCAGTATCCCGTGTGACGTCCCAGGTAAAGGAAGAGCAGCATCAGAGATCCGCAAATCATACAGGCCAAGAGCAATGGAAATGCGAACAGGGTCGTAAAGACCGGCCCATCATACTTCAAGTGCATGTAGAATCCCGCGACCAGGATAAACTTCAAGATCGCGAGAACTATCAGCATCGGAACCAGCCATGCCTGGAGAAAGGGAGCGTAAAAGACTCCGATCTCCATCGCGGTCAGAATAATCAGGACAACCGCGACCAGCGAATAAACCTGCCATCCCGGATGCGCGTGTTCGTGGACGGCGTCGTCGTGCCCACCGTGAACGTGGTCGTGTTCTATAGCGTGGTCGCTCATGCGCGCTTAATCGTCCTCATTAGATAGATCAGGGTGAAAATGACGACCCAAACGATATCGACGAAATGCCAGTAAAGGCCGCATAGTTCGACCGACAGTGCCCGGCTCCTGCCGATCTTACCCTTCATTCCAGCGAAGGCCATGACCAAAAGCCAAACTACGCCGAGAAAGACGTGGAAGCCATGGAAGCCGACCAGCGTGTAGAAGCACTGGCTGAAGAGGTTGGTGTTGTAGAGCATCCCTTCGCGGTAGAAGCTCGTAAACTCGTACACCTGACCGCCCAAGAAGATCAGCCCGAAGAATGCGGTGCCGAAGAGCCAGAAAGTTCCGACCTTGGGCTTGCCCCCCTGAAAGCCGGCAAGCGCCAGCACCATCAGCAAGCTCGACATCAGCAAAATGAACGTGCTGAAGGAGGTCAACGGAATATTGAGAATGTCGGCGTCGGGTAGCCCGATACTGCGGGACTTGTACACCATGAAGGTCGAAATCAGACTGGCGAAGAATACGCATTCCGATCCGATAAACGACCACACGCCGACTTTACGATTGTCCAGCTTGAGAAAACTCTCGTGTACCTGATGAGGATTGTCCTCGCCCCATTCCTTGTACTCGAAGGACATCGAGATCGCGCAAAACCCCAGCAATCCCAGACCGAGAAAAACCAGCCGGAACCATCCGACCAGCATGCCCACGCCCGCGAGGAAAATAGCGCCCGCCATGATGATCGGGAAGAGCGAAGGCAACGGCATGTGAATAGCCGCGATCTCTTCGGGCGTCGGCAGAGTTTGGTACTCGACGTTGACCCGCTTCTCCGCCAGGCCCGAGGCCTCGACGTCGCCGTACTTTTCGACCCAGAAGGCGTCGCGAGAATGAACCGTTGGCACCGTGACGAAGTTGTAGATCGGGGGTGGCGACGGTATCGACCATTCGAGCGTGCGCGCATTCCACGGATCGGCGCCCGCACGCTCGCCGTTGAACCAACTCCACGCGATGTTGGCGAAGAACAGCAGGAATGATGCACCAAGGCAGAATGCACTGATGCTTTCGAACATGTTCCAGAAATTCCAGCCCATATCCGGGGCGTAGGTGTAGATGCGCCGCGGCATCCCCCATTCGCCCAGGAAATGCATCGGAAAAAAGGTGCAGTTAAAGAAAATCGTCGTCAGCCAGAAGTGCCACTTGCCCAAGGTCTCGTTCATGAAGCGGCCGCACATCTTGGGAAAGTAGAAATAGAAGGCCGACAGTATCGCCATCAGCACGCCGCCAAAGAGCACGTAATGGAAGTGCGCGATGATGAAATATGAATCGGTCTGCTCAAGATCGATCGGCGCGCTCGCATGCATGACGCCGCTCAGGCCGCCAATCGTGAATTCCAGGATGAAGCCCAGCGCAAAGAGCATCGAGGTGGTAAAGCGCAATCGTCCACCCCATACCGTCGCGATCCAGGAGAAAACCTTGACCCCGGTCGGTATCGCGATGAGCATCGAGGTGATCGCGAAAGCCGAGTCGGCCACCGGTCCCATACCGGTCGCAAACATGTGATGGCCCCACACACCATAAGAGAGAAACGCAATCAGGATGATGGAGTAGGCCATCATCGGATAGCCGAAGAGAGGTTTGCGCGAGAAGACCGGCAGCACCTCGGAGATCATGCCGAAGGCGGGCAGCGCCATGATGTAAACTTCGGGATGTCCGAAGATCCAGAACAGATGCTGCCACAGCATCGGCGTCGCGCCGGCGATGACTTCGTAAAAATGCGAGCCGAAATAGCGGTCGGCGAATAGAAAGATCAAGCCGACGGTGAGTGCCGGAAATGCGAGTAGCAACAGGATGACGGTCACGAGCAGCGCCCAGATAAACATCGGCATGCGCATAAACGTCATGCCGGGAGCGCGCATATTGACGATCGTGACGAAGAAGTTCAGCGCGCTCATTACCGACGAGATACCGAGGATAAGCAGGCCAACGTCGTAGTAGTCGATATTGAGACCGGGCGCGTAAGCACGCTCGGTCAGGTTGGCGTAGCCAAACCATCCGCCGTTGGGCAATCCGCCCCAGATCCAGCCGAAATTCAGCGATAGCGCACCCAGGATAAAGATCCAGTAGCTCAACGCATTGAGGCGCGGGAACGCGACGTCGCGAGCGCCGATTTGCAGTGGAATCAGGAAGTTGCCGAAGAGCCCCGTTTCCAACGGCATGACGACCAGAAAGATCATCGTCAAGCCGTGCATCGTGAACATCTGATTGTAGAAGTCGGCCGACAGGAAATGATTGTTCGGTACAATCAGCTGCGCCCGCACCAGCATCGCCTCGGTGCCGCCCAGCGCCATGAACAGCAGCGCCGAGATCCCGTACAGCACGGCAATGCGCTTGTGATCGATGGTGGTGAGCCAGCCGTAAATTCCACCACCTTCGAGGTAATTGACCTGTTCGAGATGTAACGGTTTTGGTTGGGCCGCCATTGGTAATTTCCTACTTAAGGCTCTCGAGGTACGCAACCAAATCGCTCAATTCCTGATCGTCCAGACCGAGCGTTGGCATATTGGCGCCGGGCTTCACCGCGTCGGGATTCTTGATCCACAGCGCGACGTTCGCGGGCGTGTTTTTGAGCATGCTGCCGGCAAGCGTCGTCCGGCTGCCGAAATGAGTCAGATCGGGACCGCGAAACCCGTAGGTGTATTCCTTCGAAAATCCCGAAATGCCTTTGACCGTATGGCAGATTGCGCACGGCGCGTCGGCCCAGATCTTGGCTCCTGCGGCCGCCGGGCCTTCCGTCGGCTTCATCGGGACCTCGTTCTGATGCGCCACCCATTGATTGAACGCTTCTGGGGTATCGACGAAGACCCGAAAGCGCATGTTGGCGTGCGACGCTCCGCAGAACTCGGTGCATTGGCCGTAATATTCGCCCGGCGTATCGGCCGTCAGGGTAATCTGATTCTCCTGGCCTGGAACGACGTCGCGTTTGCCGCCAATCGACGGCATGAAAAAACTGTGAATAACGTCCTTCGAGGTCATTGCGAAGTGGATCGAGCGATTGATTGGTATATGGACTTCATCCGCTGTCACCACGCCCAACGTGGGGTACCGAAATTCCCACCACCATTGATGGGCGATGACTTTGACCTCGAGCGTATCCGCCGGCCACTTGTTGGGCTGCGTGCGGATGATCGTATGGACCGTCGGCACCGTTATCGCCACCAGGATCAGCGCCGGAATTACCGTCCAGAGCATTTCGAGCGTGACGTCGGAGTGCATCGCGGACGGCTCGCCCGGATCGCCCTCGCGGCTGGAATAGACGAAGATCGCGCCGATCATTGCGACTACGACTACCACCAGCACGATCGAATCGAGAATCGTTACTTCTTTGAACAGGTTCAGGATCGCGCGAGTCAGATCCGACTTGGGCGAGAGCGTATCCAATGGATACGGCCCGCCCGATGCACAGCCGGCGATACCGACCGCCATCGCGATCAGGGCCGCGCTGATACTGGCGCGCGTGAGCCTAATGTGGCGCGGGGGCTTCATGACTCGTCTCCAATCCATCGGACACCGCGACTTCGGCCAACTGCCTCAGTCCAGGAATTGCACAAAATATAAAAGCACCGAGGAATCCGGCCGTCACGCACAGTTCGATCCAGCCGAGCGGCAGGGTGTCCGGGAACAGCGAAGGTACAATCAAAATGTAGTGCAGAATCCATACGCCGATCATCCCGAGCAAGGCCACCGAACCGAGAATCGCCGGGGTTTTTTTGGGCTTTACGCCCATCAACACGCTGAACGGCAGCGCCCATAACAGGACCGGGCACAGCCAGGTCAGCAACATCCATGGGTGATGCCAGGCCCGCCCGATGATGAAAAAGGTCTCAGTCGGAATGTCGCCGTACCATATGACGATGTATTGCGCGAACGTCAGATACATCCAGAAAACCGAGAAGGCGAAAATCATCTTGCCGAGATCGTGCAGCACTTTGCCGCGGGTAAACATATTGCCCGCCGGGAGCAACGTGCGCATCCGGGAAGCCGTGAAGGACATCGTGCAGATGGCGCTCCAAAACACCGTCGCGAAGTACCACCATCCAAATAGCGTGCTGTGCCATTGCGGCGACAGCGACGAAATCAGGTCGTAGGCGAACAGCGTCCACACTATCGCGTACGAGATAGCGAGCAGCGGAGCGATGCGGCGGACCGGCACCGGCGGCATCTCTATCGTATCTGGCTCGTGATGCCAGATTACGGCTTCTTCGGTGTTCGAAATCAGGATGAAGCGCCACGACACGAACGTCATCCAGGCCAACGCCAGGAAGTCGCGCGTGAGCAGGAAAGGTGCGCTCAGCCATTGTGCCTTGACCTTATTCGCCACTGGATGCGCAATCCACGGAAAGATGTAATTGCGACCGATCACGATACCCAGGAACAGCACCAGTCCGAGCGGCAGGAAGCGCCAAAAGGACTCGGCGAGCCGGTAATGGGTAGAACCTGCCCAACGTCCTTGGGTCAGATAAAACCCCGCCGAGACGATCAATCCGCCTTGTGCGATGCCGACAAAGAAAAGCAGGTCAACCAGCCACGTCAGCCACACCTGCCGAGGGTCGCCTACCGCGATTCCAGCGCCGGTCCCGACGATGCCGATAGCAACGAGCACGACCGCGATCGTCGTCAGACGGCTCCAGTTTAGTTGCACCGGTTGGCGAATTGGGCGCGCGGCGGCCGCTCCCAGCGATGCGGGTCGATTAGCGCTCATCGGTTTTCAAGCCTTGTCCAAAATCTTGCACTAAACCTGTGTCCATCATCCTGCGGCAATCACGCCGCCTCGCGCACGACTTCTTCAGCTCCAGCCTCGCGCATCATTGCCTCGATTTTCGCGCTATCGCTCTCGGCCGTCCGCACCACCAGTCCGAATCGATCGGCGCCGAAGCGCGTGCGATAACCCGTCGCCGACTCAAAGGAAGGCAGCCCGCTCTTGATAAAGAAGCTGGTCACGGCCCCAAGTACACCAAACAGGATCATCATCTCGAAGATGATCACGATGTACGGCGTGATCGAGGCAATCGGACGACCCCCCGTGTTGAGGTTCCATTCCCACGACGTTCCGACAGTCAACACCAGGGCCGTGATAGCACCGGTGATGCCGCCGGCGAGAACAAACTTGCGCACTGGACTGCGCCCCCATTCACGCACTTCATCGACCGCTTCCAACATTTTCTCGCTTGGAAACGGCGAGAAGGTGTGGAACTCGACGATCGATGCGTGATGCAGCTTCTCGATTGCGTGCGCGCACTGAGCGTCGTCCGAAAATACTCCGATCAGTTCAATATCACCGCTCATGATGCCTTTCCGTAAGGATAGGTATTGCGGGCCGATTTGCGCAGCCAGCCAACCCCTTCCTTCAACTCTGTCATCGATACGATCGGCAGAAATTTCGTGAACAGCGAGAAGTTCATCAGGAACCAGCCGAAGCTCGCGATCGTGATCATCACCTCGGTCACTTTCGGCACATAGAATTTCCATTGCGACGGGATTGTGGCGACCGACAGTGATCCCGCGATCAGGACGAAGCGCTCCAGCCACATTCCGATATTGACGAAGATCGAGATAACGAACAGCCAGATCGTGTTGGTGCGGATACTCGGCGAAAACAAAAGTAACGGTATCAGACAATTACATAGCACCATGCCGCCGAACAGATATCCCTGATGGCCAAAGAAGCGCTGATAGAAGGTCGTCATCTCGATCGGGTCCTGCGCGTAATAGACCAGAAAGGCCTCGGTCGAATACGAGTACGTGATGACCAGGGAAGTCAGCAGGATGACCTTGGCGAGGCTATCGAGATGCCAGATGGTTACGAGGTCCTCGATATGCAGCATTTTGCGCATCGGGATGATCAGCGTCAGCACCATCGCGCAGCCCGAGAAAATTGCCCCGGCGACGAAGTAAGGGGCGAAGATCGTGCTGTGCATGCCCGGCGTCTGCATCGTCGCGAAATCCCACGAGACGACGCTGTGAACCGAGAGCACCAGTGGTGTCGCGAACCCCGCGAGCAGCAGGTAAGCCATCGAGAAGTTGCGCCATTGACGATCGGTGCCCTGCCATCCGCAGGCCAGCACGCTGTAGAACTTCTTGCGCCATCCGATCGAAATATCGCGCTGGTTGGCGATATCGGGAATCAACCCCATCGACAGGAACAGCGTGCTGGTCGTGAGGTAGGTACTGATCGCGAAAAAGTCCCAGGTCAGCGGCGACCGGAAATCGGGCTGCAGGTAGCGTTCGTTAGGATACGGGCACAGCCAGTAAAAGAACCACGGACGGCCGAGATGGACGATCGGAAAGAGGCCGGCCGTGAGGACCGCAAAGACCGTCATGGTTTCGGCGCATCGATAGACCGCCGTGCGCCATCGCGTGCGGAACAGAAAGAGCACCGCCGAGATCAATGTGCCCGAATGCGCGATACCGACCCAGAAGACGAAGTCGGTGATATAGATCGCCCACAAGGTCGGTTGACCGTACCCGGTGACGCCCAGACCTTCGTAGATTTGCCGGGTCCAGAACGACCCGCCGACTGCTACCAGGAAGGCGCAAAATCCCACCCATAGCCAGTACTTGAGACCGGCGGGCGCCATGACCCGCTGGGCGGTGCGGTCGACGTCGAGGAACGACAGGTTGTGATAATTGCTTTGATCGACGGCGGCTGCCATTTAGGCTTTCCCCTTCTCCTGATACAGGTCCCGCAAGTAGGTAATCGCGGGCAGGGCATTGAACTCCGGTAGCATCGTATAGACCCGACCCTTGTTATCGTTGCGGCGCTTGATCATCGCGCTATTGGGGTCGTTGATGTCGCCGAACGTGATCGCGCGCGACGGACAGGCCTGCGCACAAGCCGGGATGATCTCGCCGTCAACCAGCTTGCGATCTTCGGTGCGTGCGTTGATCTCGGCAGTCGTGATGCGCTGGATGCAGAACGTGCATTTCTCCATCACGCCCGCGCCGCGCACAGTTACGTCAGGATTAAGCTGGTAATTCAGCGGCTCGACGAATTCGGGCGCGTACCAGTTGAAGCGGCGAACCTTGTACGGACAATTGTTCTCGCAGAACCGCGTGCCGATGCAGCGATTGTAGATCTGCGCGTTGAGTCCCTCGTTGGTGTGATGCGATGCGAACACCGGGCACACCGGCTCGCACGGCGCATGATCGCATTGCTGGCACAGCATCGGTGCAATCTGTATCAGCGGGCCGTCACCGACCTTGTCTGCGGGCTGGATATACCGCTCGACCCGAATCCACGACATGATGCGGCCGAGATCGACGTTGGCCTTGCCCACGACCTGAACGTTGTTCTCTGCGTAACACGCCGCGATACACGCGCTGCATCCGGTGCAGGAGTTGACGTCGATCGTCATGCCCCATTTGTGGCCGGCATACTCGATCGGCGCGTACATCTCGTAAGGGCGATCGACCTTTTCCTCGCCGAAGTCCGGCTCCACGCCGTTGGCGAGATCGCTGACAGTCATCGCCTCGATAATCGTACGGCCCATCATGTCGCTGCTGCCGAGCGGCGTCACCAGCTTGTACTGCTTATCGAGCTTGCGCGCGGTCACGGCGACGCTGCGTGTGCCTTCGGGTAAAAAGTAGAAGGGGTTGACGCCGATACCGTTGGCGTAGCGGCCGTAGGAGGTGTGTCCCTGGCCAAACGGAACCGCAATAACTCCGGGCTTGACCAGCGGGGAAATCGTTGCGGTCAGTTCAATCGGACCGCCCGGCGTAGATATCCTGATGACGTCGATGCCGGCGAAGAGCCGCGTCTGCTCATAGTCCTTTTTGAGGCCAAGTTTCGCGGCGGTATCTGGATGAATTTCCGCCCAGGTGTCCCAAACAATCTGGGTCACCGGATCGGGAATCTCCTGCAGCCACGACTTATTCGCACCGCGCCCGTCATACAGGAAGATATGCGGAAAGGCCCACAGCGTCAGCTCCGAGGGTGCCGGCGGCGGACCGCTCATCGCTTCTATATCGTCGTCTTCAAGCGCGAACTTGACTGTGGCCGGTTTTCCGTCCTGAAAAACACCGCCGTGCCGGCGGGCATCGTCCCAAAACTGTTTCGGCGTCGAGCCGCCGCCAATCTTCCCCTGTAAATCCTGCCACGCCGTGTTGATCGCGTCGGCGGCGTTCTCGTATGTGATCGCCTGCCCCGCGGTACCCGCGCCGACGTGCGCCGAAGCAATCAAAATGTCGTGCAACGCCCGGCTCCGGTACACCGGCTGCATCACCGGCTGACCCAGGCCATGGATGCCGGCGCGCGGCGCCGTATCGCGCCAGGTCTCCAGCGGATGATGCGTGGGGATCAAAAGATTCGCGAGGTCCGCGCTCTCGTCGGGCGCGTCGCCCATCCAGATAACGTAGCCGACGCGCTTCGAAGCTTCCTTGAAGGCGTAGGCTGGCGGCATCGAATAAGCAGGGTTTCCGCCCGCGATTATGAGGACATCGACCTCGCCATCGCGCATCGCGTCGATTATCCCCTTAATCGACTGAGACCAGGTGGCTTCGAGCGGGACCTCCTCGTCGAGGAAAATCATCGTCTTGCCGAGGTTGCCGGTGACCAGGTTCAGAATGTAGGCCGCCAGGTGCGCTTGAACCTCAGCCGTTCCCGCCAGGGCCACCGCACCCCCGGTCGCCTGCCCGAACCACCCTGCGATGCGCTTGATCTGTTCGGCTGGAACGCCGGTCTGCGCGCTGACTTTTTCCGGGTCGTAATTCGCTACCAGCTTCTTGATGTCATCGAGATTGACGCCCGTGTTAGCCGCGACCCAGCCTTGGTTGACGACGACGTTAAGCACCGCCATCGCGACCGCGCCCTCAGTCCCGGGATTCGACGCGACCCACTCATCGCATTTTGCCGCGGTCGAATTTAGCCGCGGGCCGACGTACGCGGCGCGTCCAATGCTTAAGGTTCCCCCGCGCGTCTTGGGTGCGCGGAACTGTGCGAATTGGCGAGCATATTCGACCGGCGATCGCCAGGTCTCGACGAAATCCGCGCCGAACGAAATTATCGTCTCGGCCTGATCCAGCTTGTAGATCGGCAGATCGTGCCGCCCGAAAGTAGAATAGACGACCCTTTCCGCCGGCTCGTCGCTAAGCGCTTCCCAGAAACCGACGCGGACCGAGTTGTAGGCGACCCCCCAGGCTTTGGCGACGCTGTTGAGCGTCGGGCCCTGCGGCGCTCCGATGAAGGCGACACGTCCCTTGCCGGCTTGCGCCGCCGCCGCGAGCTTGCCGTTCATCAGCTTGGTCGCGTCGTCCCAATGGATTGGGGTAAGCGTGCCATCCGACTGGCGGGTCTTGGGATCGCCCAAGCGATCGGGATTGTACAGTCCCTGCAGCGCGGCCTGCCCGCGCGCGCAGATCGCACCCTGGCTGATCGGATCTACCGGATTCCCCTCGAGCTTGATTACCCGCCCCTCCATTACGCGCGCGACCACTCCGCATCCGGCGGAGCACTCCGTGCAAGTGGTGGCATAGAAGGTCGGAACGCCGGGAATGACGTTCTCATCCGGAACCACGTATGGAATCAGCTTTCTGGCGGCCGGTTCGCAACCGGGTATGGCGGCGGCGGCAGATGCCGTAGCCGCTAATTTCAGGAACGACCGCCTGGACAGCCCATCTGACATTTCGTTTCCTCGCTCAGTGGTGGCAGACAAAACATTCCTGCGTGGCGCCGCGCTTGGTATGGCAATCCACGCAGAAACCCATGTTGATCTCGTGCACCGGCACGATTCGGTCCATGGTTTCAACCGGCCCGTGACATTCCTGGCACTGCACACCAGCCCAGATATGGGGTTTGTGAACGAAGCGCACAAAATCCGGCAACGCGTACACGCGATTCCAGCGAATTTCGAACGGCGGCTGCTTTTGGTCCGTCCACGGCCGCGTGACCGGCTCGATACCGCCCAATAGCGCGCTGCCGTGACAACCGACACAACGCTCGACCGGAGGCACGCCCGAGTTTGCCGATCGCCGCGCATACTCGTGGCAGTACTGACATGGAATCTTGTTGATTCCGGCGTGCACCCGATGGCTGAAAGGGATCGGCTGCTCGACGTCGCTTCGCGCCGCCCACGGGCGCTGGGAGACCCCGACCATGTACAGGCCGATCACGAACATGAACAGGGAGACAGGGATTAGTATGCGGTTCATCGTGTCAAATCTGGCTCATTCCCACGACCGGCTGCGCGATCTCGCAAACGCACGGACATTAGCCGGAATCGGTGCGCGAGCATCAGTAACAAGCATGCCTGTACAAGGTCAACCGAAAGTCGGCATAAAGCCGCAGTTATTCACAATCAAACGTCGCCTGCGCCGACTTCAAACGAAAGAATATCTAACATTGCGCGATCCGATCCGCAAGCAGAAGTTATGGAGAACCGGTCCGCACGGTGCCTTTAATCGCGGTTCCGATTGGGCCGCAACGGCTTGCAACGAATTTCTCCGCTTGCAGCATACCGAACGCGGCGCAAAAGCCAATCACCGGGTCGTCCAGCGCCTGTGAATAAGCTCCTGCAAATCGCCGCCCGCATGTTAAAAGTCGGGCGATTATCGCTTCTGTTGCGCACTGCCTTGGTTTCGGCCCCATCCAAAGTGTGTTAATCAATCTGACAGTCCAAGACGGACTGGAGATTGCCTCGTCGGTGCAAATCAAGGTTGCCTCGCGTTTAGGTCTTTTACCGCCCTATCTTTTTGCCGAACTCGACCGTCTCAAGAAGGAGGTCGCACAGACCGGCGTTGACGTCATCAGCCTCGGTATCGGCGACCCCGATCTGCCGACGCCGCGCCACATCGTCGACGCGCTCAAGCGCACCGCCGATCTACCGGTCAACCATCGCTATCCCGATTACCAGGGCCTCGATCGTTTCCGCGAAGCGGCAGCGGGATGGTACAAGCGGCGCTTTAACGTAACGTTGGACAGCACCCGCGAGGCCTGCGCGCTCATCGGCTCGAAAGAAGGCATCGCGAATTTTCCCGTAGCGGTGGTAGATCCCGGCGACGTCGTGCTCATCCCGAGTCCCGGCTACCCGGTCTATTATTCGGGCACCGTCTTCAATGGCGGCGAGCCTTACTACATGAACCTGCGGCGCGAGAATGGCTTCTTGCCCGACCTCGCTGCGATTCCGGTGGAAATCGCGCGGCGGGCGAAGGTCATGTGGTTGAATTATCCCAACAATCCGACCGCGGCCACCGCCGACTTGGCCTTCCTCAAGCACGCGGTGGACTACTGTCTAAAGCACAACATTATCCTGGCGCATGATTTCGCCTATTCGGAAATTGCCTTCGACGGCTATCGCGCCCCCAGCGTGCTCGAAGTCGAAGGCGCGCGTGAATGCGCGATCGAGTTTCACTCGCTCTCAAAGACCTACTCGATGACCGGATGGCGCGTCGGCTTCGTCGTCGGCAACGCCACACTGGTTGGCGCCCTCGGCACGGTCAAGACCAACGTCGATTCGGGCGTCTTCCAGGCGGTGCAGGAGGCTGCAATCGCGGCCCTTACCGGCGGCGAGGAAACGCTCCACGAATATTGCGCCATCTACCAGGAGCGGCGCGACCTGATGGTTGAAGGCTTGCGCGCACTGGGCCTCGCCTGCGATGTCCCGCGTGCAACTTTCTACATCTGGGCCCAGGTCCCTCCCGGCTATACCTCGGTGTCGTTTACAGAGCGCGTATTGAAAGAGACCGGCGTGGTGATTACGCCGGGTTCCGGTTTCGGCAAGGGTGGTGAGGGTTACGTTCGCTTTTCACTGACGGTGCCGAGCGAGCGTTTGCGTGAGGCGGTGGGTCGAATCAAAGCGCTGCGGTTGTGACGGCGGGGAATGCCCCATCGGGTTTTCATCGGAATAGGAACCAATCTGGGCGATAGAGCCGCCAACTACAGGGAGGCGATCACGCGCATCGCGAGCCTGCCCGATACGCGCGTGCTCCGCCAATCCTCGGCCTACGAGACCGAACCCGTCGGCGATCCCGATTTGAAGGGACCATTTCTCAACGGTGTAGTTGAAATCGAAACTGAACTTCCAGCCGAGTCGCTGATGCGCCGCCTGCTCGCAATCGAACGCACCATGGGCCGCAAACGCGTACCCGGCCGCAAACCGGCGGGCCGTGGCAAACACAAGCCGCGCTTGATCGATCTCGATCTGCTATTCTTCAACAAGGAAACCCGTGACACGCCCGCCCTCAGGCTGCCGCATCCGCGCCTGCACGAGCGGCGTTTCGTGCTGGCTCCAATGGCGGAGCTGGCGCCAACCCTTATTCATCCAAAACTCAATTCAACCATTTCCGACTTGCTGGTGAATCTGAAATCGCCGCAGCGAGTAACCCTGGCCCGCGCGGTGCTGATGCGGCCGCAAGCGCCCAGGCGGGAGGCAGCTTCGCGATGAAATTCTTTGTCGATTCAGCCGAGGTCAGCGAGATTCGCGAGATTGTCGAACTCGGCCTCGCCGACGGCGTCACCACCAATCCCAGTCTGTTGGCTAAAGGCGGACGCCCCTATGCGACCGTATTGCGCGAAATCTGCGAGATTATCGATGGCCCGGTCAGCGCCGAAGTGATTGCGCCCGAAGCTCCTGCCATGCTTGAGGAGGGGCAAAAGCTCGCCGCGCTCCATCGCAACATCGTCGTCAAATGCCCGATGACGCTCGAAGGCCTGAAGGCGACCAAGGCGCTCTCCAGCCGCGGCATCCGCGTAAACGTCACCCTGATTTTCAGTCCGTTGCAAGCGCTCGCGGCCGCCAAATGCGGCGCGTCATTCCTGTCGCCTTTCGTCGGCCGGCTCGACGATATCGGCCAGGACGGCCTGCTGCTGGTCGATCAGACCGTGCGCATCATGGAGAACTACGATTTTCCGGCGGAAGTGCTGGTCGCCTCGATTCGTTCGCCGCTGCACCTGCTGCACGCGGCCGAAACCGGCGCCCACGTCGCGACCCTGCCGCCCAACGTCATCAAACAGATATTGCAGCATCCGCTGACCGACGCCGGCCTCGAAAAGTTCCTCGCCGACTGGCACCAAACCAAACAAAAGATTTAGCCCGACAGATTGAGCTTCAATCTCAGACGGCTTTTCCCGGCGGCAGCCACGGCTTGTTCAGCACGCGATGCACCATTGGCGCGAAGGTGCTGATCGGTTCGTTGCGATAATTGGGATCGAACGAAACCTCGTCGTACTTCGCACAGAAATCCGCCGTCATCTGATACCACGGCTCGTGCTTGAACTGGTCCCGCGCATTCGGATCGAGCCCGAGATGCCGTGCGTAGAAGTAGGTCTGAAAGACCCCGTGATACTTGAGCAGATTGTAGTGGTCGCTCGAAACGAATGGCCGCAGGATCGAAGCCGCAATCTCGCCGTGATTCATCGGGCCCAACGATTCCCCGATGTCGTGAAGCAGCGCCACGACGATCAATTCCTCATCGGCGCCGTCTCGCATCGCGCGTGTGGCGGCCTGCAGGCTATGCCCCCGGCGGTCGAGATTGTAAGCCTGATCGCCCGAGAGGTCTTCGACCATCGCCATCAGATGGTCCGGCAGTTCGGCGAGGGTCGTTTCATGGACCCGCTTGAGGATCTGGAAATCCCCGTCGCTGCCCTGATCCATCCGGGTGAAATGCATCTTGTCCAACAGCGACAGCCCTCCCCCGACGACACTGATCGGCCCGGCGTATCAGCTTGATTTAATTGCTTGCGGCGGTCCGTTCCGCGATCAGCCGATCGACCTCGGCGCGCAGATGCGGCAACACCTCGTCGTACTTGAAGTTCCCGATCTTCCGATCTTTCTTCTTCAGATTCACCGTCGTCGGCCCGCACCATAAGCCCAGGTCGGCGTCGTCGGTCTCGCCCGGCCCGTTCACCCGGCAGCCCATCACCGCGATCGTGATCTTGTACTTGGAGGCGTAACCCGTCAGCTCTTTGACGTCCTGCGCGAGTTCAACGAACTTCTCGTTCTCGACGCGCGAGCACGACGGACACGAAATGATGTTCATCCCCGTGCCGAAGTCCGGCACCGAGATGAAGCGGCCCGCCTTCACGTCCGCGATAATCGCGTGGCCCACGATCACTTCCTCGTGCTTGCGATCGTTGGGCAGCGTCAACGATACCCGAATCGTGTCGCCGATCGATTGCGCCAGCAATTTCTCGAATGCCAGCCGCGTCTTGGTAATCCCGTCGGGCGGCAGTCCAGCCTCGGTCACGCCCAGATGCAGCGGCACGTCGGGTCGTCGCGCGGTGAATCGCCGATTGGCGTCGAGCACTTTGCTGGGGTCGGAATCCTTCAGCGAGACCACGAAACGATCGAAGCCGAACTCTTCCATCAACTCGCAATGGTACGCCGCCGACTCGACGATCGCGCTCAATTGATCGCCCGGGTACTTCTCCAGAAACGTCGGCGCCACCGACCCGCAGTTGACCCCGATCCGCACCGCGATATCGTTGTCGCGCGCGATATCGACCAGCCACTTCACCTTCTGCGGGATGCTCTTCGCCTTCTCGATATGATGCAGATGGCCGGGGTTGTAGCGAATCTTGTCAACGTGCGGAGCAACCTTGCCTGCGATGCGATAGTTCTCCTGCAAATCGACCGACAGCGTGATTCCAGGCGTCTGCGCGCGAATCTCCTTCAGCGCCGGAACTTCCTTTTCGTTGTCGAGCGCAATCCGCACGATGCCCGCGCCCGCCTCCGCCAACTGATGGGCCTGCGCGATCGTCTGATCGATATTCATCGTGCGCGTCGCGCACATCGACTGCACCACCACCGGCGCATCACCGCCCACCTCAACTCCGCCGATTCGAATCCGCCGGGTCTTGCGTTTGGTCTGTTCCATCTTCTCCGTCATCTTTAGATCGTCAATTCAGCCCGCGCGAATTGGCGCTCCGCAGTCGCTTCATTGCGAAATGGTACCGTCCCTCGAAGTATAACAGACGCACCTCTCACGGCCATCATCAGCCGGAAACCGCCTTCAATTACCCTCGAATCGCACCGCGCAGGTACTCATAACTCCCGCCAAATCTAGCTGATATTCTCCTTAATCATCGTGGACGGGCCATACTTCGCCCTATTATCGCATAATGAAATAATTACATATGATTTTATGCTTCTAGAATGCTTTACCCTCTTTACTGCCGTATCAGATGTATTAAGATGGTACGTTAATGAGGCGCAGTTGACGGAGAGCCTGATCTCGAAAATGAACAACAGTTCATCGCCAGATCAACTCCACCATCGACGCCCCACGTGCGAATTGCACCGGCAGAGTCCGGTCTCAAAAGGAGTTCACGACAATGGATAAGGCCCAACGCGAGCGTGAAGCGCTGGATTCGATGGCGGCGACCGATGTCATCCTGCCGAGCCAGTTCTTCGGCGCGATGGGCGGCGGCGGGCTCTGCAGCGAGCAGCGCCTGATGCTCGCCGTCCTCGTTGACGCCATCAATATCCTGCAGGGCTGGAATCGCCTGGGCAGTGTGCGCAAGCGACGCGCGTTTGCCGAGGCCTCCCAATGGATCATCACCCGCGGCACCCACCATCCGTTTGCCTTCGATAGCGTTTGCGATGCGCTCGGTATCGATCCCTCGATGCTCCGCGGCCGCCTCAACGGACTCGCGATGGGCCATGGCGCATCCGATCGCCTGGGTGCCGTGCGCCTGCGCCTCAAGGAATCCAGCCGCGGCCAGCACATGACCGCGAATCGCGTGCGACGCCGCCGCAGCTCGCGCGTCGCAACCGCGGCCTCCCAGAAATCGCACAGCGAAACCGCCTGACCCGCGCCCGCACCGTGATGTAACGGCCAAACAAAAAGGGGCGAAGCCTACGCTCCACCCCTTCTCGTCACGTCCCTTTTAATGAGGCTTAGAGGGCGTCGGTCGCCGCTATCGCCCCCGCGCTCGCCGCCTTGGCCGGCCCGTTGAGCGCCTCGCATGCATACGTCAGCCACTTCCCGCTCGACAGCTCGTCCTGGATATAGAGCTTGAACAGCTCCTTGCTCTCCTGGTCGTCCTTGATCCGATCGACCACTTCCAGCACCGGCTTCCAGAACGCGTCCGGATCAGGTGCCAGCGACGCCAGATAGAGCAGCTTGTCGTTGTCGCTAATCTTGGAGTCGCTCAGTCTTTCCGTGAGCTTGCGCCCGAAGTCGGTCAGGGGTGCCTTGCACTCCACTCCGAGGTCCGCCAAACGCCGCTCGAATACGCGCGAATGATAGCCTTCGCGCTCCGTGATCATGCGGATCCCGCTCCGGATGCATTCGGTGCTGACCGTCTTTTCCCATCCGCCAAACGCCGCCTGGCCGCCCGCCTCGCCCGCGCGGAAACGATCCAGCATCGCCACCACCGCGTCGCGCTCGCAGCCATAGGTCTTGCCCATCGCTTCGAAGCTCGCATGGGCGCCGTTGCCGTTGCTGCCCGCGCCGCGCTCGATTTCCGCCAGTTCCGCCTCGAACGTCGCTTCCGTGATGATTCCTGCACGATACGCGCGCAGTAGTTGTTTGAATTCGAAATCCCGGTTCATCGCGCTTCCTCCTGCAAACCTGTTTGGTTTGTTCTGTTATGCCCGCCAAGGGCTTTGTTGCTCTTACAAATTACCGGGCGCAAACGCCCCCCTCTAAAACCCGCTCCGATCCTACCTTCAACAGCTCATCCTCTAGCGATTCGACTGAGCGTACGAGCAGGTCGGGATACTCCCCAATATCGTCCTCCGACCCCTGCCTGCCTCCGCCGATGTGTTCGGCTTAGCGCGGCCACAGCCGCGCGCGCAAACTCTTAATGTTATCGCCGCCACCCCTGCGCGAGGCGTCCGCTCTTATTTAACCAACCCCCCTGCTGCTGTCGTGCGAGCGCTCCCCGCATTCGCCTGACTATTCGGCCCTGCCGTCGTCCGAGCCCGATCCGCCGCCGATGCTTACCGCTGCCCCCGCTTCACTGAATCTTCATCAGCAGTTCGATCAACGTCTGACACTCTTTCGGCGACAGCTTCAGATTGTGTCCCGTAATCTTCGCGTCCGCCTGCTGATGCAGTTTGCGCCCCTTCTCGGTCAGCGACACATAGACCACCCGTTGATCGTCGGTCTGCCGCTCTTTCTTGACCAGCCCCTTCTCCACCATCTTGTTGAGAATGCGCGAGACATTGGGGCTGTCATCGATCAGCGACTCGCGCAGTTGGTTGACCGTCATCGTGTCCGCCTTCGCATCGTCCAGGTAATGGATCACGCTCAACTGTTCCCGGCTGATGCCAAACTCCTTGAGCGCCCGCTCGACGAAGTTCGCGATATCCTGCGCCGTGCATCCGACCAGCACCGCGGCCTTATCGCGAAGCGGAAAGTCAGACGTATAAACTTTATGTTTGTTCGCCACCCTGTCCCGGCACCCGTCTCGCCGCCCGCAATCCCCGCCAACTACCTATTTCACCGTCCCCACCGCAACCAGCGCCAACTCTTCATTTACCTTCGCGCACCAAAATCTACGCCCGCCACTATCTATTCATTTCCGATGCGAGTTACTGCCCCCACTCTCTGTCTCCTAGCCCGCACCAGCTTCCACGCCCACCTCTTCATTTTCTTTCGCGCGCCGATAATGTGCGCTCAACTTCTCTTTGACGCGGCCGCCAGTTACGCGCGCCCACTCCCCAGCTATCGCCGAATTACGCCCGCCTCTTGATTACCGCGGATTTATCTTCCAAGGAAGCTTTTAGCGTCGATAACCCTTTCCTGTCAACCGCCACGACGGTGGACGCGACGAATTCGGTTACTCGAATGACAGGGGCAGAATGTGGACGACCTCTTTCGTCAATGGTAACGTCTTTAAAGCCATCATAATTCAAATTAATCCTAATACTTTAGGATGAGCGGGGCTTGACGTGTCCACGTTTACTTTTGATGATTTGCTCGCTTGGTCAGAGAGGCTCCCTGATTGGCAGCGAGACGCCCTCCGTCGCGTTCTCGCGAACAATAGCCTCGCAGATTCAGATATCTCCGAGCTCGCGACTCTGGCGAAAGTAGCGCAAGGAATACCGAACCCGGTCGGCATATCCTCACCTTCTCCGGCAACGAGCGCCCACATTCGCGCAAACAGTGTCTCCGCATCACCGGTTGCTCTTATCGCGATACGGGAGATTACCCACGTCAATGCCCTGGCGTCGGGTCCTATAACCTTTGCTGCTGATGGGTTGACC
>DASXFX010000033.1:0-10851 GCA_036489375.1 Binataceae bacterium (SeqCode) | reverse complement strand
CCGAACCGGGGATCGCCGCCACGGCCGCAGACGCGGGGCGAGGCGTGCGCGCGGCGAGGCGCATCGCCGAGGCGCGCGAGGCGCCGCGGGCGCGCTCGATCGCGGTCATCGCGGAGAGCGCGCGGTCTTCGAGCGTGCGTTTGAGTTCGCGGTAATCGAGATCGTCGAGTTTGCCCATCTCGCGATCGAACTCGAGTTCGCGCAGACCCTGAACCGCGAGTCCGCGATCGTGTTCGAGGGTTTCGAGTTCAAGCTCGAGGCGGCTGGAGCGCCGCCGGCGCGGAAAGCCGCCGCTGAGCGGCGCCGCGACAAAGAGCGCGACCGCCGCGACGATCAGAATCGCCGCGAGGTAGTTCGCCACTGTCAGATCCGATCGCTCAGCTCGCGTGCGAGCCGGCGGCGCAGTTCGGGGTCGAAGTTGCTGGGGTCATCGCCCGCTGCGAGGGGAGTGTCAGTGGACGCAGGCGCCGGCGCTTTCGAGCGCCAGCGGCCGACGGTAAAGGCGACCAGCGCACCGCCGGCGGCGATCGCGGCGAACGGCATGATCCAGGCGAGCAGGTTGAAGCCCTGGGTGGTCGGCGCGGAGAGAATCTTCTCGCCGTACTTGCCGCGGAAGTATGCGATCACCTGTGTGCCGCCCATGCCGCGTCCGAGCATCTTGCCGATCTGTTCGCGTACGGGCACCGAGAATTCACAATTGGGATGATTGCAGTTGGCCACCGTCAAGCCGCAGCCGCATTGGCACGTCAGACCTTCGGCGACTTCCTGCACGCTGACGGTCGGCGCGGCCGCGAGCACGATCGGCAGCGCGAGCGCGCAGGCGCACGCGACAATTATTAGAGCCGCGGTGCGCGGGCGGAGTTTGAGCAAGCGGGCCATGCGTCAGTCACCACCGGGGACGGCCTGGGCGTCGTCGTCGTACAGCGTGGGCGCACGCACAGCGGCGGCGATCAGCGCGCGTTCGCGCACATTGGGCCACATCACGATCACGGTGCCCAGCGCCATGATCAAGCCGCCGGCCCAGAGCCAGAAGACCAGCGGAGTCAGGAAGACCTGGAAGGTCGCAAGACCGCTCTGATCGTCGATGCCGGCGAGGACGACATAGAGGTCGGCGGCGGGAGTCGAGCGGATGGCGACGGCGGTGGCTGGTTGCTGGAGGCGTTTGTAGAAGAGCTTGGCCGGCTCCATCATCGCGATTGGCTGGCCGTTGCGCCGCACTTCGACCCGGGCGCGAATGCTCTCGAGATGCGGAGTTTCGGTGGTTTCGAGGCCGAGATATTCCAGATCGTAGGAACCAACCTGGAAGGTGTC
Organism: Binataceae bacterium (SeqCode); assembly: GCA_036489375.1. GTDB lineage: Bacteria > Desulfobacterota > Binatia > Binatales > Binataceae > JADMIL01. The sequence goes on along the minus strand of DASXFX010000033.1, from coordinate 9,540 downwards.
GCCCTCTTTCACGCTGCGCTTGACCTCGGTCTTGAAGAAGGCCGAGGCGACGATGCCGACAAACGCCAGCACGACGCCGAGATGGATGACATAGCCGCCGTAACGGCGATTGTTCTTGGCGACCAGATTAACCATCGCGGCGGGCACCGACTCCCCCACCATGTGCCGACGGGCGCTGACGCCGCGGCGGAACTCGACCACGATCGTGCCGACCACAAAGGCCGCTAGCGAAAGGGCCGCGAGCACGTACCATTCGCGCAATCCCGCGATGAAGGCGCAGACGCCGGTGGTGACCCCGAACAAGGCCGGTGCGGCGAAGGTTTTGGCGAGGCTATCGAAGGACGATCGGCGCCAGGCGATCAACGGCCCCACGCCCATCAGAAAGATCAGCGCGAGCGCGAGCGGCGCGTTGACCTTATCGAAGAATGGCGGCCCTACCGTGATCTTGACGCCGCGCACGGCCTCCGACAGCACCGGGAACAGCGTGCCCCAGAAGACCGCGAAGGCGATCCCGACGAGCATCAGGTTGTTGAAGAGAAATGCGGCCTCGCGCGACAGGTACGACTCAAATTCAGCCGACGTGCGCAATTGCTTCACGCGCGACAGCAGCAATGCGGTGTAGAGCACCGTGACCGTGATCAGGAAGGTCAGAAAGTATGGCCCGAGGCCCGACTGGGTGAACGAATGGACCGAAGAAATGACGCCGCTGCGCGTGATGAAAGTGCCGAACAGGGTAAGTCCGAAGGCCATCCCTATGAGCACCAGGTTCCACACCTTCAGCATGTCCTTGCGTTCCTGGATCATGACGGAATGGAGATACGCGGTCATCACGAGCCATGGCATGAAGGCGGCATTCTCGACCGGATCCCACGCCCAATAACCGCCCCATCCGAGGACTTCGTAGGCCCATCGCGCACCGAACATATTGCCCAGGGTGAGGAAGAACCAGGAAAAGATTGCCCACCTGCGCGTGCTCCGAATCCAGCTATCGTCGAGGCGGCCGACAATCAGTGCGGCGGCGCCAAAGGCGAATGGCACGCTGGCGCTAACGTAACCGGTATAGAGCGACGGCGGATGTATCGCCATCCAGTAGTTCTGCAGAAGGGGATTAAGGTCCTGGCCGTCTTTGGGAATGGTCGCGAGCAACTCGAATGGCCGAGTGACGAAATTGAGCATGCCGAGAAAGAAAATCGCGAGGCCGGCCAAGACTGCGAGCGCATAAGGCGTGAGTTCCGGATTACGCCGGCGATTCTGGAAGGCGACGATCGAAGTGAAGATTGTCAGCAGCCAGGTCCAGAAGAGCAGCGATCCCTGCTGACCGCCCCACAGCGCCGTGATCTTGTACACGGTCGGCAGTGAGTAGCTGGTGTACGATGCGACGTATTCGAGTGAAAAATCGCTGTGCAGCAAGCTGGTCAGTAGCGCACCGACCGCGACCGTAACCATCGAGCACATCGCCCATAGCGCATGACGCGCGCTGGTCGTCAGCGCCGGTATCGAGGCGCGCGCACCGACGACGTTGGCGATTATCGAGTAGGCCGCGAGGACCAGGGCCAGTGCCAACGCTAATTGACCGATCAGCGGCATCGTTATCCTCTATCGCTCCTGCTATTGCGCGGCTGCGGGCTGCTTGGGGACATATTTCGATGGACAACTGGTCAGAACCTGGCGCGCCTCAAGCGTGCCGCCGGGGTCCAGCGCGCCCTCGACAATAACGTCGCGATTAGCCGCGAACATATCCGGCTTCGGCTCGCCGCGACTGATGACGTGGAAGACCGCCGCGCCAGTAACAATCGCAGAAACCGCCTTCAGGCCACTATCACCGTTCGACGCCGCTGCAGTCGCCTGATCCGCGGACGGACCGGCTGGCGGCGGCTCTGCGATGCCAAACGAAAGGGTCAAGGTTACGGGATTCCACGCGATTGAGCCCGGCACCACGCGGCCTGCCACGCGCAACATCTGACCGGCGAGCTCGCCCTGGCGGGCCTTCACTTCGTCTACGGTCAGATAATATTCGGCGGTATTTCTGACCGCCGTCACGATCAGGTAGCCAATCGCGGCAACGATCAGGCCCGCTCCGATCGCAAAACGTAGTCTCTTCGGCATAGAGCCCCTTGTCAGGCGTTCGCCATACTATCCAGATCCGCGCCATACGGCGGCAACGGGACGCTACATTCTTGTCAGCCTGAGGCCGGATCGGCAAGCTCGGCGCCTTGAGCGCGATCGGCGCGGCTACTTAGTCATTCGTCGCTATCGCCAGCCGCGCCGGCGCGAGGCCCGAACGCGACGCCGCGCTTGCTCCCGCGCACGAACGCAATGAGCTCGTTGACCTCGGGCGGATGCGGTCCCTCGGCTTCGAGGCGCGCCAGGGCCAGCTTGAGGTTCTGCCGCACACCGAACAGCGCATTGAAGGCGTCGCGCAAGGCCCTGATCGTTTTGGCGTCGAATCCGGCCCGGCGCAAACCGACGACGTTGATCCCGCGCAGGGTATGGGTCAAGTCCATGATGCAGAACGGGGGCACGTCGCGACTGGTGCGGCTCAGCCCGCGCATCATCGCCAGACGCCCGATGTGGGTGTACTGATGAACGACGCAGTTGCCCGAGACCAGCGCTCGATCGCCGACCTCGACCCACCCCGCCAGCAGTGCTCCGCCCGCGATAATCACAGAGTTGCCGATGCGACAATCATGTGCTGCGTGCGAGTTCTGCATGAAGAAATTGCTGTCGCCAATAATCGTGACGTCGCCATGCTCGCTGCCGCGATGAATGGTAACGCCCTCGCGAAACACGTTGCGATCGCCAATGGTGACCCGGCGCGGCTCGCCCTGGTAGCCAAGGTCCTGCGGCTCGTCGCCGATGACCACATTTGGATGTAGGACGTTGCCCTGCCCGATTTCGGTATCACCGAGGACCGTAACGTGTCCGATCAGGCGGGTTCCAGAACCAATCCGGATGCGCCCGTCGAGCATACAGAACGGACCTATTGCGACTCCGTCCGCCAGTTCGACATCACCGGTGATGGCCGCGCTCGGATGGACAGTCGCACCCGGATGGATAACGACGCCGAGATGAGGATCGGCTGTGGCGGCGGGTTTACTCATGTGCGTCGAGCGCGCGTCGGCCTGATCGCTCAATGCAGAATCTTCTTTTTGTCTTTGAGGTCGTCGGGATGTTCACGGTCTTCGACGGCGGCGCCAGGCACGCGATAATCCTCGCCCGCCCAAGTGCCGAGATCGACCATGCGGCATCGCTCCGAACAGAACGGGCGAAAGCGATTGGCCGGCGTCGCATCGACTGGTTTCCTGCAGATAGGACAGCGCATCGTTCTGCAACCAGAGTTGAAACTGCCAGATAGACCGCGTGGGCGCAACGCCGCGATCAATAGACCTCGCCGCTGCATTTGTCGGTGCCGCCGTTCGGAATGAAATCGGCAGATCGACGGTCGTAGCTGAACAGCTTGCTGTAGCAGAACTGCCGCTGGTCGGGGCCGCGATAAGTGAAACTGATGTGCACGATCATGCGGGAGCCCGAGGCGCGGACCTGGTTGAAGAGGTTAATCGGGACGAAGCGAAAGATCCGATGAGGGACGGTCGGAGAGACGATCCCGATGTTTTCGATTTCGCTCACCCGGCTGGTCTGCGGCAGAGGCCGGCCGTCGATACTGACACCGACTTGGGCGACTCCGCCGGTGGCCTGGACCTGGCCAAAGTTACGGCAATCAACGACCACGCGAGCGAATTCGCCATCGGTCCCATCGATGGTGACCTGCTCGACGCCCATGTACGGGCGCTCCGCCACTGAAAAGAGCAGGTTAGTCACTTGCGCGGTGCGCCACGTCGCGAAGGCGCTGAAGCCGGTCGCGACTACCATCATCAGGGTCATGAAGTCGGTGAAGCGAAGAATCTGTGTGAGGCGGCGAAAGGCCCAGCGTTCGCCCGGTGAAACTTGGGCTGCCGGGTCGGAAGCCTCGGTCGATGCTGATTCGTCGTTCCCCTCCGGATGGACGGGGGCAACGTCGCCCGAGTCCTCCTGGCGCCGCTCAGAGTCGTCGCTCATCTATAAGACCTCCTCCACACGCTTCATCTGGTCGATGTCATAGAGTAATCGCTCGCACGAATAGTCGCGACAAACGCCCGCGGTGAAAGGCAAGAACGCTTCAAAGGAGTGGCGTCCATCGCTCGACTTAGTCCTTCGTGGATACTTCAGCGCATGACCGATGGGAAAATATCCCAATTGACGAACTAGACCAGTAGTGCTAGCTCGCACCCATTAGAAATAGCTACGTGGCGCCTCAGCCTAACTTATACTCGTGGCCGCATTCGCTTGCGGCCCGCCTAACTCGATCGGGGGGAGATTGATGATGGCCAGGGGGAAACGGATTTCGGAGCATTCACGTCATGGACTGTTGCGTATCGGATTGACAGTGATCGCGATTGGTCTCGTCGGCACCTTGGCGGCAACACGTCCGGCAGGGGCGACGGTACTGCTAAGTTGCGATCAGGCGACGATTCAGGGCGTCGCACCCGACAACACCACGATCATTTCGGCCACGCCGGTGACCGCGCCGGTAACTTATTGCGACGTCAGGGGCAGCATCGCAACCAGCTCCAACGGGCAAAACAACACGGTACTTTTCGCCTTGGGCTTGCCGAATGACTGGCGCGGGGACTTCGTGTTCATCGGCAACGGTGGGTTCGCCGGAAGCATCCAGGCGGTCAATGAGGGTGAATATGTCCCCTCGATCGCGGATGGTCTGGCGACGGCGGCGACCGATACCGGCCATGAATCGCCGTTCGGGCCTGCACTCGGCAGTCTCGACGGCAGCTTCGGCCTGAGTGGCGGTCAGCCAGCGCTAGCCGCGCGCGAGGATTTCGCCTATCGCGCCGTGCATCTGAGCACGGTATCGAGTGAGGCGATCACCGGCGCCTATTATAACAGTCCGATGTACTCGTACTTCGACGGCTGTTCGACTGGCGGACGGCAAGCGCTGGTCGAAGCGGAAAAGTTCCCTACCGACTTCAACGGTATTCTTGCTGGCGATCCTGCTATCGGGAATCCAATCGCGGGCTATAACTGGAACGATCAGGCGCTACTCAAATACTCCCAGGCGTACCTGTCGCCGGCCGACATCACGACGATCGATCAAGCGGTGCTGGCCGAGTGCGACGGTCTCGACGGCAAAGTTGACGGGCTGATCCAGGATCCCCGCAAATGCAATTTCAATCCGATCAAACTGCTATGCACGGGCGGCAAGCAGACCGGTTGTCTGAATCTCAGCCAGGTGCAGACCCTGCAGACCATCTATGCAGGAGCTGGAACCAATGGCCTTGCGGCGGTGCTCGTGGGACGCGGCAATGCATCGTTGTACCCAGGCTATATGGCGAGCGATCCGGACGGCCCGGACGGTTGGGACGAATGGATTACCGGCTTCCTCGAGCCGCAATTCGGCGTCGCTGATCCCTGGGGAACGATTCCGACCTCGCTGGAAATAGCTCCCTTCCAATGGTCGTTTCAGGATCAGTTCATGAAGTATTTCGTGTTCAACAATCCGAACTACAACTCACTGAGCTTCGGCTTTACTAATCCAGCGAATGTCGCTGCGCTCAATGCCAGCATCACCCAATTTCAAGCCAACGGCGAGAACGCCAACCTTGCGCCCTTCTTCAAGGCGGGCGGCAAGCTGATCATGTATCACGGCTGGAGCGATCCGGCCTTGACGCCCCTCGTCAGCGTCGATTTCTACACTGCGGTGGCGCAGCAGATTGATGGCGGCTCTTTGTCGAAACTTCAGAATAATGCGCGGCTCTTCATGGTCCCCGGCATGCATCATTGCGCAGGCGGACCCGGCCCGAACGTGTTCGACGCGTTGACGCCGCTCGGCGAATGGGTGCAGTTCGGAATCGCCCCGACCCAGATAATCGCGGCCCACTACACCGACAACAATCAGTCGTTGCCGATCGATCGGACGATGCCGCTGTGTCCGTATCCGCAGCAGGCGAAATATACTCACGGCCCGGTTGACGAGGCGTCGAGTTGGGTGTGCAAGAATCCCTGATCGCGACTTATCCTTTCGCGTTCCTGCCGCGCTCGACCAGGCGCAGGCGCGGAAGCAGCTATCATCAATAATGAGCGAAGGCGCCGTCGGCTGGAGCCGGCGGCGCCTTCGTCGGTGTCGCCACCGCAGCATCGCGGGCATGCCCTGATGGTCCGCTTCGCCGCAGAAACCCGCTCAGCCTGCGTGAGCTTGGGCGACACTCAAAACCGCCGCGCCCTTCAATTCGTCGCGCTTGAGCATCGTCAAGGCGCGGTTGGCCTCGGCGAGATCCATCGCGATGGTATGCGTACGGATTGGGATTTCCCCGGCTACCTTTAGAAACTCGTCGCCGTCCGCCCGCGTATTCGCGGTGACGCTGCGCAGTTCTTTTTCGTTGAACAAATGACGTTCGTAATCCAGCGTCGGAATCGGCGATAAGTAAATTCCGGCAACCGCGAGGATACCGCCGCGGTCGAGCGCCGCAAGTGCCGGCAGCACCAGGTTGCCCGCCGGCGCAAAGAGAATCGCCGCATCCAGCGGCGCCGGCGGCCTCTCGTCGGCCTCTCCGATCCATGTTGCACCGAGTTCCTGCGCCAGTTCCCGATGAACCCCGCCGCGGCTCATCACGAAGACCCGGCAGCCCCAATACTTCAGCACCTGGATCGCGAGATGGGCCGAGCCGCCGAAGCCGTAAAGCCCGACCGTCGCACCCGGGCGCACCTCCGCGCGCTTGATTGCGCGATAACCGATGATGCCCGCGCACAGCAGCGGTGCAATTTCGGCGTCCGGCACGTTGGCCGGGACGGCGTACGCGAAGTCCTCGCGCACAGTGGCGAATTCCGCATAGCCGCCATCGTGATCCCAACCGGTAAAGCGCGCGTTCGGGCACAGGTTCTCGCGCCCGCGACGGCACCACGCGCAGATGCCGCAGGTCTCGCGCAGCCACGCGATACCGACCCGCGCACCCAACCCAAAGCGGCTGCATCCGAGGCCTGACTGTTCGACTATCCCGACCACCTCGTGCCCGGGAACGATACGCGGATGTTTCGGCGCAAGGTCGCCCTCGGCGACGTGGAGATCAGTGCGGCAGACGCCGCACGCCGTCACGCGAACCAGGATTTCCCCCGGCCCGGGCACCGGCTTCTCAAGATCGGCGAGCGTCAGCGGACTGCTCTCGATCGCCGCCGGCGTATGCACCACCATCGCACGCATGATTGCTCATTGTAGCTCAATACGGATCGCTCGAGGGCATTTCGTCGCGCTGGCGGATCAATTTTTCGCGCAACGCAATAGGCAAACTATTCAAATTGACGACGTTACCCTTTGCGCGGAGTCTTGCGCCCATCCAATCCGCAAGGGGAGACAGATGAGAAACTTTAGGTCCGCTTTACTCGTTGCACTGGCAATTGTTGCCTTCAGCGCCGCGCGCGCATCCGCGCTAACGATCGATGTGTGCGCCGACGCTATGACCGACGCCAAATTCGATTCGACCGGTACCTTCTTCACTGCTACCGCGCCGATTTATCCCGCGGGAACGATTCCCGTGAGCAGTACCCCAGTCGATTGCACCAGAGTTACCGCGAGGTCGATCGGGACCTTCTTCACCGTCGGCGCCCTCGTGGTAGGACTTCCTGCTTCGGGCCCGACCGACGTCGGTATGGTCACCTGGCATTTCCGCCTCGGTAACAAGGCCTTTGATACCGCTGGACCGGTGGAAGGAGTGGCGCCCGGCCAGACCTACCCGCAAACCGTGATCGGCTCGACCTTCGTACCGATCCTTATTAACAGCCGTGCGACGGTAAAAGCCCTCGATCCTTCCGGCTTCGTGTTTGAAATAAAGACCACCGGATTCTGATTGCCTGTGCTCGCGGCAACGTCCGCCATAATCTGGGACGTTGCCGCATCCTTGCGACGCTCCCGCCGAAGCTCGCGGCATCTCCGCTTGCGCCAAGGGCTTGAATCGCCGGCCAAACCACGTCAGTTTCAATATGCAACCAAATGACGCAGCCCGGGAAGCCGGGTTGCCTCTATGGATTTGATCGCCTATAAGGGGCGTTGGATCACAATGGCGCAAGCGGACTTTATTACCTCGCGGCCCGACTCGATCGGCGACATTCTCTATCGCGTAGAGGCCGGCGCCCGGCTCAGCGAGACCGACGCGATCGCCTTGATCGAATGTTCCGAAAGCGATCTTCCGCGCGTGATGTCCGCGGCTGCCTCGATGCGCGACCGCGCCAAGGGCCGCGACGTCACCTACTCGCGCAAAGTCTTTCTGCCCGTGACCAACATCTGCCGCGATCGCTGCACCTATTGCACCTTCCGCAAGGACCCCGGCGATCCCGGCGCGTGGACGATGACGCTGAGCGAGATCGCCGAATGGTCCCGGCGCGGACGCGATCTCGGCTGCATCGAGGCCTTGATGTGTCTCGGCGATAAGCCCGAAATCGCCTTCAAAGAGTATCGTGCAACGCTGGCCGCGCTCGGCGCGCGCAGTACTATCGAGTACGTCGGCCGCGCGTGCAAGACCGCGCTCGCCGAAGGTCTCCTGCCGCACACCAACGCCGGCATCATGTCGCGCGACGAGATGGCGATGTTGCGGCCGCTCAACGCAAGCATGGGCCTGATGCTCGAAAGCATCTCGCCGCGCCTGCGCCTGAGTGGTGGCGTCCATCAATGGGCTCCCGACAAGGATCCCGCGGTGCGATTGCGCATGATCGACGAAGCGGGCGAACTGCGCATCCCGTTCACCACCGGCATCCTGATCGGTATCGGCGACACCCCGGCGGAGCGCGCGCAGAGCCTGGTCGCAATTCGCGCCAGCCACGAACGCTACGGTCACATCCAGGAAGTGATCATCCAGAATTTCCGCGCCAAGCCGGGTATCGGGATGGAAGACGCGCCCGAACCGGAGGCGCTCGAAATGGCCCGCGCGATCGCAACCGCGCGCCTGCTCCTTGGCCCCACGATGAACGTGCAGGCGCCGCCCAATCTGTCGCCGCACGAAATCGAGCTCTTTCTTAATGCAGGTATCAATGACTGGGGCGGCATCTCGCCGCTCAGCCGCGACTACGTCAATCCCGAGGCGCCGTGGCCGCACCTCGAACAATTGGCGCAACGATGTGCGCGTGCCGGCTTTCACCTAAATCAGCGGCTCGCGATTTACCCCGAATACATCAACGACGAGTGGGTCGACCCGGCTATCCGGCCGGCCATCGATCGGCTCAATGATCGAGTTGGAGCGGAGGTTTGATCGTGAATCTCGATCAAATTCGCGGTTTTGTGGACGATATCGAGGCGACCCCGCTGAACGTGCTGATGGCTCACGCCTCGGCCGACATGCGCGCCATGTTGCTCAAGAGTCTCAACGGACGGGAACTCACCACCGACGAGGGCCTCGCGATTTATACGGCGACCGGCGACGATCTGCGCGCTGTCATCAAGGCCGCCGATCTCGCGCGCGCCGAAGACGTCGGCGAGGAAGTCACCTACGTCGTCAATCGCAACAT
>DASXFX010000014.1:0-45888 GCA_036489375.1 Binataceae bacterium (SeqCode) | reverse complement strand
CTTGAGGCCGACGCGATTCTGCTGACGATCGCATTGGAGCGCGCCGACGGTATTGAGCGCGTCGTCTTTCGCAGTCGCATAGATACGGCGCTCGCCGCCGCCTCCACTCCTGCTGAACTCGTTGTGCAGCTTCGTCCGTGGCTCGAACGGGAGTTCGAAATGACCCGCGAGGCGGCGCTCAAATCGATTCGCAGCGAGCGCAAGCTACATGAGGTCGTCTTCAACGCATCCAATCGCGGCCCGTTCTAAGAACCGATTGATTCTCAGGACTGGCCAATCGATAGATCGAGGATTACGCCATCCTCAGAATGACCAGGAGTATCCCATGGAAGTTGAACTGAGGCCTGCACGCGACGAAGACATTCCGGAATTGGCGCGGCTGGTCGCGGGCATCGCCGCCTACCACGAATCGATCGACTCGCGGGCGCGCTTCGATTGGGACGAGATTCGCGCGGCGCCCGAATGGCTCAAGGCGATTCTCCATCGCGATCATCACGCCATCTGGGTGGCCGATCACGGAGCCGGCCGTCTCGTTGGCTATCTCTGGGTCCATCTGCGGCGCGATCGCCAGGGTTATCTGCCGCGAGTCCGTGGATACATTAGTCACGCTTACCTTGATGAGGGTTGGCGCGGCAAAGGACTAATGCGTCCGATGCTCGAGATGGCTGCCGAATGGTTCCGCTCCAGGGAAATCGAGGTGGTCACGCTCACCGTGCTCCATCGTAACTGGTTGGGGTCGTCCGCGTGGTACAAAGCGGGATACGAGGACTGGACCCACGAGCGGCGAATCGAGCTCAAGCCGCGGGTCAAAGGCGCTTGAAGGTTCCTCTCGGATGGCCTGACCTGTCGGTCCGCGACGGCCTTTTTCCCTTGACATTGCACAAGAAAAGCCATAGTAGACTCTTCGGGTCGGCTATTCCGAAATGACTTCCGGCACGCTGCAAGCAGGGCCATCGAATAACCCGGGTTCAATTTGACTCTTCGTTCTTAGAGGCTATATTATACCTATCAGGTCCACTACTCCGATCGAGTGCGGTTGAGATGCCATCTTTGGTCGAGGAAGTCCCAGGGAATTGTAAAGGAAGTAATGGTTAAGCTGCCGATTTATATGGATAATCACGCCACGACGCCCGTCGATCCGCGGGTGCTCCAGGCGATGCTCCCGTATTTCTCCGAAACCTTTGGTAATGCGGCCAGCCGCAACCATAGTTTCGGCTGGGCGGCCGAGGAAGCGGTGGATAAGGCGCGCAATCAGATTGCGTCGCTGATCAACGCGAAATCCAAAGAGATCATCTTTACCAGCGGCGCCACCGAGTCCGACAATCTCGCGATTAAAGGTATCGTCGATTTCTATAAGGACAAGGGCAACCACATCATCACCTGCGTGACCGAGCACAAGGCGATACTCGACAGTTGCCGCACGCTGGAGCGCAACGGCAAAGCGGTCGTGACCTATCTGCCGGTGGACAAGTACGGGATGGTTGACCCGGACGCGGTCCGCGCCGCGATTACCGACAAGACTGTATTGATTACGATTATGTACGCCAATAACGAGATCGGCACGATTCATCCGGTCGCCGAAATCGGGCGTATCGCCAAGGAAAAGGGCATCGTGTTCCATTGCGACGCGGTGCAGGCCGTCGGCAAAATTCCGGTTGACGTCGATCGCGACGGTATCGACCTGCTCTCGATGAGCGCGCACAAGATTTACGGCCCCAAAGGCGTCGGCGCGATTTACGTTCGCTCCAAGGGTCCGCGGGTCCGCCTGACGCCGCAAATGGACGGGGGCGGGCACGAGCGCGGAATGCGCTCCGGAACGCTTAACGTCACCGGTATCGTGGGCCTCGGCAAGGCGTGCGAAATCTCCCAGGCCGAGATGGTCGAGGAGAATGTCCGCCTGCTCGATCTCCGCAACAAGTTGCAGGCGGGAATTTTCGAACGGCTCGACGAAGTTTATGTCAACGGCCATCCGACCGAGCGCTTGCCCGGCAATCTCAACGTCAGCTTCGCCTATGTCGAAGGCGAATCGCTCCTGATGGGTATCAGCGATATCGCCGTCAGCTCCGGTTCGGCCTGCACTTCGGCGACCCTTGAGCCCTCCTACGTGATTCGGGCGCTCGGCATCGACGAGGAATTGGCCCACAGCTCGATCCGCTTCGGCCTCGGTCGCTTCAATACCGGGGATGAGGTCGATTTCGTCACCGATCGGGTGACCAAAGAGGTCAAGCGTCTGCGTGAAATGTCGCCGCTCTACGAGATGGCGCGTGAAGGTATCGATCTCAAGTCGGTGCAGTGGAAGACGGAGTAATGAGGCGGGAGAGATAAAGTTATGGCGTACTCAGAAAAAGTTATCGAACACTACACCAATCCGCGTAACGTCGGCAGCTTCGCCAAGGGCGAAGAGAATGTTGGCACCGGCGTGGTCGGCGCCCCCGAATGCGGTGACGTGATGAAGTTGCAGCTCAAGATCAATCCCGAAAACGGAGTGATCGAAGACGCCAAGTTCAAGACTTTCGGCTGCGGCAGCGCGATCGCGAGTTCCAGCTACGTAACCGAACTGGTCAAGGGCAAACATATCGAGGAAGCGATGACGATTAAGAATACCGTCATCGTCAATGAGCTCAATCTGCCGCCGGTCAAGATCCATTGCTCGGTGTTGGCCGAGGACGCGATCAAGGCCGCGATCACCGACTGGAAGGCTCATCAGGCGCCCGCGTCCGCCGACGAGTCCAAGAAAGTGCGGGAGGGCTGAAGCAACGTGGCTACGGTCACACTTTCCGAAACTGCGGTCAAAAAGATCCATCAATTGACCGCCGACAAGCCCGAGTCCGGCCTGCGCGTCAAGGTCGTCGGCGGGGGCTGCTCGGGCTTGCAGTATCGGATGGAAATCGACTCCGCCAAGGAGCGCGATAAGGTCTTCGAGCGCGACGGCGCGCGCCTGATCGTCGATAAGAAGAGCTTTCTCTATCTCAACGGCTCGGAACTCGATTACGGCGAAGATCTGATGGCGGCGGGCTTTCGCCTCGTCAATCCCAACGCCAAGCGCACCTGCGGCTGCGGGGAGTCGTTCGTCGTCTGAGGAATGCCTTCGCGATGAGCCGCTTGGGCTTCAGCTGAATAATGATCAAGTGTCAATCATGTGCGCACGTGCAGGAACCGCGGCTGCTCTGCGCGGAATGCGGCGCGCCGCTGGGTGCGCCACTGGATCTCTTTGCGGCGCTCGGATTGCCGCGCAAGCTCACGCTTGATCCGGCGCGACTCGAACAGACCTACCATGATCTCGGCCGACGGATTCATCCGGATCGCTTCGCCGGCAGTGCTGCCATCCTGCGCGACTTGAGCCTGCGCGGCACCGCCTTGCTGACCCGCGCCTATCGCACGCTGCGCGATCCGGTGACCCGGGGGCTCTACTGGCTCGAACTAAACGGCCACAAGCTGGCCGAAAACAATAAGAACGTTCCTGGCGATCTCGCCGAAATGGTCTTCGAGGTCCAGGATCAATTGGCCGCATTGCGCGAGGCGCGCGATGGCCGGGGGGCAGAGGTGGAGCGGTTGCGGGGAGAGGTGGACGAACGACGCGCTGAACTGCATCGCATGATTGAGGCCGCCTTGGGCGAATTGACGCAAAATTTCGCTCATTGGGATGGCGAACGTGGCGATGATGCTTATGTTCACGATGCGGACAGCGTGAATCGCGATACCTTGGTGAATGAACTCAAATCGATCCTCTCGAAGATCGCCTATCTCAGAACCTTGATTCGCGACATCGATCGGGAACTGGATTCGGCCCAGGCAGCCTGATTTCTTAACCGGCCGCGCCGGCGATTGCGCTTTCCGATGGCGTATCGCAGGGCGAGGCGATGACTTATTTGACGAAGTAGAATTTTTCGCATGTCTCGAATTTTTGGCATCGACCTCGGCACCACCAACAGCTTGATCGCTGCGATGGAAGCCGGCCAGCCGCGCGTGATTGCCGACGCCGTTACCGGCAACGCTCTGTTGCCCTCGGTAGTTGCGCTCGCGCCCGACGGCAATGTGCTCGTCGGTGACGAAGCGATCGCGATCGAGCCTCATCTGAGTGTCGAGCGTGATGGCCGCGTCTCGGCCGTGGATTTCCCCGGCGGTGCTTCAGGTGCTGTCGTCAGATCGGTCAAGCGCTACATGGGCCGCGGCGGTAGCGAGCTCGCCGACGAAGATCGCCGGCGTTACACCTTTACCGACGTTTCCGGGCCGGTCGTGCGCTTCCAGGTCGGTTCGCGCACCTACACGCCGCCGCAGATTTCGGCTGAAATCCTGCGCGCGCTCAAGCTTCGCGCCGAAACCGCGCTCGATGGCGAAAAGGTCGAACGCGTCGTCGTTACCGTCCCGGCCTACTTCAATGACGGTCAACGTCAGGCAACCAAAGATGCCGGCCGCCTCGCCGGACTCGAAGTCGTGCGCCTCGTCAACGAGCCGACTGCGGCCTCGCTCGCTTACGGCCTGAATCAAAAAGCCGAAGGGCGCGTGGCGGTCTTCGATTTCGGCGGCGGCACCTTCGATATTTCCATCCTCAATATCAAGGGCGGCATCTTCGAAGTGCTCGCAACCAACGGCGACACGCATCTCGGCGGCGACGATCTCGATCGCGTGCTGATCGACGCGCTCTTGGAAGGCGTACCTGTCGCGACTCGCGCGGACCGACACGTCTGGAATAGCGCGCGGTTGGTGGCTGAGGATGCCAAGAAGCGTCTAAGCGTTGCCGAACGTGTCGAACTGAAGCTGGACCTCGCCGATCGCAAGATCGCGCGAACGCTCACTCGCGCGGAGTTCGAAGGGATGGCGGCGCCGCTGATCGATCGCACCCTCGAATGTTGCCGGCGCGCGCTCGCCGACTCCAGCCTCTCCGCGCGCGAAATCGACGCGGTCGTGCTGGTGGGCGGCTCCACCCGCATCCCGCTGGTGCGCCGGCGCGTCAACGAATTCTTTGGCCGCGAGCCCTTATGCACGCTCGATCCCGACCAGGTCGTTGCCCTCGGCGCCGCCGTGCAGGCGAGCGTCCTGATGGGTACGCAGGGCGATCTGTTGCTGCTCGACGTCGTCCCGCTGTCGCTCGGTATCGAGACCATGGGCGGCGTGATGGAGCGCCTGATCCATCGCAACACTACCATCCCGACCAGTACCACCGAGGGCTTCACCACCGCGGTCGATAACCAGACCCATGTCGATGTCCACGTGCTCCAGGGCGAGCGCGAACTGGCCCCGGACTGCCGCAGCCTCGCGCGCTTCAAGCTCGGTCCGCTGGACGCGCAACCGGCCGGCGTTCCACGCATCGAAGTTACTTTCCTCATAGACGCGAACGGAATACTCAATGTAACAGCGCGCGACGAGCGTACTGGCCGTGAGCATTCGGTCGATATCAAGCCGAGCTACGGGCTCACCGACGACGACATCGAGCAGATGCTCGAAGAGTCGATCGATTTCGGCGAGCAGGATATCGAACAACGGCTGCTAATCGCCGCGCGCAATGATGCCGATCAGATCTTGACCGCACTCGAAAAGCAGTTGCGCGAGTATGGGGGCCTGGTGGACGCGGATGAGCGGCGGCGGATGGCGGAGGTGGTGGGGCGCGTGAAGCTTGCCCGCCAGGGTGAGGATCGCGAACTGTTGAGCAAACTCGTCGAAGAACTCAACGAAGTAACCACGCCCTTCGCCGAACGTATTATGGATAGTGCGATCAAGCTCGCGCTCGAGAAAAAATCGATCGAGGAGCTCGCTTGACAATTTATCAGGATGGGGGCATAATGCGCGGCCTTATCGGCAGATCTCATGCGGCCCCCCTCCCGATGTCAACGGAGAGGGTTAATTCGTAATGAAACTCAAGTGGGACCAGGCGGAAGAGATTGCCGAGGTTCTGGCCGAAAACCATCCCGGCCTGAATCCGTTGCAGGCTAGATTTACGGATATCCGGCAATGGGTGATCGATCTCGATGAGTTCGGCGACGAGCCGGGCGCCTCGAGCGAAGGTAAGTTGGAAGCCATCCAGATGGCGTGGCACGAGCTGTACAAGGAAAACGGCGGCGACTGAATAGACCAAAACCGCTGAACGTCTTAGATAAGGAGGTGGCGGGGTGGATGCGATGAGGTTAGACCAGGGAGCTAAAATGCAGGAAAAGGAAACACTGGATGAGAGACTGCCGGCACTGTTCGAGCCGGACACCCTCTTGCCCATTCAATATTTCGAGGCCATGCGCCGCAAGCATCTGCTTGAGGGCGAAAAACGCCTCATTTTGAGCGTGCTCGAAGACGCGATCGAATGCTTCATGAAGTGCATGGATTCCGCGACCAACAAGGGCCAGCGCCTTTATCGCGAGGCCGACGAGTGGATCGCCCTGGAAGATAAGCATTGGGTTTTCTCGTTCGACAACGTTTGCGACATGCTCGATATCAACCCCGAGTACATGCGGCGTGGTTTGCGCGACTGGAAGCAGCGCAAACTCGAAGCGATGCAGCGTGCGGCCGAGGCTCGCGCGGAAGCTGCCGCTCGTGCCGAAATCGACGCGGCGGCAGGAATCGTAGCTGCGCCCGAAGTGGTGGCAATCGAGCCGGCCAAGCCCGTCGAAGCGCCCAAGCCGGTCGCCGCGAGCGCCAAGAACTTCGCGCCGCGAGCGATTCAGCGCAAGGGTGTAGTAGCGGCGCCGACGCGCTCGGCTTCGCGTGACTTGCGCAAGGCACGGGCCTGAGGGAGCGTTACCGCATAGCCTCCCGCGCCCCGTGGGAGGGCTGCGCTCGTCCTTCCCGGCCTGTGTGTCGGGCTCCCCGCCAAGGAAGAGATTAGACCTTAGCGGGCGCGGCAGAAATTCGCACAATCGATAGAGGGCGGCCCGAAACGGCCGCCCTCGTCCTTTACACGATACAAATCCTCTCGTCATACGCGGATCGGGCTCGATGATTCCTTCTTTCGCGCCATCGAAGTCCGTTCCCTCTCCATGTTCGCCCGATGTTCGCTTACCCAGATCGGGCGCTGCCGTTTTGGTATACATGGTTACCAATTGCGTCGCCCTTTCACGACAGCAATCTCGCGCCGATAGTTTGTGCGCTGAAATGCTCGCCTTTTTCCGTTTGGCAGCGCGGCACGCTTGATGCTCCGTTCTTTCTCCTTCGAGAGACAGTCGAGACCAGGGTAAACGAAAGCCTCGTCATCAACGTCTCAAGCTGAACAGGAGGTATCCGGTCGTGATTTCAAGAAAAGCTATCGTAGCGTGGGTGTTTTCTGCAGTTGTCGGCGCGGGCACTTTAGCGGTGCCGGGTGCGGCGCTGGCGCATGATTGGGACCATCATCACGACGGCGTGAATCATGCCCAGCATGATAACGGTTGGCATAAGGGCTGGTGGGACAACCATCGCCGGGCTGAAGAGCATCCACAGGCCGGTTACTATCAGCAGCCCTACGCCAATAGCTACAACTATCGGCAGCCGTATAGCGCGCCCTATCGATGGACGCCGCCGTCTTACGGCTACAACCAGCCCAGCTATGGCTACAATTATGCGCAGCCCGGCTATGGCTATAACTACGCCCGGCCCGGCTACGGCGTCTCTTCCAATGGCCAGGGCATGGTGAATCCGAATCACCCCGGCCTCATGTGGACCTGTGATTCCGACGGGCATCATTGTCACTGGGCTGCGCGCCCCGGCTATAGCTCCGCCTATCCGCGAACTGGGCTGAATCCATACGCGTACGGCAGCGGATACAACGGCTATAACGGAAACGGCTATACCGGCTACAACAACGGCAACTATGCCAACGGTTATTACGGAAATTCGCCGATGGACGGTCTCGGCACGCTGCTCGGACCGATGTTCGGTGGACAGCGCCCGTAGTTACCCGACTGGATTGATATAACGCCTCAAGCAAAACGCCCCGCCATGCCGGCGGGGCGTTTCTATTTCTGCTCTGCCCGAATCGGTTCGCGTGCCCGCTCTCACCAATTGGAGGCCAGCGTTTCGATTGCCTTCAGAATGCGCGTGCGGCGCACAGCATGATCTGGCGCGAAGGACGTGAACTGAAGCGTGCTGGTCGTGATACCGGCCTTTTCGAATTCATGCAGGCGCTTCGCAATGCGATCGGGCGAGCCCAACACGTAAATCGAATCCACCATGCTCTGCGGAATCGATTGCAGCGCCTTCTTGCGGTCGCCCGCGTTCCACGCCTCGAACGCTACGCGCGCCTCGTTATCAAAACCGATCTCGCGGAAAAACTTGTTGTACTGCGGCACCGTCACGTAGGCGGTAAGCTCGCGCCGCAGATTTTCCCGCACGATTTCCTCTTCCGGATCGATCGCGACCTGGATGCGGCAGCAGATGTCGATATTGTCGGTCGGCTTGCCCGCGCTGCGCGCCCCTTCGTGAATGTGTTCGAGCAGCGGCGCGAAGCTCTCCGGCGTGATGTAGTTGACGATGACGCCGTCGCCGATTTCCCCCGCCGTCCGCAGCATCAGCGGACCCTGCGCGCCCACGTAAATCGGCGGCGGCGGTTCCACCGGCCCCGACAGCCGGAACCCGTTGATGTGCACGGTCTTGCCGGCCATCGTGACCTTCTGCCCGGTGAAGGCCGCGCGCAGCGCCTCGACCGTTTCGCGCAGACGCGTCACCGGCATCTTGTAGGGCACCCCCATCCACTGTTCCACGATGGTCGGCGTCGAGATGCCCACGCCCAGGATGAAGCGGCCGCCCGAGATGCGCTGCAATGTCGCCGAGGAGATCGCGATCAACGCCGCGGGCCGCGTGAAGACCGGCACGATTGCCGTTCCCAGCCGCAGCTTTTGGCTCACCACCGCGGCCGCCGCCACCGGCACGAACGCGTCGCCGTGAAAGGTTTCGTATGACCACGCATCGGTAAAGCCAACGCGCTCCGCATGTTGCACGAGTTCCGCGAAGTGCGTGTTCTGAAAGCCGTCGAGAGGGACCGTAATTCCAAGTCGCATCATGGTGGGGAAATTCTCCTGATGGTGGTCAACGATATCAACCCGCTGCTCCGGGTTCGAGCATTTTTACCGAGGCTTATGCCAACCGTGCAGCGGCCTTAAACCTACCGCGCAGTGGGTTAGAGCAATCGCGTGGCGGCTTATGCCAACCGCGCCGCCGTCTCAGAATTGTCCTTCGCGGGATCGCGATTATTCGTGGTGGGCTCGCGCGAGAGCGTTTGCGGATCGAGATCGAGCGCCTGCGCCAGATGCAGCGGGCGGCGTCCGTCGCAGAAGCTTCGAATCTGCGCGCGACACGCGAAGCCGTCCGCGATCACGATCGTTTCCGCCGGGCTTTGGTTGATCGCCGGGATTAGTACGCGTTCGCCGATCGCGCGCGATACCGCGAAACGGGTTTCCCCGTAGCCGAATGCGCCCGCCATTCCGCAGCAGCCCGCGTCGGGCGCCGCCACTTCGAGCCCGGATGCCTTGGCCAGGATGCCGAGTTCGGCCGTCATTCCGGCCAGCGACTTCTGATGGCAATGGCCGTGCACGATCGCCCGCCCGCGCAGCGCCGGCGGTATGAAGTCCGGCGCTTCACGAGCGATGAATTCATCTATCAACATCGTATTCGCCGCCAGCGCGTGCGCTTCCGCCAGGCGCGGAAACAATGCCGGCAATTCGTCGCGGAAGGTCAGGATGCAGCTCGGTTCGAGGCCTACGACTTTGACCCCGCGCGCAACGTATGGCGACAGCACATTCATTGTATCGAGCATCCGTATGCGCGCGCGGTCGAGCATCCCTTGATCGTACAGCGGGCGTCCGCAACATAAATCGCCTTGCGGTATCGTCACGCGGAAGCCGGCGCGTTCGAGCACTGCCGTCGCCGCCATCGCAACCTCGGGCTCGAAGAAATTGTTAAAGGTGTCCGGGAACAACACTACCTCGCGGCCTTGATCGTTTCGCGCGGGACGACGCTCGAACCATCGCCGGAACGGAGTCTTCGCGAAGCTTGGCAACTCGCGCTGCGGATGAACTCCGAGTGCGCGCTTGACCATCTTGCCGGCGGCTCCGCGCGCGAACGCATTGGCGATTCCCGGCGCAATCGCGGCGGCGCGCGCGAACTCGTGGATGTGCCCGAAGAAATGCGCCGCCAGCGGCCGCCGATGTGTCGCGTAGTAGTTAGTCAGGAACTCGGCCTTGTACGCCGCCATATCCACCGACGCCGGACATTCGGTTTTGCACGCCTTGCAGGACAGGCACAGTTCGAGCGCTTCGTGCAGCGCGCGGTCGGCGAACCCATGCTTCAGCAGCCCGCCACTGAGCGCCTCGTGCAGCAACCGCGCGCGTCCGCGTGTCGAATGCGTTTCGTCGCGCGTCGCCATGTACGACGGACACATCACGCCACCGTCGGTCTTGCGGCACTTCCCAATCCCGACGCATTTGAGCGCCGCCCCGGCCAGACCGCCTTCCGCGCTGAAGTCGAAATGCGTATGCACCTTCTGCGGGTTGTAGTTCGCGCCGATCCGAAGATGCGCGTCGAGCGGTTCCGGATCGACGATCACTCCCGGGTTCATCCGATGGTCCGGGTCGAACGCGTGCTTGAACTCGCGAAACGCGCCGATTAACTCCGCGCCGAACATCTTCGGCAGCAGTTCCGATCGCGCCAGTCCGTCGCCATGCTCGCCCGACAGCGATCCGCCGAATTCCACTACGAGGTCGCCAATATCGACCATCGCCGCGCGGAACTTCGCGACGCCCTCGCGCGTGAATAGATCGAAGTTGATGCGGCAATGGACGCAGCCTTCGCCGAAATGCCCGTAGTAGGTCGCCGCCGCCAGGTTGTAGCCGTCGAGCAGCTTGACGAAACGCCGCAGAAAATCTCCCAGTCGCGCCGGCGGCACCGCGCAATCCTCCGCCCCCGGCCACGTGCGCGGCTGTCCACGGACGAACGCCCCCGCGCCGAGTCCCGATTCTCGCAGCCGCCACACCGCGAGCTGATCCTCCGGATCGATCAGCATCGCCACTCCCGAGCATGCCGCGATCCGCTCGGCCTGCGCGCGCAGCGCCTCCGCCGCGTCGCGCACTTCGCCGGCGGTGTCGCCGCCGAGTTCCACCAGCAGGAACGCGCGCCCCGCCGGCAACAGATTCACCGCGGCGATGCCCTTTTGTCGCGCGATATCCGGCAGATGATGGTCGAAGCCTTCCAGCGCCTGCGGATGATGTCCGATCATCCACGGCATCTGATCCGCCGCCAGAAAAACATCGTCAAAGCCCAGCACCACCAGCGCGAGATGCTTGGGCTTCGGCACCAGCCGCACCGTCGCCCCGAGGATAGTCGCGAGTGTTCCTTCCGATCCGACTAAAGCGCGCGCCAGGTTGAAGCCGTTCTCCGGCAGCAATTCGTCGAGATTGTACCCCGATACGCGCCGCGGAATTTTCGGATATCGAGCTCTGATCGCATCGCCACAACGATCCGCGAGCGCGCGCAGATTCCGCCGCAACTCTTCGATGCGCGCGCTTTCCGAACTCCCCCCGTGAGCGTCAACCGCTCCGCCGAGCGTCATCCGCGTGCCGTCGTAAAGCACCGCGTCCAACCCCTCGACGTTATCGACGGTCTTGCCGTGGGCGGCTGAATGGGCGCCGCAAGAGTTGTTCCCAATCATTCCGCCGATCGTGCATCGATCCTTGGTCGACGGGTCGGGTGCGAAGAACAATCCATATTGCGCGGCGGCCGCGTTGAGCTGCGTCTGCACTACGCCGGGCTGCACTATCGCAACGCGCCGATCCGCATCGATTCCCTCGATCGCGTTCATGTACTTGGAGAAGTCGATCACCAGCGCGGTGTTGGCGGTCTGCCCGCCGAGCGCCGTGCCGCCGCCACGCGGCAGCACCGGCAGCCCGTTTTCGCGCGCCAGTTCGATCGCGCGGATGACGTCGCCCGCATGCCGCGGCGTCACGATTCCGATCGGCACGCGTTGGTAATTCGAAGCGTCGGTGGAATAGATCGCGCGGCTCGCGGCGTCGAAACGCACGTCGCCCTCGATCACGGAGGTCAGTTTGTCGCGCAAGGCGTTAGTCGAAGCCATCGGCATCGATGATTCTAATGCACTTGCCCTGCCGATTTACAGGTGTGCGCGAATTCCTGCGCGCCCCCCGCAACGGAAACGGGCGCGCTCATCTCCGATGTGCGCGCCCGTTCTCTCGCCCTCGCGATTGTCCCGCGCCGTGCTACGCCGGCGGCGGCACAATCGCGATCTTTCCGGCGATCGTGCTGCTCTCCATCAGGTCCTGCGCCTTGCCGAGTTCCTTCAATGCGAGCACTTCGCCGACTACCGGCTTGATATGCCCGCTCTCGACGAAGCGCATCGCGTCGATCAGCTCGCCCTTGTTCCCCAGATGAGACCCGAGGTAGTTCTGCTGCTTGTTCCACAGCAGCCGTATGTCCAGATGCGCGTCGAAGCCCGAGGTCGCGCCGCACGTTACGATCGTGCCGCCCCACTTGAGGCATTGCATCGAAATCGGCCAGGTCTCGGCGCCGGTGTGCTCGAACACGATATCCGCGCGCCGCCCGTCGGTGATCTTGCGCACTTCCTGCAGGATGTCGTGCTTCTTCCGATGGAGCACGAACTCCGCCCCGAGCTTGCTGCACAGTTCCAGCTTGTCGTCCGAGGACGCCACCGCGATCGCCCGCGCGTTGAACAACTTCGCAATCTGAATCGCCATCACGCCCAGGCCCCCGGCTGCGCCCCACACCAGCACGAAGTCACCCGCCTGGATATGCGCGCGCGACACCAGCATGCGCCACACCGTCACCAGCACCAGCGGGATCGTCGCCGCCTCCTCGAAGCTCAAATTCGGCGGCTTCGGCAGCGTGTTGACCGCCGGCACCTTGCAGTACTGTCCGTGCGCGCCATCAAGCGGGCCGGTCTGGAAGCCCCAGATCCTGAAGTCCGTGCAGAAGAACTCCTCACCGCGAGTGCAGTAGTAACATTGCCGGCATGAAATCCCGCAATGGACCACGACCTCGTCGCCAACTTTGACGTTTTTGACCTCGCTGCCGGTCTCGACCACCACTCCGGCCGCGTCGGATCCCGAGATATGCGGCAGGATAATCTTCATCCCGGGCAGGCCCCGCCGCGCCCAGATATCGTTGAAGTTGCAGGCCGACGCCTTCACGTTAATCACGACGTCGTTGGGGCCTGCCTTGGGTATCGGCGTGTCGCGATACTGCAGGACCTCGCAACCGCCGTGCTCCTCGAAAACAATCGCCTTCATGCAAAAAGCCTTCCCTGACCGCATTCGCCTAAGCGCGAATGGGACGAGCTAAACGAAAGAAAATTATATGTCGCGGCCACCTTTAACAACAGCCTCCTTTTTTCGCCGCTCCGCCCGCCACCCTCCGATGGTTGACGTGAGCGGGCGAATCTCGTAGATAACCGGCAACGGTTTGCCCAGCTCCGTAGCTGTTCCCGCGCCTGCAGCCGCTTCGCCCAGTCCGACGTCCTCGTGACCGCCGCAGGGCGGCCCGCGCACGCCTGCCGCAGACGAATCGTGCCGCTCCCGGCGTATGTCCAGCGGCGCCCGGCATCCGTGATTTTCACTTATCGGAGACATTTCAAATGTTCGTTTTGGACCACGGCACCCGCTTCGTAATCCCGCGCACCGAGATGACCTATCCGGGGCACAACCTCAAACTTCATCAGAACGCCGCCGACCCGGTGAAGTCGCCAGTCGATCACGTGATGGCGGATTTTGAGGACGCCTGCCCCTATGAGTTCAAAGGGGAGAAGAGCCGCAAGGTCATGGTCGAGGCGTTGAATACGCTCGACTTCGGCAAAAAGGTCGTGACGATTCGCCCCAACAATATCCATTCACCATTTTTCAAGGGCGATATCGAGGCGATCGTGCTGGGCGCGCCCAACCGCTTTCACGGCATCATCCTGCCCAAGACGCGCGGCCCCGAGGAGATTCGCGAAGTCTCCAAGCTGCTCGACGATCTCGAAAAGCGCGCCGGATGGAAGTCGCGGATCCAGATCGAATCCCTGATCGAAACCCCGCACGCCCTCATCAAGGCTTACGAAATTGCGACCGCTTCCGATCGGATGGCGGGGCTTATCTTCGGCATCGCCGACTACGCGGCCAACCTCGGCATCCGCGAGATCGTCGAAAACCAGAATCAGAACTTCCACTATTCCAAGCAAGCCGTAGTGGTCGCCGCCAAGGCCGCCGGCCTGCACGCGGTCGATAACGTTTACCTGCGGCTATGGCGCAAGGATGACTCGCCGGAGCGCGTCGCCGAACTGCAGCGCGGTTTGCGCGAAAAGAATCAGGGCGCCGCGGACCTCGGTATGGACGGCACCTGGGTGATCCATCCGCAGCAGGCCGAAATCTGCAATGGCTGTTACACCCCAAACCAGACCCAGGTCGACTATGCCCGCCGCATCATCAAGCTCTACCACGAGAAGGGTGGCGGCTCGATGGCGGATCCGGAGACCGGTGAAATGATCGACGAGGCCACCATCAAGATCGGCCTGATGGATCTGGCGAAGGGCTCGCAAGCCGGGATGGTGAATGCGGCCGAGCTCGCCGACTGGTCGTCCAAGAGCAAGGCGATCACTGGCTACGACATCCTCGAACTGATGCGCCGGACCGCCTGACGCGCCCCTCTCCCAATGACTTCCCCAGCGGGAGGGTTCACGCGGCCGTTC
The DNA here is from genome assembly GCA_036489375.1 of Binataceae bacterium (SeqCode). Taxonomy (GTDB): domain Bacteria; phylum Desulfobacterota; class Binatia; order Binatales; family Binataceae; genus JADMIL01. Next base: position 31,238 of record DASXFX010000014.1, on the reverse strand, counting down.
ACGGTCGCGTGAACCCTCCCGCCTTACTTGAGCTCGTCGCGAACGGACGTCCGACGTTCGCGACTTTTCTCACATGCGTTCACCGCACGGCCGATCGCTGTTTGAGCGCGTAGCTGATCTTTTTTGGCAGCTTTTCGAAGAGGCGCAGCTGTTCTCAGGCGTAACTTTTCCCGAGGGCGGTAGCCCGCAGCTCACTCGCGGCCCGTGCGCCTCGCGCGCCAATAACTAACGAAGGTTTTCTCAGGGCGAAGCCCGCATCTTGCAAAGGGGAAGTCTGAAACCTCGCGGAGGTTTCAGTTTTCTTAAAAGGCTTAAAGTTCTTCGTCGTTAGACAGTGGGGGCGGGAGCGCCGCGCTCCGGCCCACTTCGCTGGTGTCCGTTCACACATGCGCCACGCGCGCGCCAATAACTAACGAAGGTTTTCTCAGGGCGAAGCCCGCATCTTGCAAAAGGGAAGTCTGAAACCTCGCGGAGGTTTCAGTTTTCTTAAAAAGCTTAAAGTTCTTCGTCGCTAGACAGTGGGGCGGGAGCGCCGCGCTCCCGCCCCTCGCCCTCTAGATCAAATTATACGCGCGTGCGACGTTCTCGCCGAGCACTCCGCGTCGGGCGCTGCTCGACATCCCTTCGACCATGCCGCGCAACTCCTCGATATAGTCCCCCGGATGGTCGGGATGGGGGTAGTCGGACGCCCAGAAAAAGCGGTCTTCGCCGATAATCTTGGTGAGCGGCGCGATCGAGCGTTCGTCGGGATCGCCCGAGATATAGCACTGCCGCTTGAAGTAGAATGACGGACGCTCTTTCAACTGAACGGTACCGCCCAGTCCGGTCCGTCGATAGATTGCGTCGCCGCGATCGAGCCAGTAACCGATCCAGCCGGCTCCCGATTCGAGCACCACCGTGCGCAGGCGCGGGAAGCGGTCGAAGACGCCGTACTGGAACATGGTGCCGAACGCATGGCCTACGCCTTGGGCCGCGAACAGATCGAAAAACCAGTCCGCCCAATCCATATTGTCGAACCGCTGATGGACGCCCCAGGCGGGCGGCTCCAGCGTCGGATGAATTGCGAAGGGGATTCCGAGGTCTTGCGCGGCGGCGAAGACCGGATCGTGATCGACATGGCCGTGCGGCTTGCGCGTGATCGTAAACGGGCAGACAAAGGCGCCTTTGCAACCGTCCTTGACCGCGCGTTCGAGTTCGCGTGCGGCGGCCTGGGGATCGCCGAGCGAAATGTGTGCGATCGGAATCAGGCGTCCGCCGGAATCGCGGCAGAAGTCCGCGATCCACCGATTGTAGGCGCGGCAATAGGCGTCCGAGAGATCCGCGTCGAAAACCTCCGCTTCCCACAACAGCCCGATCGTCGGATACAGCACCGACTTCGCCATGCCCTCGGTTTCCAGCAGCGAGAGCCGCTCCTTCATGTCCATCGCGCCGTACGCCGCCCCGCCGGCGTAGGATTCGACCGTCTCGACGCCTTCGAGGCTATCGAACACCCGATGTTTCTCGCCTGAGCGTGATTTCAGCAGCTCGCGCCGCGACGCGTTCACATCTTCGACCTTCGCGCCCAGTTCCTGCAACTTCTTCATGCCGCCGAGCGAAGCGAGCAGGGTAGGGCTAGTCAGCGCAGAGCGCTTGTTGTCGAATTCGAGATATTCGCGCTTGTCGTCGCCCATTTTGATCCTGATAGCGCGGTCGCGATACTTGGCTTCGAGATTCTTTTCCCAGAGGTCGGGCGGTTCCAGGATATGACCGTCCGCATCGATCAACAGGTCTTCTACAGCCATTTTGTTCCTCCAAGCAGGTACTGAATTTAACTTGTAACTTTTCGGGCTTTCGCGCCTCCGGCCCGATCGGCGCACGGCTCCGCCCCCGCGGGATACCGTCGATCCGACTATAGAATTGCGCTCGTCGCGTCCGCAAACCAAATCACCTGGCTAGGCCATTTGCCCGGCTCGGCAACGCACGCGCTTGTTTCCGCCGGAACCAGTTCCGCCCCGACCTGATCCTCGTCGCCATCCGCGACGGTCGCAGGGGGATACGCGGCCCGATCTTGCTCATTGCTTCCAAATAACCTCCGCTGTGCCTTGACAGCAGCGATTTCCGGCATTACTTTGAATTTAAATCATTTGAGTTCAAACGATGCCCACCCATTTCAAAGGTAAAGCCGACCAGGTCCGCGCGCTCGACGCTTACATCAAGCTCAGCCGCGCGTCCGGCACGCTCGACGCGCGCCTCGCGGCCAACCTCGCGCGGCTCGGGCTGACCTCCGGCCAGCTCGGCGTGATCGAGGCCCTGATGCATCTCGGGCCGCTCTCGCAAGGCGAACTCGGCCGCAAGCTGCTGCGCAGCGGCGGCAACGTCACCACCGTGATCGACAACCTTGAGCGGCGCGGTCTGGTCGCCCGGCGGCGCAATCCCGAAGACCGTCGCGTCGTCACTGTCGATCTTACTGCCGCGGGCGCGCGCCTGATCGGACGGGTCTTTCCGCTTCATGCACAGGCGGTGGCGCAATCGATGGGTGCGCTGACACCAGCCGAGCAAATCGAGCTGGGCAGCTTGTGCCGCAAGCTCGGCCGCGCCCCGTTCGAACTTGCTAACACCGGCGGCGCCGATGTGACTCGCGTCTCCGCCAAGTCGCGGCAAAGGTCATCGTTGTGAGATCCGGCAATGCAAGATGCGCTGCTCCACCCGCGCGACGCCCTCGGATCCGCCGATCGGAGATGCGCCGCTACAAGACGCGCGAGATGGAGATGCGCGACGCGCTCTGAACATTACTGATTGCTCGTAGCCCAGCGGTTTTTTCCGCAATGGAGGACCAACATGATTACCGTACGCAAAGCCAATGATCGCGGCCAGACCAATATCGACTGGCTCAAGAGCCGCCACACGTTTTCCTTCGGCGAGTATTACGACCCGCAGGAACAAGGCTTCTCCACCCTGCGCGTGATCAACGAGGACTGGGTCGCGCCCGGCGCGGGCTTCCCCACGCACTCGCATCGCGACATGGAGATCGTCACTTACGTCATCGACGGCGCGGTCCAGCACAAGGACAGCATGGGCAACGGTTCCGTAATTCGGCCGGGCGACGTCCAGCGGATGAGTGCCGGCACCGGCGTCACTCATAGCGAGTACAACCCGTCCAAGGTTGACCAACTGCATCTGTTGCAGATCTGGATGCTGCCCGATCGCCGCGGCCATCAGCCCGGCTACGAACAGAAAACCATCGGCGACGCCGACAAGCGCGGGCGCTTGCGCGTGGTCGCCTCGCCCGACGGCCGCGAGGGTTCGGTTTCGATTCATCAGGACGCACAACTCTATGCGGGTATCGTCGAGCCGGCGCATCCGCTCGAGTTTGCGATCCCGTCCGGACGGCGCGGTTACCTCCACGTCGTCAAGGGCGCGGTTGACCTCAACGGCGTCGCGCTCGCGGCGGGCGATGGCGCTCGCATCGTCGAGGAGCGCGCCCTCGCGATCGTCGGTCGCGAGGAGTCCGAAGTGCTGCTCTTCGACCTCGCCTGATGGGAGCCGCTCTGAGGAGTGTTGTTCTTCGATCTCGTCTGAGACGTGCCGCTTTCGGCCTGTCAGTTTGTCGGGATGCGGTAACTCTGTCGAAGTGACGCGGCGCTGTCGTGCGACAGCGCCGCGTCAACTATTCGCGTCGCGCGTGGACCCTTCGCCGGGCGCAGGCGCATACCCCGACCAGCGCACATTGAAAAATTTCACCTTCTTTTGAGACTGACCGTATTAGCTCATAAATAAGTGTCTAAGCATTATATAATACCACGACTAATCCGGGTGAAATATTTCACGACAAAAGGGCACCTAATCTTCGGCTGCAAATGGTTTTCGCTGCCCGTTCGTTTTTTCCGAAGGCGACTGTAGTCGCATGCCGACGAAGGCTGCGACCGGATGACCCGGGCCGCTACCGTGCGGACGGGGCCACCGTAGCGGTCGCGTCAGGTCGGCAGGCTGAGAAGCTCAGGGGACCGCGGCAGCCGCGATCAAGCCGGCCGCTTCGTCGAATCCGAGCATCAGATTCAGATTCTGCACCGCCTGGCCCGCCGCGCCTTTGCCGAGGTTGTCGATCGCGGTTAGCACCACCAGCGTCTGCGATCGGCGATCGAGCACGAACGCGAGCTCGCAGAAGTTGGTCGCTCGCACGTTGCGCAGTTCCGGCAGTTCGCCCGGCTTGAGCAGGCGCACGAAACGCGACTTGGCGAAGCTCGCCTCGAACGCCGCGCGCACGTCCTCTTCAGTGGTGCCCGCGCGCGGACGCATGAAGATCGACGTCAGGATGCCGCGAGTCACCGGCAGCAGATGCGGCACAAACAGGATCGCGACTTCGCGTCCTAGAGCCGTGCTGATTTCCTGCTCCATCTCCGGCGTATGGCGATGGTTGCCGACCTTGTAGGCGCGGAAGTTCTCGTTCACTTCGGCGAAAAGCTGTTCGACCGCAGCTTGGCGACGCGCACCAGTGGTGCCGGACTTGGCGTCGATCAGGATCGAGGACGGGTCGATCAGGTCGCGGCGAATCAACGGCAGGATGCCGAGCAGCGATCCGGTCGGATAGCATCCGGGATTTGCGACCACGCGCGCTTCGCGCAGTTCGCGCCGATGGAACTCGCTCAGGCCATACACCGCTTCCTTGAGCAGGGCCGGCGCGGGATGGTCCGCGCCATAGGTCGCCCGATATGCGGCCGGATCCTTCAGCCGGAAGTCGGCGGAAACGTCGATCGCGCGGATACCGTCGCGGACGAATTCGGCAATCAGCGGCGCGCCCACCCGCTCCGGCAGGCATGAGATAACCACCTCGGCGCGCCCTTTGATCAGGTCGGGGCGCAACTCCTCGAACGGCGGCAAATCGACGCCCAGCAGATGCCGGTAAACGTCGGCGACCTCGCGTCCGGTGTAATGCTCCGAGGTGAGCACGCTGATCTCGACGAACGGATGCCCGGCCAGAATCCGCACCGCTTCGATACCCGAGTAACCGGACGCGCCCAGGATCGCTACCTTGACCCGATCGTGCGAAGCCATCAGAAGTTCCTGTATTTGCTCATTGGTTGAGGTCCGCAGATGACCAGTCTTTGACGCATGACGCACCTCGCGGAGTCGTTAGCTCAGCTCGCAGGCTCGACCAGCCATTGTCTGCGCAAGTAATTAATGCCGATTTAATCTGAGTATCATCAAAGCGCGGCGCTCGCCAGTTCAAACCCGCATTGCGCGATCACGTTGATTAACAGGCGCCCAGCCACGCGCGCCAAAAAGAAAAGCCCTTCGCATATCGACGAAGGGCTTGAAAGCTTTCGTTAACTATTTCTACTCGACGATTTGTTTACGTCCTCGCGCCTATCTGTTAACGCGCGCCGCCTACGTGTTCAGTAATCCCGCCAATCTGTTTATGCGCTTGCGCCTATCTGTTCGTATCCGGTGCCAACCTGTTCACGCGCCGCGCCGATGCGCCGCTCGCCTGCTCTCGCTTAACGACGTAGCTCGAATGCGTGCGCTGCCCGCATGCCTCCGCGCAGCGTTAATTTCCTGATACGCACGCTCCGCGCATGCCCTCTGACACCGACGTTGCTCTGCCCGCATCCCTTCGCGCAGCGCCGACGTTCGCTGGCTGCTCGTGTGCCTGCGATGCCGCTTAGCGCTTGGAGTATTGGGGCCGCTTGCGCGCCTTGTGATGGCCGTACTTCTTGCGCTCGACTTCGCGTGGGTCGCGCGTGAGCATCCCGTTCTTGCGCAACGCCGGGCGCAGCGCCTCGGAGACGGTGACCAGGGCGCGCGAGATCGCATGACGGACCGCGTCGGCCTGCGCCGACGATCCGCCGCCGCGGACGCTGACGATGATATCGTACTGGCCGGCAGTCTCGGTGAGCTCGAAGGGCTCCAGGATGCGCATGCGCGAAGTGTCGCGCGGGAAGTAGGCCTCGAGCGAGCGATTATTGACGGTAATCGAGCCGGCGCCCGGCAGCAGCCGGACACTGGCGACGGCAGTCTTACGCCGGCCGGTCGTGCGAATCGTGTTTTTGTTTTCTGCCATCGTGGCTCTGTAACCTGGTTGAATGCGGTCTTTAATCTTTGCGCTTAAGTAAGGTCGGTCAGACGCTCATGCCCGCAGGCTTCTGCGCGACGTGCGGATGCTCATTGCCGCGATAAACCTTGAGCTTGTTGAACAGTCGCCGCCCGAGCCGATTCTTCGGGAGCATCCCGTGCACGGCCATCTCGAGCACGCGCTCCGGCCGCGTCTGCAGCAGCTTGCCGGCGGTGGTGCTGCGGATGCCGCCCGGAAAGCCGGTGTGGCGATGGTACACCTTGTCGGTCAGCTTCTTGCCGGTGAGCTTCACCTTGGCCGCATTGATGATGACGACGAAGTCGCCCGCGTCCTGATTCGGCGTGAAATCGGGGCGATGTTTGCCGCGCAGTACGCTGGCGGCGCGCGAAGCGACCCGGCCCAACGCACGCCCATCGGCGTCGATCACCACCCAATGACGTCCGCGGAGCGCGTTTTCGTGCGAGACGCTTTTAGTCTGTTCGGTCAGCTTCAAGTTCGTTACCCGTTCGATCTTATCCGCCGCACCCGGTGTGTTTTGACGGCTTCAGAGCGTATTAAAGTTGGCGGGGCCGATGGGATTTGAACCCACGACTTCCGACGTGACAGGCCGGCGTTCTAACCGGGCTGAACTACGACCCCGCCCGAAACAGTCATTTGTACATGGACCCCCCGTTAGAAACAAGCATGCTAGGCCCAATTCCGAGGCCGGGTGATGCAAAAACGCCTAATCAGGTACGGAGTTGACTTTAACTGTATAAAAGACCAATCCATGAGATGTCGCGTTTTCGGGACGCAAGCAGCAACGTCTGACGGGGGAGTAAACGATGTTTTTCGTCTGCGGCCTGTCGCTTAAGGGTAAGGAAGTTCTGGTTAATCCCGATCAGGTTCTGTACGTCCGCCGCGCGCGCTTGTTTCGACACAAGACTGCCCTTGTCTTGACCCATCGCAGACGCCTGATCGTGGATCAGGACACGCAAACGGTCAGGCAGCGCTTCGAAGAGTACCTTCACGACGTCACCGGCCACGCGCATTCGCATCACGATCTGGTCGGTGCCCACGACGACGGCACCACTACCCTGCAGTAGCAGAGGTCGTGGGGTAGCGTAGATTCTCGGCGCAAGCAGAGATCATGCACTGGGCGCCGGCCGCTACTTCGCTCGCTAATCTTTCTGCACACAGCCGTTTCCCGACCAATCAGAGCCGAAGCTCCTGCCTGATCGCTTCCGATTGGAATCGGGAGGAACGCCGTCAATCTCCTCGCCCGATCCGAAGTCAGAATCGCTATTTGCTTCAGAACGAGCCTATTTAGATTAAATAGTCCAAATATTTTGTTAATTGGCGTTTTCTGCTAGATAATTCGTCCTATAGATTCGTCGAACTATAAGGCGAGTTAAAACGCCTACATGGACGCTTGATCGAAGGTTCTGACCCAAAGCGATTGTCCAGCAGTTTGTAGCTGGCTCGGGGCCGGATCAATTTGGCTCAGGCAGTCGGCATTTTCGGATCTGTTAGCCTAACCGGCGATGGCGGCACTGTCGTCGGAGGTGTACCCGCAGCGTTGCCCCTATCCTACCGCGACGGAGAAGTCGAAATTCCGCGAGGCGCGGCTTATGTCTTTTATGCCGGCATTTGAGCGGCACGTAAGTGGCGCCTGAAGCCGGAATGCCGAAAATCGCGCTGGAATAGCCGACAGGTCATCGAATCGAGTAATCGATCACTCGGCGCTACGCACTGCCCGCACGTTACAGTAACCCTCCTTACTGGTGCCACTCCATTCGCCCTCGGAGACGCTCACATAAGCGCCATTTGCCGACGGAAGCTAGCGACGCCAATCGCGGCGCTATTGAATTTGCGGTTGCGAAAGGAAGTGTTATTTTAGGCGCGCGCTCGAACCCTCGATGGTCGAGACCGGGGCTCTAACGCTCGCTGGCACTGCCGCACTAGCGGTCGTGCGCGTCGGCGACGAAACCTAAGGTCGATTTCGGGCGGCGATTCTCGAAAGGCCCGCTTATGTGGATAGTCAGTTTTGCACTGCGCCGACCGTTGTCGGTTTCAGTGATGGCGCTGCTGATGCTGGTGCTGGGAGCGCTGGCCTTCACGCGCATGAACGCCGACATCTTTCCCGCCATCGATATGCCGGTGGTGATCGTGGTGTGGGGCTATCCCGGGCTCTCGGCGATCGACATGGAACGGCGCGTGGTGATTATCAGCGAGCGCGCGATGTCCACCACCGTCAATGACATCGAGCACATGGAGTCGGAGTCGATCGCGGGCGCCGGCATCGTGCGCGTGTATTTCCATCCGGGCACGACGACGGCGGCGGGAATCGCGCAGATTGGAGCGATGTCGCAGGCGTTGCTGTCGATTTTTCCGCCCGGGATGGTCGCCCCAAACGTTGTTGACTACAACGCTGCGAACGTTCCGGTCGCGCAGCTTAACGTCTTCAGCGACACGCTCTCCGAGCAGCAGCTCTTCGACTACGGACTCAACTTCATTCGCGTGCGCCTGTTCAGTATCGAGGGGCTTTCGGCGCCGTCGCCGTTCGGCGGCCGTACGCGATCGATCATGGTCAACCTCAATCCGACGCAGCTCTACGCCAACGGGCTCTCGGCGCTGGATGTCTCGTCGGCGCTGGCCAACACCAACACCATCATTCCGGCCGGTTCGGTCAAGATTGGCAATCGTGAATATCGGGTTGAGCTGAATGGCAGTCCCGATGAGGTCTCGAAGTTCAATCGACTGCCGATCAAGGTGGTCAATGGCACGCCGATCTTTCTGGGCGACGTGGCGCCGGTCACCGATACGCACCAGGTGCAGGCCAATGTGGTGCGCGTTGACGGGCATCGGGCGACTTACATCCCGATCTTCAAGCATGCCGCGGCCTCGACGCTGAGCGTAATCGACAACGTCAAGAACATCATTCCACTGATCCTCGAGACTGCGCCGAAGGGGCTCAAGATCAAGCTCGCATTCGATCAGTCGGTGTTCGTGCGCGGCGCATTGTGGGGCGTCGTGCGCGAGGCGATCATAGCGGCGGGGCTGGTCGCGTTGATGGTGCTGATATTCCTCGGATCGGCGCGCAGCATGTTGATCGTCATCCTGTCGATCCCGCTCTCGATCCTGACGGCGATCATCTTCCTGCAGCTCTCCGGCCAGACTATCAACATCATGACGCTCGGCGGGCTGGCGCTCGCGGTCGGGATGTTGGTGGACGACGCGACGGTGGCGATCGAGAACATCCATCGCCATCACGCGATGCATAAGCCGCTGCTGGTCGCGATCCTGGACGGGTCGGCCGAGATCGCGACGCCGGCATTTATCGGTACGCTGGCGATTTGCATCGTGTTCTTTCCGGTGGTGCTGCTGTACGGGGTGGCGCGGTTTCTATTCACGCCGCTGGCGCTGGCGGTGGTCTATTCGATGCTGACGTCGTACCTGCTTTCGCGCACCCTGGTGCCGGCGATGGCGCGCTACCTGATGCCAGCGACGCACGCCGAGTCGATCGGCACGGGGTTATGGTCGCGCTTTGTCGGCAGCTTCGATCGCGGGTTCGATCGCTTCCGCGACGGCTATCGCGATCTGCTGGGCGCGTTCATCGCGCGGCGCGCATTCGGCCTTACCTGCGTCGCGATTCTGATCGGATCGTCGCTGATCCTGGCGCCAGTGGTTGGCGAGGATTTTTTCCCCACGGTCGATGCCGGCATGTTGAAGATGCATTTGCGCGCGCCCAGCGGCACGCGGGTCGAGGAGACCGAGCGTCTCGTCGACGGCATCGAGCGCGGCATCAAAAGAGTAATTCCGACCGGCGAACTCGACAGCATTAGCGACAATATCGGCCTGCCTGCGTTCGCCTACGTGCTGGCCTATTATCAAACCGACAGCGTCGGGCCGCAGGACGCCGACATCCTGATCTCGCTCAAACCCAGCCATCATCCGACCGCCGGCTATCGCGACCGGATTCGACGCCTGGTACACGAGCAGTTTCCGGGCGTGCAGGTCTATTTTCAGGCGGCCGACATCGTCAGCCAGGTTTTGAACTTCGGCTTGTCGGCGCCGATCGATGCACAGATTTCCGGCTTGAATCTGCAAGCGAACTATCAAATCGCATTGCGGCTGCAGGACAAGATGAAACGGATACCGGGGTTGAAGGACGTGCGCATCGCGCAGTTGCTCGACTATCCGACGATTCGGGTCGATGTCGATCGGGTCAAGGCGCTCGAGCTCGGAGTCGATCAGCGAACGGTGGCGGCCAACCTCCTGATTGGGCTCGCGACCAACGTCCTGATCCAGCCGACCTACTGGCTCGACCTCTCGAACGGCGTCAACTACAGCGTGCTGGAGCAGGTGCCGCAGCATCTCTACGACTCGATGGACTCGCTCGGCAATACGCCGCTGACGCCGTCGATGCCGGGCGCGGACGGCAGCCAGCAGCTGCTCGCGAACGTCGCGACGCTACGCCAGGACGTCGAACCGGCGGTGGTCAACCATTACAACGTGCAGCGCGTGATCGACGTTGATACCGGCGTCGAAGGGCGCGACCTTGGCAGCGCTTCGGCGGCAGTGCAGCGCGCGATCGATTCGATTGGCGAGTTGCCGCGCGGCACCCGTATCACGATTCGCGGACAAAGCGACGCGATGCACGAATCCTTCGCGAGCCTGCGCCTCGGCATTGTGCTTGCGATCGTGCTGGTGTACCTGCTGATGGTCGCGAACTTCCAATCGTGGCTGGAGCCGCTGGTCATCATGCTCGCGGTGCCGGGCGCGCTCGCCGGCGTGCTCTGGATGCTTGCGCTGACGGGCACGACGATCAACGTCGAATCCTTGATGGGCGCGGTTATGGCGGTCGGCGTCGGTGTCGCCAACGGCAACCTCGTAGTGATCTTCGCCAACGAATTGCGCGAGCAGGGCTACACGCCCACCGCCGCCGCGATCGAGGCGGCGCGCACCCGTCTGCGGCCGGTATTGATGACGGCGTTGGCGATGGTGCTCGGGATGCTGCCGATGGCGCTGGCGTTGGGCGAGGGCGGCGAGCAGAACGCACCGTTGGGGCGCGCGGTGATCGGCGGCCTGCTGGTGGCGACGATGATGACTCTGTTCGTGGTGCCCGCGGTGTACTCGACTTTCAGCGGCCACTTCAAGGGCAAACATCAGCGCGACGCGGAACTCGAAGCGGTGACGCTGCCGAGCGCCTGAGCGATCGGATTAACTCAAAGATGGAAACTGATCCAAAGAATTACGCGCTCAAGGCTCCGGGCCGCGTGTTTTATGCCGGATGGATTGTCGCCGTGGTGCTGCTGCTGGTAGTCACCGTGGGCCTGGTGCGCGCGCGCGGCGTTTTGTTGGAAGAGCAGGGCACGCAACTCGATCACGAGATTGCGCAGGGCACGCGAGTGCTGGTCGCTCCGGTGGGGCATGGAGAGGGCAGTCGCACGGTGCAGATTCCGGCCACGCTGCGCGGCTACGTCGAGACTCCGGTTTACGCCAAAATCGCCGGCTACCTGAAGTCGATCTCGGTGGATAAGGGCGACCGCGTCCGCAAGGATCAGGTGATCGCGGTGCTGGTATCGCCCGAACTCGATCAACAGGTGGCGAACGCGCATGCGACCTATGAATTGTCGCGCATTACCAATCAGCGCAACGTCGCGCTGCGGCACGAAGGCGTGATTGCGGCGCAAGCGGCCGACGAATCGAAGGCGGCGGTGCTCGAGGCCGAAGCGACGCTCAAGCAACTAACCGCGATGCAGCAATACAAGATCATTCGCGCGCCTTTCGATGGCATCATCACGGCGCGCGAGGTCGATCCGGGACATCTCATCCCGGAGCAGACCGCACCCGCGAGCGCCAACACGCCGGTGGTCACGATCTCGACGCTGTCGCCATTGCGCGTCTACGCGGAGATGCCGCAGAGCGTTGCGCCGTTCGTCCGCGATGGCGATCCGGCGACGATTACCGTGACTGAATATCCGCAGCGAAAGTTCAAGGGCGCCGTCACGCGCCATCCGCCCGCCCTCACCAGTGCGACGCGCACGATGTTGGTCGAGGTGGATCTGCCGAATGACGACGGCGCGCTGTTGCCCGGCATGTACGCGACCATGACCTTCGACGTCAGCATGCCAACGGGAACGCCGACGGTGCCGGACGACGCGCTGATTTTCCGCGAGGGCAAACCGTTTGTGCCGGTGGTGCGCGACGGCCATTTGCGGCTCGCCGCGGTTACGCTCGGATACGACAACGGCATCAACGTGCAGATCACCGACGGTATCGCCGCTGACGATATGGTCGCACTGAGCGTGGGCCAATCCGCTCGCGACGGCGACCCGGTGCAGCCGATCACGGCGGATCAACTACAACGATGAAAGGGCGGGTACCCGCGATCGATCGATTCGTCCTCGTATTGCGCTTAACGCGGACCGCGATGCAAAACGCCTTCCGCTTCAAGTCGCTGGACCTTATCCGCCGCGTAGCCCAGCCGGTTACGCAGAATCTCTTCGTTATGCTCGCCGAGGGTCGGCGCATCCAGCTCTAATTGTCCGGGAAACTTCGAGAACCGCAGCGGGAATCCCGGCACGTCGAAATCCGGCATGAAGCGATCGTGCACGGTCCGAATCGTGCCGCGCTGGCGCATGTGCGGATGATTGATCACCTCTTCCACCGTCAGCACCGGGGCGTACGGCACGCGATGTTCTTCGAGGCGGCTATAGATTTCCTCGTCGCTCTTCGCGGAGTCGAGCCATCCCTGCACGATCTCGTTAAGCACCGCCATGTTCTGCGCGCGCGCTGCGAGATCGATAAAACGCGGATCCTCGATCAGTTCCGGCTTGCCCATCGCTTTGCAGAATCCCGTCCACATGTGCTGGATGCCGCCGACGATAAAGATGTAGTGATCCTTGCCTTTGTAAATTCCGACCGGCGCTACGAGGTAGTGAAACGATCCCGCCCGCTTGGGACGCATCGCACCCTTGCTCGCGCTCAGCACCTGCACGTTGACCTCATGATAGCTGGTGTAGCAATCGAGCAGTGAGGTCTCGACGAACTGCCCTTCGCCGGTACGCTCGCGATAAAGCAGCGCCGAAGTGATCGCGCTAAGCGCGGCGATTCCCGTGCTGACGTCGCCAATCCCGAGTTGCGGGAAGACGGGAGCCTCATCGGGGTCGCCGATCATGTCGAGCACGCCGGCATAGGCCGCGCCGATATAGTCGAAGCCGGGACGATTCGCGAGCGGGCCGCTCTGTCCCATCGCCGAGATCGAACACATCACGAGCCGCGGATTTATAGCGCTAACGGTCGCATAGTCCAGCCCCAGCCGTCCGATGACGCCGGGCGAGAAGTTCTCGACCAACACGTCAACCTGACCCACCAGGTCCTTCAAGATTGCGAGGCCCTCGGGCTTCTTGACGTCCAGGCAAAGGCTCTTCTTGCCGCGATTTTGCTGAATGTAATATGCGCTGCGACCGTCATGCAGAAAGGGCAGCCCGCGCGAGAAATCCCCAATCGGAGCGATTTCGACCTTGATAATCTCCGCACCCATCTCCGCCATCATGCGCGTGACCGTAGGTCCGGCAAGGAATTGCGTGAAATCGAGTACCTTGTAGCCGTCGAGTACGTGCCGTGCTTTATCCGCCATCAGATGCGCCTCCCCTCGGCGCTGCCGCAACATTTCACATTGTCGCCGCACGATCGCAAGCGAAATCGCGGGCGCGGGGGAAATCAGGAACGGTTGAGAGTTGTTCAAGAACTAAAAAATTTATAATTGTTTCTGAAACCTTGGGAAGGTTTCAGACTTCCCATTTGAAAGATGCGGGCTTCGCCCTGAGAAAAGTTGGATCAATAATCGACGTTTGCGATCGGTCGCGACTAAGGATTTCCTGGATAAACTCGATTCTGATCGATGACGTAACCTCGCAACATCAAGCTTCCCTTATCCAGCATTGTTGAGTCGAACATTGACCATCACCCAGTTCACTCATCAGTCTTTACGTCAAAGTATTTCAGGGCGAAGCCCGCATCTTCCAGAAGGGAAGTCTGAAACCTGCGTGAGGTTTCAGAAAAGATCATAAGTTTTTCGTTCCTCGACCACTTTCCCCTTCTCTTCAATTCCCCACGTTTCAATTCCCCACGTTTCGACAGATCCCCCTGATCTTCACGTTCCGCCTTTGCTCCCGGCTTGATAAAGTCCTACGCGTTGTGGTGCAATCGCCGCTCATTCCGCCTGGTTATACGGAGACGACAATGGCTGAGAATCTGAGAAGCAGGATCATCACGCAGGGTGTGCAGCGTTCGCCCAACCGCTCGATGTTGCGGGCGGTCGGGTTTGGTGACAACGATTTTGAAAAGGCGATCATTGGCGTCGCCAACGCTTACAGCACCATTACGCCTTGTAATCTCGGCCTCAACATTCTCGCCAATCGCGCCGAAACTGCCGTCAAGGAAGCCGGCGCGATGCCGCAAACGTTTGGCACCATCACCGTCAGCGATGGCATTTCGATGGGCACCGAGGGCATGAAGTATTCGCTGGTGTCGCGCGAGGTCATCGCGGATTCGATCGAGACCGCGTGCAGCGCGCAGAGCATGGACGGAGTGGTCGTCGTCGGCGGATGCGACAAGAACATGCCCGGCGCGATGATCGCGATCGCGCGCATGAATATCCCTGCGATTTTCGTCTATGGTGGCACTATCAAACCTGGTCATCTGAACGGCCGCGACTTGACCATCGTCAGCGCCTTCGAAGCGGTCGGCCAATTCAGCGCGCACAAGATCGACGAAAAGGAATTGATCGACGTCGAGCGCCATGCCTGTCCCGGCGCCGGTTCCTGCGGCGGCATGTACACCGCTAACACCATGTCCTCGGCGATCGAGGCAATGGGCATGAGCCTGCCGTTTTCCTCCACGATGGCCGCTGAGGATGCCGAAAAGGCCGACAGCGCCGCCAAGTCTGCCGAAGCGGTCGTCAACGCCATTCACACGCAATTGCTCCCGCGACAGATCATGACGCGCAAAGCCTTCGAGAATGCGATCGCGGTTGTGATGGCGGTCGGCGGTTCGACCAACGCAGTCCTTCACCTACTCGCGATCGCCCATGCCGCCGAAGTGCCGCTCAACATCGACGACTTCGAAACCATCCGCCAGCGCATTCCGGTGCTGTGCGATCTCAAGCCGTCAGGACAGTTCGTCGCCACCGATCTGCATCGGGTTGGCGGCATCCCGCAGGTGATGAAGATGCTGCTCGCCCACGGCCTGTTGCACGGCGATGCGATGACTATCACCGGCCGCACCGTCGCCCAGAACCTCGCCGAGATTCCCGACGCCCCGTCGAAGAGTCAGCCCGTCATTCACCAATGGGACTCGCCGATGTACCCGCAGGGCCATCTCGCAATCCTCAAGGGCAACCTCGCACCCGAGGGTTGCGTCGCCAAAGTCACCGGCATCAAGCATCACGAGATCACCGGCCCGGCGCGTGTGTTCGAGCGCGAGGAAGAAAGCCTCGATGCGATCCTCGCCGGTAAGATCAAGGCGGGCGACGTCCTCGTGATTCGCTACGAAGGACCCAAGGGCGGCCCCGGCATGCGCGAGATGCTCTCGCCGACTTCGGCGATCATCGGCGCGGGCCTCGGCGACTCGGTCGGACTCATCACCGACGGACGCTTCTCGGGCGGAACTTATGGATTGGTGGTCGGCCACGTCGCGCCTGAAGCGCAGGTCGGCGGCTTGATCGCGCTCGTCCGTGAGGGCGATTCGATCACTATTGACGCCGACAAGCGGGTGCTCAACCTGAACGTGCCAGAGGCCGAAATCGCGAAACGCCGAGCCGCCTGGACCGCGCCGAAGCCGCGCTACACTCGCGGAGTTCTCGCGAAATACGCGGCGCAGGTCTCGACCAGCAGCCTCGGCGCCGTCACCGACTGAGTTTCTTTAGCCGACCAAACTCGACGGCCATTCGAGCGTCACGTTCGAATGGCTGTCGCACATCCCTCTGCGGGTTTCTTTCAACTCCGCATCTCCAGATAGTTCGGTGTCTTCAAGACTGTTGGGCCCGCCTCGGATCGGCCAAACCGCCGCAACCGATATCATTTACGGGCGTGCGGATATCGCTCGCGCCACTCCCTCGATTGGGAAGTCTGAAACCTTCACAAGGTTTCAGTAAAAACTATAAGTTCCTCCTTCCCCTTCAACTCTTCCCATATGGCGGTCCTGCTGTCCGGTTAATATAGTTGTAATATTGAATTGAGGTCGGTCGCGCATGTTGCCTGGATGCAAAAGAGAGCGAATGTCGTGAAAGCGGGATCAGACTTCTACAACCTGTATAATCACGACTTCGTGCGCGTCGCCGTCGGGATTCCGACCGTGCGCGTCGCCGACCCCGCTTACAACGCCGACCAGACGCTCGCGCTGATGCGCCAGGCGATGGATCGCAAGGCGATCGTCGTTTTGTTTCCGGAGCTCGGACTTTCCGCCTATACCTGCGACGACTTGTTTCATCAGCGCGCTTTGCTCGACGGCTGCCGCGACGCACTCGCGAACATTTTGGCAGCGTCGGCCTCGTGGCCGATCGTCGCGGCCATCGGGATGCCGCTCGAAGTTGACCATTTGCTGTACAACTGTGCGGTGATCGTCAATCGCGGACGAGTGCTGGGCGTGGTGCCCAAGACCTATCCGCCCAACTATCGCGAATTCTACGAGTTGCGGCAGTTCCAGCCGGGCGACAATGCGCTCCGCACCGAGATCGAAATCGCGGGCCAATCCGGGGTTCCATTTGGCAGTCGCATACTCTTTCAGGCCGATGATATTCCCGCGCTGACGCTCCACGCCGAAATCTGCGAGGACCTGTGGGTGCCGATCCCTCCGTCGTCGCACGCGGCGCTGGCTGGCGCGACCGTCCTGCTGAATCTCTCGGCCTCGAATATCACGGTCGGCAAGGCCGACTATCGCCGCGACCTCGTTGCGAGCCAATCGGCTCGCTGTCTCGCCGCGTATCTATACTCGGCGGCCGGTTCCGGCGAATCGACGACCGATCTCGCGTGGGACGGTCATGCGTTGATCTGCGAGAACGGCAATCTCATTGCCGAATCCGAACGGTTTCATTCGGGACCGCAGCTCATTTGTTCCGAGATCGACCTCGAACGTCTGGCGCAGGAGCGTATGCGCCAGACCAGCTTCGGCTATTCGATGCGCAACGAAGGGCGGGCGCTAGCGGATTTCCGCACCGTGACGTTCTCGGCGCAGCCGCCGCGTTCGGGCCATTTGCTGCTCGAGCGTCAGTACGAGCGCTTCCCGTACGTGCCCGCGGATCCCGCGCGGCGCGGCGAGCGTTGCGCCGAGGTTTACGAGATCCAGGTGCAAGGCCTCGCGAGCCGTCTGAAAGCGTCGGGCATCAAGCGCGTCGTGCTGGGTATTTCTGGCGGTATCGATTCGACTCACGCGCTGCTGGTATGCGCGCAGGCGCTCGATCGGCTCGGTTATCCGCGTCACCATCTGCTCGCCTACACCATGCCCGGATTTGCGACCAGTGCGCGCACCCTGGCGCAGGCGCGCCGCCTGATGGCGGCGATCGATTGCGAAGCGCACGAACTCGACATCCGTCCGAGCGCCCTGCAGATGCTCAAGGACATCGGCCATCCCTATACCGAGGGGCTCGAGCAATACGACATCACCTTCGAGAATGTACAGGCGGGCGAGCGCACCAGTCATCTGTTCCGGCTCGCCAATCTCAACGACGCGATCGTCGTCGGCACCGGCGACTTGAGCGAGCTGGCGCTCGGTTGGTGTACCTACGGCGTCGGCGATCACATGTCGCATTACGCCATCAACGCGAGCGTGCCCAAGACCCTCATCCAGCACGTTATCCGCTGGGTGGCAGACACTCATCGCTTCGGTCCGGAGGCGAGTGCGACGCTGATCGAGATTCTCGCGACGCAGATCAGCCCCGAGTTGGTGCCGGCGCGCGAAGGCGAGCCGGAGCAGGATACCGAGGCCATCGTCGGTCCGTATGAACTGCAGGATTTCAACCTCTATTTTACTCTGCGGTTCGGCTACGCCCCGCCCAAGATTGCCTTCCTGGCGTGGTCCGCGTGGCACGATCGCATGCGCGGTGCATGGCCCGACATCCCCGACGAAAAGCGCAATCAGTACACCCTCGCGCAGGTGAAACACCATCTGCGAACTTTTCTCTATCGCTTTTTCCAGGTGAGCCAGTTCAAGCGCAGTTGCATTCCAAATGCGCCCAAGGTCGGCTCGGGCGGATCCTTATCGCCGCGCGGCGACTATCGCGCACCCAGCGATGGGGAGGCCGCAGCCTGGCTGGCGCAGCTCGATCTCATTCCGGAAGAAGGCGCGTAGGCGCAGCCGCGACAACATCGTCGCCGCGCTGGCGCATGAGACTCTGATCTGAGCGCTGCGCGCGAACGCTATAGCGGCATCGATCGAGTCAATTTGCGACGTGCGTCTGCCGCTGCTGATTCAAATCGATTACGGCGTCGGCGAGTTGCTTGCTGAGGTCATTCAAGTCGGCGCTGAGCGAGGCCGCTGAACTTTCCATTCCGCTGCCGGCGCTCTCGATGAAGTCGGCCGGCCGCGTCAGCAGCACCCGATCACTGCGGCCGTCGCGGATTATCCAGCTCGCAGTCAATTGCGCACCGCCGGAGCTGTCACGCTCGAAGCGTTGGACGTTCACCTCGATCTTGTAATCGACCTTCGTTGACAGGTCCCACGGAAATGGCAGGACCTGGTCGGTGCCGATCAGGGTCGTCAGATCAGCCGCGAGCACCCGCCTGAAGTTGTCGTCGAGCGGCTCGGCCCAGCGATCGGTTGACGACAAATCCAGCCGATTGGGCGCAACTCGCGTGATCACTTCGGCATGTTCCAGGTATGCCGGCAGCTTCACCGGCCCCAGCCCGATCACGAGACGGCGAGTGGCGTCGGGCGCGGCCGCTGCTCCAGTACTCGTCGCGGTCAGTACGTAGAACTTCGTTGCATCGGGACGCGGCGACAGAATCGAGCATCCCGCGGCCATTGCCATCGCGATGGTCGCGAGCCAATTCACGCACCCGCGCCGTCTCATTGCGCACCCTTGTTAAAGGCGCGCCCGCGCACGATCGCGTCGGGATTGCGCTGCAGGTAATCCGCCAGTTGACGAATCGAGCGCGCGGCTTCCGAGACATCGACCAGCGTATGGTTGGCCTGATAAATCAGCGGCGCGTCGGGCCGCAAGCCATTGTCGAGGCGCTCGATCATGGCCTGGGTTTTCTTCAATGTATCGTCCGCGGCGCGCGCCGTTGTCTGCAGACTGGCGCTCATCGGGCCGATCTGATGATCGAGATTCAGCGTCATCATGCGCAACGTTTCCGAAGTCTTGCTGAGGCTGTCGCCGGTCTGCTTCATCGAGACAATCGCGGCCTTCAAGTCCGAGGAATCGGCGAGGTCCCTGAACGCCGCCATGGTTTGCGTTGCCGTCTGCACCAGTTGATCGAGTTGGACCTTGTCGAGCTGATTGATCAATTTCAGCGCGACCGATTGAGCCTGTTCAAAGGGGTTCGGGATCGTCGGTATCTCTGTGTAAGTCGAATTCTGATCGGTCGCATAGTGCGCGGGAGCGCCCGGATGGATATCAAGGTCGATATACAGGAGCCCCGTAAGCAGGCTCTCGGTCGCCAGTTGCGCGCGCAGCCCGCGGCTGATCGCCAGCCGCATTCCGGCGGGATTGCCGATATTGATATTGGTCGCCCCGCGCTTCAGGATGCGGCCCTCGTCGAGCTGAATCAGCACCGGGATTTTGATCACGTTGCCGACCGCCGCCGGACCGCTGGTCGTGTTGAGGCTCAGCAGGATGTTCTTGACTTCACCAATCTCGACGCCCTTGAATTTAACCGCCGCACCGATCCGCAGGCCGTTGACGTTGCCGTCGAAAAAGCAGACGAATTCGTGGGTTTGCCGGAAGAGATTGCCGGACCCCAGCAGTGCGATCGCCGCCACCGTGATAATCACCGCGCCGATGACGAAAGCTCCAACCGAGGCGGGATTCGCTCGCTTAGCCATTTGCCTTCTCCGAGTGTTCCCCCGGCTTGCCGCGGGTCAAGAACTCGATCACCCGTGCCTCGGTCGAATGGGCCAGCAGTTCGTGCGGGTTGCCGTACGCGATCATGGTGTGAGTCACCGCGTCCAGATAGATGCTGTTGTCGGCGATGGCGAAGATGCTCGGGAGTTCGTGGCTGACCACCACGATCGTCGCCCCCAGGCTGTCGCGTAACGCCAGGATCAGTTCGTCGAGCAGCCGCGAGCTCACCGGATCGAGACCCGCCGAAGGCTCGTCGAAGAACAGCACCGCCGGATCGAGTGCGATCGCGCGCGCCAGGCCCGCGCGCTTCTGCATGCCGCCGCTGATCTGGCTCGGGTAATAATCCTCGAAGCCCTTGAGCCCCACCAACGCCAGCTTGAGCGCCGCGACCTCGTCAATCTCGCTCTGACTCAAATCGGTGAACTGGCCGAGCGGCAGCCCGACGTTCTCCGCCAGCGTCATCGAGCTCCACAACGCCCCCGACTGGTAGAGCACGCCGAAGCGACGCAAGATGGCCTCGCGCTCCTCGGGCGACGCCTTGGTAATGCTCACTCCGTCGTACAGGATTTCGCCGATGGTCGGTTCCAGCAGCCCGATCAGGTAGCGCAACAGCGTGCTCTTGCCGCTGCCCGAGGCACCCATGATGACGAAGACCTCGCCGTGCTTTACGGTGAAATTGAGGTCGCGCATCACCACGAAGTCGCCGTAAGCCATCGTGAGATCGCGCACCTCGATGTGATCTTTACGCTGGTCCGGTGCGCCGTTCTTCGCCGCCTCACCGCCGCCGCCGGTATCCTGCGTTGACAATCTAACTGCGCCCTCGCATTCGCATGCCCACGCCCACCGGCGTCCTCACCAAATCGATTCTCACGCGGTAGTCTCGCCTGAATCCCAAGCTAAATGCCCAGAATGTTAAACAACACCGCGAACATGCCGCAGGCCACCACGATCATCACGATCGAGCTGACCACCGCGGCCGTCGTCGCGCGCCCGACCGCCAGCGAACTGCTGCCGCATTCGAAGCCGTTGTAACAGCCTGCCAAGGCGATCAGCACGCCATAGACCGCGCTCTTGACCAGCCCGCCGCTCAGCGCGCTCAGCGTGATCGCGTGGAGGGTCTCGTGCCAATAGGTGCTGAACGACAACCCGAGCACGGTAACCCCGACCGTGGCGCCGCCGAGAATTCCGACAAAGTCGGAGTAGAGGCACAGCAGCGGCATCATCAGGATGAGCGCGATCATCCGCGGCAGCACCAGGAATTCCATCGGCGAAATTCCCATCGTCGTCAGCGCATCGATTTCCTGCGTCACCTTCATCGTGCCGAGTTCGGCCGCGAACGCCGCGCCGGTGCGCCCCGCCATGATGATCGCGGTCATCATCGCGCCCATCTCGCGCACCAATCCGATCCCGACCAGCGACGCGACATAAATCGCCGCGCCGAACTGCTCCAGTTGGACCGCGCCCATGAACGCCAGGATGATCCCGACCATGAAGCTGATCAAAGAAACGATGCCGAGCGCATTGGCACCGCACGCCTGGATTATTTCGAGCAGGTCTGAACGCCGGTAACGCGATCGGCCGCGCACGAAATTGGCGAACGCCAATGCCACCATCCCGACGAACTCCACGAACTTTCCCGCCGCATCGACCTGCCGCATGTAGGCGCCGCCGAAGCGCGCCAGCAAGGACTCATGCGCGACCTTGACCTGGGCGTCCTTGTTTTCGGGCACTGTTTCGGCGAGCTCGATCAGGCGGTTCAAGCCGGCTGGCAGAGTGCCCCGATCGAACGTGATTTTGCGCGCGAGGCAGATATCGTCGAGCCCGACCAGGAAACTGATTAGGCTGCTGTCCCAGCCCTTGAGTTCGCGTGTGTCAACCGAGACGCGTTCCGGGCGCGGCCCCGACGTCAACGCCGCCCCGACCGACTTCGGCGTGGGCATCCCGTGCCGCATCCGCCACTCACCCGAGATCCGCACCACGACGTTGCCGCCGTCGCTGCGAACGAGGTCCACCTGATGCCCGCGTGCAAGCGTCGCCGTCTGCGCCGCTGCGGCGGCCCCCCCGTTGCCCGTTGCGCTCATGCTCTCAGCATCTGCTCGCGCCTAGCCTGCAACATCGCCCTGAAAATGCCATTGGATAAGGCGTGCGGTCAGTGTCTCCGCCCAGTAGTCGATCGCCGCGTGCGCATCGAGCCACTCCCATTCCGCGGGAATCTTGCGCGAGCCGCCACCCACCCGGCGATCGATCCATGCCAGCAGCCGCGCTCCCGTCACCGAGTCCGTCACCTCGCCTTCGCTCTCGGCGGCGCCGGTGAACGAGTATGCTCCGTTCGAAAGTTGCGTGACCACCTGCAGCAGCGTCGCCGGCGGCGGCGTCGAGGAAACTGTATCCATCCCGGTCGGGGCCTGGGCCAAATCGATCACCGTAATCTGCAGCCGCATCACACCCGGTCCGGGCTGATCAACGATCGTGAAATCATGGCCCAGATGCTGCTTGAGCACCTCGTACATGTACTGGCTGAGTACGAATTGGTCCTCGGGCGAGATATCCAGCGTCATGTCGCCGCACCAGAGCCGGATCGGCGCGATGATGATTTTGCCGTACCGCGACGATTCCGCATCGACGTCCTGGTAGTAGAGCAGCTCGCTGCCCTCCGGCCCCTTTTTCATCTGCGGACGATCGGCGAGGACCTTGGGCGGCGGTTTCATCACCTCGTTCTGATTGGGCGCCAGCGGCTCGCTCGCCGAGCAACCTGCCATTGCCACGCTCAGGATCAACACCGCTATCAGGCCGCTCAACCGTTTCTCCATCGGTCTATCCGGAATCGCCTGCTTTAAGTCCCGCCCGCATACTACGCGGTTGCCATAACGCCGCCCGCCGCATTGCCGCCGCCTCTCCGCGCCGGATCGCGCCGGGACTCGCCGATTCGACCGAACCATCTGTTCGATTCGAGCGATTGGGCGTTCGTGTGCTGCGCATAACTTATACGGATTTTCGGCGCGCGTGTAGTTTCATCGCGTCGCCCCACCTGCCACTGCCCAGTCCCCAGCCTGCGCGTCGGCGGTATCAAACAACCGCGCCCCGCACATAACGGAACCCCGTTCGCCATTGAAACTCGCACGTATCGCGATAGAAACCACCTGCATCGCCCCAACGGCCGCCTAACCGAGGTCTCCGCGGAGCGCCGCGGTTCGATAACGACGAACCGGGCGGCACTCCGGAGTGTTCTAGGCCGCCCTTACTTCAGGGGCCGCCGCGGCCTTCGTCCCGTCCGGCGCCGCGAAGCCGAGTTGGCTGCGCACCATGATAAAGTGCGCGATCGCCGACCGCGTAATCAGCCCCGTTAGCCGGTCCTGCTCCATCACGATCAGCCGGCCGCTGTTGCTCTGCGCCATTTGTCGCAGCGCATTGGAAACCGGCGCGTCGGGACCGATAACGATAGCTGGCTCGATCGCGCGCATGATCTCGCTGACGCGCTTGTGCCCGCGTTCTTCGAGCGCACAATGTCGCACCTCGCTGAGCGTGATCAAGCCGGTCACGCGGCCGTCGCTCACCACCGGATAGCCGCCATGGCCGTGACTCATGAAATGATTGTTGACCGCATCGGCAACCGTGGTCGCGCCGTCGATTGTGATCGGGTCGCGCACCATCAGATCGCTCACCCGGTTACTGCCGAGCACCTGCTCCATCACCAGGCTCTGGTAGCTGGACGAAGCGGCGCTCTTCAGGAACAACGCGATAAAGATCAGCCACAACCCGCCTATCAGCGAACCCGCGAAGATCTGCAGCGCGCCCAGGAATATCAGGCCATACGCGATTCCCTGTCCCCACTCCGAGGCCCGCGCCGTCGCCTGCCGGAAGTCGCCCGATCGCGACCAGAACACCGCCCTGAGAATCCGGCCGCCGTCTAGCGGAAAGCCGGGCAGCAGGTTGAACAGGCCCAAGGCAAAATTGATAAAGCCGAGATACTCGAAGACCGACGCCCACATCGGGAACGTCCCGTACAGGTTCATGATGTGCGGCAACGACAGGAAGATTGCGCCCAGCGCGAAGCTCGTCAAGGGACCCGCCGCCGCGATCTTCATTTCATCGCGCGCGCTGGTCGGCTCGTGTCCCAGGTGGGCCATCCCGCCGAAAATAAAGAGCGAGATCCGATCGATCGGCTGCCCCAGCCGGTTGGCGACGATCGCATGCGCCAGTTCGTGCGTCACGATCGACGCGAAGAACAGAATCGTAGCGACCAATCCCACCATCCAGTACTCGCTGCGCGGATATCCCGGATGGAGCTCAGGGAAGTATCCCGCCGAAAGGCTCCACAGCACCAACGCGAAGATGATCAGCCAGGAAAAGTCGATCGCTATCTGGACCCCTGCCACCTTGAAGAGGTCGATTTCATGACGCGGCTTCGGTTCGTTCATTGACGCTCCAGCCTGGCGCGCGCAAATTCGATAGCCCCGTGCGCTCCGCCAGCTAGCGTAATCGTAGCATCGCGGCGCCACGCCAATCACTCATCGTTTTCGGCGGGGCCGTCGGCATTTTTTGCAGACGCGAGTATTTTTGCAGACGCGGCTACTTGCCAGGCGCGGCTATTTGATCGACGTGGGTATTTTGGCAGACGCCACTTTTTATAGATGTGGGTGATTTAACCGACGCCAGCCGACGGCAGCGTCGCTGCGATTGCCCTGAGCGAGCTGGCGGCAGTGTCGCTCCGATTGCTCCGCGGCCGACCGCCGATGCCGGACGCGATTTCGCGCCCGCCACCCGCGAACTCACACCACGAGCGCCATAATCGCCCGTCGAAGGATGACGATGACCGCGCTTAGGCTTTCTCCGGTGCGAAGAACAGGATCGTTCGCGCTTCGATACTCTCGCGCGGCGCCGCATCAGGCGGCGAAGTCGGATCGGCGAACGCCGAATGGGCCGTGAACTGCGTGCGCTGTGCGTCGGAGTCAAAGCACTTCAGCAGCAACGCCTCATCAGTCCGCATCTGCGGGAAGTAAAACCATCGATGGGTCGGGTTGTAGGCGACCGAATAGACCTCGCCCGTGCGGTCGCGATATTTCAAATCGGTCGCGACGAAGTCCTTCCGCGCCATACTCTTCGCGTCGCACACCGCCAGCGGAAACTCCTCGATCGGACCGCGCACCGCCCGCCACACATTGATGTAGGCGTACCGATGTTTGAGCAGCTCCTCAGCTTCGGCGTCGCCGACCAGCTCGCGCACCCGCTGCGGCCCGGATTTCACCGTGTAGTCGTTATGCGCGAATTTAACTGGCTCGCGCACGCCGAGTTTCTCGCGCGCCTCCTTCGAGCCATTGCGCACGTTGTGATCGAACACTATCACCCGCACGGCTCCGGTCTTCTCCTTAACCAGCCGCTCCACTTCCGGGTAATAGACTCTGCGCACCTCGTCGTCATCATAAAAGTCGCGCACCGCGGTCTCATGATGCGTCAGCATGAAGCCCTGCTCATCCAGCGTCAGTTGATCGGCCACCGGCCGTCCATTGATGATGCCGATGGTCGTCTTGACGATCTTCCCTGACTGCGACGGCACGCCCGGCGGCGGCTCGTACATATAAGAGACGGGCTTCTCGCCCGAATCGACCACATAGTTCATCGGCGCCTCGATCCGCTCGAGGCCCGCGCTGATGCCGCCTTCGCTGCTGCTGCTCATGCGAGGAATTCTACAACGGGAATCTCGAATTTGCCAAACCACGTTCCGCTCCGCACGAACGGCCCGCGCCGATAGACCCGCATCGGTCCAATCGGTAACTTCGCGGGGTAGGGGACCGCAGTGCCCCTAATCGACGAGTTCGAAGGGACTAACGCAAGTATGGCCGTTCCGCCGATTTCCGCAGAAACCAGCGACCTCTTCCGCTCGCTTATCGAGCATCACCTGCGCTTCACTCTCGCCAAACGGCGAATCCAGCTCTCCAAGGCCGATTGGTATCGCGCCACTGCGATGGTCGTGCGCGACATGCTGGTCGAGAAGATGCTCGCGACCGAGGCCCGCGTTGAACGCCGCAACGCCAAGAAAATCTACTACCTCTCCGTCGAGTTCCTCATCGGCCGCTCGCTCGAAAACAACCTCTTCAACCTCGGCCTCCTCGACGTCTGCCGCGAGTATCTCGCGGAGGCCGGCTTCGATCTCCAATTGCTCTTCGACTACGAATCCGACGCCGCCCTCGGTAACGGTGGCCTCGGCCGCCTCGCCGCCTGTTTTCTCGATTCGCTCGCCACCCTCGATATGCCCGGCTACGGCTACGGGATCAATTACGAGTACGGCCTCTTCCGCCAGGAAATCCGCGACGGCCACCAGATCGAATTCCCCGACGCCTGGCAGCGCGAGACCTCGCCGTGGCTGGTCGAGCGCCCCGAGGATACCTGCCTCATTCCCGTCTATGGCCGCATCGAACACCGCATCGATCGCGACGGCGAATACAAGCCCACCTGGGTGGACTGGCGGATGCTCTCCGGCGTGCCCTCCGATCTCCCCATCGTCGGCTACGGCGGCCGGACCGTGAATTACGTCCGGCTCTATTCCGCCCGCTCGTCGAGCGAATTCGACATGCAGATCTTCAACGCCGGCGACTATATGAAGGCGGTCGAGCAAAAGATGGTCTCCGAGACTATCTCGAAAGTCCTCTATCCGTCCGATTCGGTGCAGGCCGGCCGCGAACTCCGCCTGCTCCAGGAATACTTCTTCGTCGCCTGCGCCATCCGCGATATCCTCCGCGGCTTCCTCCGTCGCGGCGAGGACCTTCACGATTTTCCGGCGAAGGTCGCCATCCAGCTCAACGATACCCATCCCGCGCTCGCCGTCGCCGAGCTGATGCGCCTCTTCGTCGATGAGTACGACCTCAAATGGGAAGTGGCCTGGGAGCTCACCCGCCAGACCGTCGGCTACACCAACCACACCCTGTTGCCCGAGGCCCTCGAACGCTGGCCGATCGGCCTGATGGAGCACGTGGTCCCGCGCCATCTGCAGATTATCAACGAGATCAACCGCCGCTTTCTGAGCGAGGTCGCCGCCATCTGGCCCGACGATCCCGATCGCACCCGCCGCATGTCGATTATCGAGGAAGGCCACGAAAACCAGGTCCGCATGGCCCATCTCGCCATCGTCGGCAGCCATTCCGTCAACGGCGTCTCCAAGCTCCATTCCGACTTGGTCAAGACCCGCCTCGTCCCCGATTTCTATCAGCTATGGCCGCAGCGCTTCAGCAACAAGACCAACGGCGTCACCCAGCGCCGATGGCTCCTGATGGCGAATCCGGGCCTCGCCACTCTCCTCGATGAAACCGTCGGCCCCGCCTGGGCCACCGACTTGGAGCAGCTCAAAGGCATCGAGTCGCACGCCGAGGACTCCGAGTTCCAGGCCCGCTTCGCCGCCATCAAGCGCGCCAACAAGGAGCGCCTCGCCCGCGTCATCAACCGCATCGCGATGGTGGACGTCGATCCCACCGCCATCTTCGACGTCCAGGCCAAGCGCATCCACGAATACAAGCGCCAGCTCCTGATGGCCCTCGGCATCGTCCACGAGTACCTCGCCCTGGTCGAAGACGGCATCGAGCCGCCCGCCCCGCGCGCCTACATCATGGCCGGTAAAGCGGCGCCCGGTTACTGGGCCGCCAAAATGTTAATCAAGTTGATCAACAGCCTCGGCGCGGTCATCAACTCCGATCCGCGCACGCGCGGCCTCATCAAGGTCGCGTTCCTGCCCGACTACCGCGTCTCATTGGCCGAGAAGATCATCCCCGCCGCCGACGTCTCCGAGCAAATCTCCACCGCCGGGATGGAAGCGTCGGGCACCGGCAACATGAAGTTCGCGATGAACGGGGCTTTGACTATCGGCACCCTCGACGGCGCCAATATCGAAATTCGCGACGCGGTCGGCGCCGACAACATCTTCATCTTCGGCCTGACTGCCGCCGAAATCGCCGAACTGGTCCCCGGCCGCAACTACAATCCGAACGACTATTACGAGTCCGATCCGCGCATCAAACGCGTGCTCGACGCCCTCGCCTCCGATCGTTTCTGCCCCGAGGAGCCCGGCCTCTTCCGCTGGATTCGCGACGTCCTGCTCAATCGCGATACCTACTTTCTGCTCGCCGACTTCGCCGCCTATATCGAGACCCAGGCCGAGATTTCGCGCGAGTACGTCCAGCCCGCCATCTGGATGCGCAAGGCTATCTACAACGTCGCCCGCATCGGCATCTTCTCGAGCGACCGCACCGTCCGCGAGTACGGCCGCGAAATCTGGTCCGTCCACCCCCTCTAATTTCGAGTCTCCCTAAACCCCGCCCCCTATCAGTCGACCCGCAACAATTTGACGCGTTACGGCCACAGGGCTAGAAGGGTCCTTAGATCGGGAGGCACCGCTTATGGAGCTCAACCGACCGCAAATCGACATCGGTCTGTTCACCAACCAAATCGAAGCGATGAAGGCGTTCTACGCAGGCACGTTGAAGCTGGCCTTCGACTCGGAGTTGCCGATGGGCGACGGCTTCAGGCAGCATCGCTTCATCGCGAACGGATCGTTTATCAAGCTGAATGAGGCTAGAGACCCGTTGCCCCGGCGCCACGCAGCGGGTTACGAAAGCCTGATCATAGCATCGAATCTTTTCTCGCAGCCGGAGGCGTTGCACGACCCCGACGGCAACTCGATCGTACTCGTTCCCCCTGGCCGCGACGACGTTAATCAAGTCGAAGTGCGTATCGGAGTAAGCGACGCCAATCTGTTCGGCGAATTTTACAAGGCGGCGGGCGGAGCGGATATCGGCCACGACCGTTACAAAATCGGCGAGACCATCTTCGCGGCGTTTCGCCATCCACTGGCCAAACCTATGACGTCGGCGCCGCTGGCGAATTTACAGGAAGTGGTGAATGCAATCGCGCGGCTCGGTATTCGCTACGTTACGATCCAGGTGAAGGACTGCGACGCCGCTTGCAAAGCAATGACCGAGGCGGGTGCCAGTGTTGCACTGGCGCCACAGAATTTTGGCAAGCGCACGCGCGCAGCCGAGGTGCGCGACCCCGACGGGAATCTTATCGAGCTTCTCCAGACTTCAACCTAACTTTCGACCCCGCCAAATCCGATCATGCAGCTCCCCTGAAAACGGTCAGCGTTTGACATTATGTCACACGTAATGTTACAACTCTTACCGTGATCAAAAGCTTTCGCCACAAGGAGTTGGGCGAGCTTTTCGCTACCGGCAAGAGCGCCGCTATACCTCCGGAATTGCGAAAGAAATGTCTCAATCGGTTGACGGTCCTCAATCTAGCCGCCTCAGTGCGAGAGGTCACGGGCGTCGGGTTCGACACGCATCCTCTGCAAGGAACCAATCCTATTCGCTACAGCTTGTCCGTCAACGGACCGCGGCGAATAACCTTTGAGTTCGAAAGCGGCGATGCCTATCGAGTAGATTTGGAACAGTATCATCAGAGGTTTTAGAGATGTTGCAATCGCCTAAGGAATATCCAGTCGGGAATATCTCGCGGCCGCCAATTCATCCGGGCAAGATTTTCGCCGACGAAGTGATGCCCGAGTTGCAGAAAAAACGCACCATCGGTGAGATCGCAAGCCTTCTCGGGATCAGTCGGCAGAACCTGTATCGCGTGATGGCCGGCGAGGTCTCTATTACCCCCGACACCGCAGCCAGGATCGGCGCACTCGTTGGCAATGGCACTCGCATCTGGCTCGCGATGCAGGCCGATTACGATGCCTGGAAAGTCACCAAGCGTCTGGCCCCGACCCTAAAGAAAATCCGCGCCGAAGCCTAGTGTAGTGTCCCATAAATAACTTTACAGAGGCGAGCCCATCTGTTATTGGTTCCGGGGGAGGATGAGGGGATGGGCAGGCCGAATACGGCATTGACGATTAGTCCGTCGGAGCGATCGCAGCTGGGCTCGATCGTGCGTTCGCGAAGCCTGCCGCATTCCTTGGTGCGGCGCGCGCAGATCGTACTGTTGTCGGCCGATGGCGCCCCCAACAGAGAGGTCGCCAGGCGCTGCGGGGTGAGTGCCCCGGTGGTGAGTCTGTGGCGTCAGCGTTATCAGCAAAGCGGCGTCGCCGGATTGCACGCGGAACTTCGTCCGGGTCGACCGCGTAGCCACAGCGACGAACAGGTAGCAGCCTTGTTGCGCAAGGTGCTGCATAGCAAACCCGCCGTGGCCACCCACTGGAGTGTGCGCAGCGTAGCGGCGCAGACCGGCATCTCCAAGAGCACGGTCGCGCGCTACTTCGCGCTGTTCGGGCTGCAACCACATCGCAGCAAGAGCTTCAAGCTGTCCACCGACCCGTTCTTCGTCGAAAAGGTTCGGGACATCGTTGGCCTTTATCTTAATCCGCCGGATAACGCGCTGGTCTTGTGCGTGGACGAGAAGAGCCAGGTGCAGGCCCTGGAGCGCACCCAGCCGGTGCTGCCGATGGGACTCGGTTATGTCGAGGGAGTGACTCACGACTACTTTCGCCACGGCACCACGACGCTCTTCGCGGCGCTCGACATCGTCGACGGGGGGATCATCTCCCAGTGCAAGCCGCGCCATCGCCATCAGGAATTCCTGAGCTTTTTGCAACATCTCGATGCTAACGTTCCGGCCGACCTTGAACTACACCTGATCGCTGACAACTACGCGACGCATAAGCATCCCAAGGTAAAGGCCTGGCTCGCTCGCCATCCGCGCTATCGCCTTCACTTCACACCCACTTACTCAAGCTGGCTCAACCAGATCGAGCGCTGGTTCGCGCTTATCACCCAGCAAGCGATTCGCCGCGGTTCGTTCCGCAACGTCCGCGAACTGGTACGGAAGATCGACGCCTACGTCGCTCATTACAACGCCCACAAACGACCTTTCGTCTGGACTGCTACCGCCGATTCAATATTCGCTAAACTCCAGCGTATCTGTAAACTTATTAATGGGACACAACACTAGGCATCTCCGACAGAGTTACTACCGCTGGCGCAACGAATATGGCGGCCTGAAGCTCGAGCAAGCGCGGCGGATGAAGGACTTGGAAAAAGAGAACGGCCGTTTAAAAAAGGCGGTCGCTGGAGATCTCGGAACGGCGCGCCTGCCGCACCATCGGCCAGCCGCGCTCGACCCAGCGCAGACCGCATCAGGTACGGGATGACGAAGCCG
>DASXFX010000005.1:0-18856 GCA_036489375.1 Binataceae bacterium (SeqCode) | reverse complement strand
CGCCGCGACAATCCTCGCGGGTCCGCTACGTCCGGCGGCGACGCCGCCGGACTGCGGACCCGCCGCACCGCACTCGAAATCCTCATCCGCGTCGCCCGCGAACGCGGCTTCGCCGATGTCCTGCTAGGCCATCGCCTCGCCGGTTTCGCCGCGCCCGACCGCCGCCTGGTCACGCAGTTGGTGCTCGGCACCATCGCGTGGCAAGGGCGTCTCGACTATGAGTTGGAGCGCGTATCTTCACGCACGCTCGATACGATCGAGCCCACGGTGCTTGCGGCGCTGCGGATGGCGCTGTTCCAACTGCGCATCCTGAGCCGCATCCCCCATCATGCCGCCGTTGATACTGCCGTCACGCTGGCGCGGGAGGGCGCCGGCGACGCCGCGGCACGCTTCGTCAACGGCATCTTGCGCAATGCGCTGCGCAAGCCGGTCGCTCTCCCGGTACGCGATCGCGACGAAGTCGCCTACCTTGCGGTGAACCATTCGCATCCGCGATGGCTGGTGGAAAGATTTATCGAATGGTTCGGGCCGCCCGACGCCGAGGCGTTGATGGCCGCCAACAATCAGGCTGCGCCTAACGTGCTGCGGCTCAACCTGGCACTCGGCAGCGCCGATGAATTGGCCGCCCGGCTGGAACGCGAAGGCTTTGACCTCGCGGCGCGCGGGCGCTTCCCGGAAACGGTCGTGCTCGGCAATGCGCCCTTGTTCGACGCTTACGCCTTGCGCGACGGTATCTGCTATCCGCAAGCGGAGGCGTCGCAAATCGTGGCGCGGATGCTGGCGCCGGCCCGCGACGCGATCGTCGCTGATTGCGCGGCAGCGCCGGGCGGCAAGGCCGCCCATCTCGCAGAACTGGTCGGACCGCGCGGCCAAGTCGTCGCGATCGATTTGAATCTCGCCGGCTTGAAAAAGACCCGCGCCCTCGCGACGCATCTGACTCATCGTAACGTGTTTGCTGTACGCGCCAATACGGGGGCCGCAATTCCGTTGCGAACCGCATCATTTGACTATGTGTTGCTCGACGCACCCTGCACCGGCACCGGCACGATGCGCGAACACCCGGAGATCCGTTGGCGTCTGGACCCCGGCGACTTTGCGCGAATGGCGGCGGTGCAATCTCCGATGCTGGAGAATGCCGCGGCTCTGGTTCGTCCCGGCGGCGCAATTGTGTACTCGGTGTGCAGCCTGGCGCCGGCCGAGGGGCCGGGTGTCGTCGAGGCTTTCCTTTCGCGTCATCCGGAATTCGCGATCGACACGAACGCGCCCTTGCGCGAAACCCTGGACGGCTTACTCGACGACGACGGTTACTTGCGAACGCGGCCCGACCGCGGCGGGCTCGACGGCTTTTTCGCCGCCAGGCTCAAGCGACGCGCTTGAGTAGCAGGGGATGACGCGAGCCCTTGGGCTTCAGGCGTTAAAGGAAATGAGCCCTCAACGGAGGATGAGGGTTAGTTCGGTTGTTCCGGCGATGCACCGGCCTCGCCGCCCGATTCCGCCGGTGCAGAGGCGGTCTCCGCTTTCGCTTTCGACGAAAGCTTGGTTATCTTCAAACGTTTCACGCCAGCGTGAGTGATTCCCAACTTCCGTGCCGCCGCCGCGGACAAGTCCATCCCGCGACCATGAACATACGGTCCGCGGTCGTTGATTCTCACGATCACCGAGCGCCCATTATCAGGATTCGTAACCCGTACCCGAGTGCCGATGGGATACTTCTTGGAGGCCGCAGTCATGTCTTCCGGATCGTAAGGCTCACCGCTCGCGGTCGGCGCACCCTTCAATTCGTTCCCATAGTAGGACGCCTTGACCACATGGGTTTCCGTCGGTGGTTTGGGTGGCGCCTGTACGACCGGCTGCGGAACCGCGACCAGGGCCGGCTGCGGAGTAGGATTTCTCGAGCTGCAACCGCCAATGTAACTCGCAACCAGCAAGGCCAAAGTCCCGAGTGTTAATCGTGCTGGCGCTGCGAAGCGCCACGTAACTTGATCGGTCTGGCAGGCACTTGTCGCCAGCTCTCCGGACTTTCGACTAAAGCGCGATCTTGTAACCATACCCGCTCAAACAGCAACATTGGGACCATCGAGAAAGTTTAACGATTCCTTGGTAGTTTGACTCGTCTAAAAGGCACGTCGGAGTCTCCCGGTAATATCTACATAGATCGTAGCACACCCCAGCTAACTCATGTTGGGGTTTCGTTGGCAGACAGCTTTGCTGCGTTCGGTGTCAGCCGCTAAGCTGTCCGTATGAGACGTGCGGCGAAAATTGCCCCATCGATTCTTTCGGCCGACTTCGCGCGCCTGGGCGAGGAAATTCGACGAGTCGAGGAGGCCGGCGCCGATCTTATTCATTTCGACGTAATGGACGGGCACTTTGTGCCTAATCTGTCGATCGGTATTCCGGTGCTCGAATCGGTTCGCAAGATTACGCGGCTGCCGCTCGATGCTCACCTGATGATCGACGATCCGGAGCGCTATCTTGAAGCCTTTGTGAAGGCGGGCGCGAATTCGATATCGGTGCACGCCGAGGTTTGTCCGGACCTCCCGGCGATCGCGCGCCGCATGCGCGCGCTTGGAATCCGCGCCGCGGTCGCGATCAATCCCGAAACTCCGGTAGACCGGGTAATCGCGGCAGCCGAACACTTCGACATGATCCTTGTGATGAGCGTGCATCCGGGCTTTGGCGGCCAGAGCTTTATCGAGCAGACCGTCGGCAAGGTGCGTGCGGTGCGCGAGGAGATCGAACGGCGCGGTCTGGACGTTGACGTCGAGATCGACGGCGGCATCAAAATCGAAAATATCGCGACGGTGGCGGCGGCCGGGGCCAACGTTTTCGTCTCGGGCTCGGGTATTTTCGGCAAACCCGACTACGCCGCGATTATCGCCGAGATGCGCGCGCACGCCACACATCCCTGACCCGCTGACACTTGGCGCTAGCTGTGGCAGGCCGATGCATTGCTCGCCTTGGCGAACTTCGCGCTCTCGCCCTGGGGAGGTTACGGGTATCGACGCAGGCTCCGCGATCACCGGCTCGCCATCATCGCCGATACGCGACGGGCGATGTGGGGGTCGGCGCTCTGCTCGCCTTGGTTGGCTCCCGATGCTATAGAAGTGATCCCGCATGCGACGGTTGAGAGCCTCGCGTGTTCCGCTGATAGAGGGTCCGGGGTGTGGCTCAGCATGGTAGAGCACTGCGTTCGGGACGCAGGGGTCGCTGGTTCAAATCCAGTCACCCCGACCACTTTCCAATCTTGAAACGAGTCTCCTTCTGACGACGGCGCTGCTGATAGTGGCCAGCTACCTGATCGGGTCGATCCCGGTCGGCGTGATGGTCGGGCGGGCGTTTGGATTCGATCCGCGAGCGGTGGGATCGGGCAACGTCGGCATGACCAATGTCGCGCGCGCCGGCGGAAAATCGCCGGCTGCGATTACCTTTGTCGGCGACCTCCTGAAGGGGTTGATTCCGGTGGTTATCGGACGCGCCGCGGGCTTGGCCGCGGGTGGACTCGCGATGGTGGCGTTTGCGGCGTTTTTGGGCTCGATCGCGTCGATTTTCCTCAAATTCACCGGCGGCCGCGGAGTCGCAACGTCATTGGGCATCTGGATTATCCTGGCCCCCATTCCGGTGATAGTCGCGGCGCTGGTCTTCCTCGCGGTTGTCGCGCTGAGCCGTACAATGTCGCTCGCCTCAATTAGCGCCGCGATCGCGATCGTTCCGGCGGTCGCAGTCGGCGGCCGCCCGCGCCCGTACATTCTGCTGGCGATTGGAATTTCGGCGCTCGTCCTGCTACGCCATCGCGAGAACATCAACCGGCTTATCGCGGGCGAAGAACCGCGCGTCGGCGAACGCAAATCGAAGCCTGCGGGATGAACTTCGGCGGCAGGTGCCTATCGCGTAGCCGTTAGCTTGTTTCGTAACCATTAAGGCGGCAGTTCCGCCCAGCGGAGGCGGCTTTTGTGCCTGCTCGTCTGGCATCGTGCTTGCGAGTCAGCCCCAGAGCATCCTGACGAAGCCCTGTTTGGGAGCTACGCGACTTGCGCTATCGGCATCATATTTTTGGAGTATTCTAAGATGACGGAACTGGTAAGGGCCGAGGCGTCTGAGCAAGATGCCGCCCAGAGGAGTCTTATGAAGAAGGTTGAGGCGATCATCAAGCCGTTCAAACTCGACGAGGTCAAAGAGGCATTGTCGGGAATCGGTGTGCAAGGCCTCACGGTTAGCGAGGTTAAGGGCTTTGGCCGTCAGAAGGGCCATACCGAGCTCTATCGCGGTGCCGAGTACGTGGTCGATTTCTTGCCCAAGGTTAAACTGGAAATCATCGTTTCGGACGATACCGCCGCGCAGGTGGTGGAAACGATCGAACGCGCCGCACGCACCGGCCGGATCGGTGACGGCAAGATCTTCGTTTTGCCGATGGAAGAAGTCGTGCGTATCCGGACCGGCGAGCGCGGAGCTAACGCGCTCTGAACCGCTCGCATTGAAGGCATCTCGCCGATCCCCCGCCGGTTCCTCCCAGGCGCGGGATCGTGCGGGACCTCACCGCTCCACCTGACGAACGATCCTCCGACCCCCCGGTCCTCCGACTCTCAGCTCTTCCGATCCTCTGGTCCCCTCCGACCTTCTGATCGCCCCCTTCCGTAGGCGACGCGCCGGCAGCCGTCGCGGCACGCTTGACCGGGAGTCGATGACAGCTCCGGTCATCGATATCGCTATCCGGGGGTGCCGTGATCGCCGGCCGAGCCACGCGCTCAGACTCGACACCTCTAGCAGAAGCCACGCTAATACGACGAACGGGAAATCGTGAGCTGACCGAATGACGTGAAATATTTCACCCGCGTTAGCGGAGACACTATATGGTGATTAAACATCTTTTGACAAGCTAATCTAGTCACGGTCCGAATCGGGTGAAATGCTTCATTAACGCCTCCGCAGCGGCCGCAACGAACCGTTATAGAATCCGCCTGAGAACGGTGTCGGAACGGCTGCCACGGCGATCTGCAGTCTGCTTCGATCGACTTCAAAAAGCAGCCACACAGCCGCCATCCGGTCTGGCTGAGAGTCGCTCCGGACCGGCAGGTACTCAGTAGGCGGTACCCTGTCTGCTTCAGAGCATCTTCGCAGCGGACGCGCGGTAACCGTTATACTGTTTGCCTGGGAGCGCCTCCGGAGGCCGGTCAGTGGACAAGCGACAAAACCACCAGCGGCATTCGGTCCCCCGCAAGTCCCCGCCGGGGGCGCGGTAACCGTTATCCCGTCTGCGTGAGACTGTCCTGCCTGGCTTAGAGCAGATCCGGAAAGGGCGGTCGCAGTAACCGTTTAATAAGCTCGCACGTCATAATGGGTGAGATGGCAATCCCGATGCGAAAACCGGCCGAGTTGTCGGAACACCAGGTCACGGCCGATGCCCTCTTTCGCGGCCATCAGCAGCGTATCGTGCGCCTGTGCCGGATGTTGCTGGGCAACCCGGACGACGCGGACGAAGTCTCGCAGGAAGTCTTCCTGAAGATGCTGAGCCAGCGCGAACATGGACCGGAGCCGGCCGACTGGCGGGCGTGGCTGACGCGGGTGGCGATCAACGCCTGCCACGATCGCCATCGGTCGGGCTGGTGGAAATGGTGGAAGCGCGACGGGCGCGAACTGCTCGACACGGATTTGACCTCGCGCGATACCGTGCACGAAGCGATCAGCCATGAGCAGACCGAAGCGCTGTGGGTGGCCTTTCGCAAGCTGACCCCGCGCCAGCAGGAGGTCTTTATCCTGCGCCAGGTCGAAGGGTGGTCAACGCGCGAGACCGGAGTCGCGCTGGAGCTCTCGGAGCAGGCTGTAAAGCTGCAACTTTTTCGGGCCTTGCGCCGTTTGCGCGAGTCCCTGCGGAGTCATCAATGAAACCTTGTCTCGACGACGACGGACTGCTGCAACTGTACCTCGCGGATGCGAGTGAATACCCCGCTCATCGCGCCCATTTGGTGGAGTGTTCGAGCTGCGCCGGGCGCTTGCAAGAAGTTGCTCGCGAAGCGGGCACTATTACCAGCGCGTTGGCCCATGCGGCAAATCATCTGAATTACCGCTCAAGTGCCAGAGCGAATGTCTTTGCGCGGATTGGCGACGGGTTTCGCACAATGGTGGTCTTCAGCGGTGCGGCGGCCTTCGGTGGGGCGGCGGCCTTCGCCGTGATCCTGGCGCTGGGATGGCGTCCGGTCGTAGCGGGAAACCATCTGGCGCAAGCCACTACGGTCAGCGCTGCGGGTGTGGTCGCCCCGGCTGGCGGCGTTACCGCGGCGAGCCAAATGATCGCCTCGAACAATATGGACAGTGCAGACGACAACGCGTTGCCAGGAACCGGCGCGCTGTACTCGGCGGAAGCGGTTAGCGGCGATCCGCTCGCCGGCCTGATGTACGACTCTTCGACGTCTGCGGCGAACTCGGACGATGACGACGACATGCTTTTCTGTGTGCCGGGAGATGACGGCTCCATGTGCAGCAACTCATCCGCCGGGCAGCAAGGATAGGCGGCCAAAGGATATCTGGAGATTATTCGATGAAACGGAAAGTAGGACTGGCGGTCGCGGTGGCAGTGTTGCTGATGTTACCGCTGGTGCCTCGGCTGGTGCGGGCCCAAATGGGCCATCGCGGCGGGATTGAGCAGTGCGCCATGATGGGCCACGGCGACGGCATGATGGGCGGGATGTCGGCGCTGCCGATTTTCCTGCGAGCCGCAAACCTGACGCCGGCGCAACAGGCGCAAGTCAAAACGATCATGCAATCCAACCGCAGCGCGATGCGAAGCCAGTTCGACCAGATTCGCAAGGCGCGCGAAGAGATCGCGTCCAAGCTCTTTTCGACCGGCACGGTGACCGCAAGCGATCTGTCGGCGCAAACCACGCAGATCGCGAATGCACATCAGCAGTTGCTGCAAAACCAGCTCAATGTCGCCCTGCAGGTTCGCGCGATTCTGACGCCGGCGCAGTTGCAGAAGGTCGCGCAGTTCCATCAGAAGTTCGAGAGCCTGCATCAGCAGATGCGTGCGCTGCTGGGACCTCCGTCGGGAGACGGACCGCCGCCGCCTGACGGCGCAGGACCCGACGGACCGCCACCAGTGTAACCATTCGAGGGGTCAATCCGTCTGTATCAGGGAGCCCGTTAATTTCAGAGCGATCAAACGGCCAGCTGCAAGCGGCGAGCAGCAGAACGTGATGAGAACGAATTTGAGGTCGAAGCGGTCGAGCGACGGTAATTGAGAAAAATTTCGGTTCCAGACCTTCACCCTCCCCTTGGTCTGGAATTCGGGGTCGGCGGGTTCCCTTTGGGGCCCGCCGATTTTTTTTGCCCGCAGGAAGCAGCTACGGTAAACACAATTTAGGTATCGCCCGGCGTGTGCCGCCGATGCGAGCGTCGAAATTGTAGTTTTTGCGAAACCTTTGAAAGGTTTCACACTTCCCACAGTGAAAAATTGCTCAGGGCCATTCGACCGGTGTGGTTGTGACCTTCCGGAGCTCGTTAAGCATGGTTTACGCGACCAGATAGGAGCGTTTAACGACGCAGGGGTAGGTATCGGGCTCTGCGTAGCGCCCCGGCGGGAAAGCTCAGGGGAGAACGAGGAACCATAGCTTTTGTGAAACCTCAGATTCTAAGCTTTTTTTGCACACCTCGCAGACTCGTTAGCTCGGCTCGCATGCGAACGGGGGAATTAAAGCTTTTGTGAAACCTTTGAAAGGTTTCACGCTTCCCACAGTGAAAAATTGCTCAGGGCCGTTCGACGGGTGTGGTTGTGACCTTCCGGAGCTCGTTAAGCATGGTTTACGCGGTGAGAGCGGCGCGCAGCGCGAGAATTCATGGATTCTGTACGGCTGCGAGAGAGCTTGCCCGCTATGGGGTCCGGCCTAACGGAAGTTCGATCCGTTCGGCTTTGCGAACGGTCCGATCGGCGCGGTTAACTTCAGAGGGCGGCTTACGGAGGCCCGACGACGTCGGATATATGGAATAGACGTTGGGGTTTAGTCCACGCTGTCTTTGGAGACGTAGCCGTTCAAGCCCTTGCTGGCGCCGTCGAGGATTTCGACCTGGTAGCCGTCTTCGTCGCTGCCGAGCACTTTGACCGGCGTGCCGTTATCGACCTTTTTGGCGACAAGGCTCGCGCCGAGTCCGCCGATCATGCCCTCGGGTCCGCCCTGGCTTTGCAGCTGCTTGAGTCGCTCGAACGAATCCTTGTCGGGGAAGACGGCGACGGTGGTATCGCCGCCGTGCGAGACGAGTTTGTGACCACATCCGGCGAGCGTCAACGCCGCGACCAGGATAATCGCTCGTGCAAGGATTGTTAGCGGACGAAGGCAGCGGC
This sequence comes from Binataceae bacterium (SeqCode), assembly GCA_036489375.1. Classification (GTDB taxonomy): domain Bacteria; phylum Desulfobacterota; class Binatia; order Binatales; family Binataceae; genus JADMIL01. Next base: position 10,527 of record DASXFX010000005.1, on the reverse strand, counting down.
TGATTTTCCCCATCATCGTTCCCTGGATACTTCCACGATAAGCGGCCTGCGTAAACCGGGCCGCGTTCCCGTTCAAGTTACTCGATTTAGCGTTAGCGGCCTGGTCGTTCCCTGTCCGACTGTGGTGCGCACCGGCCTGCGCAGAGAATCGGCGTTCCCGGCAGGTTTGCTCACCTGTGGGCTCGTCCGGCGCGTTCCCCGTTCCCATCCGAGGGTTCTGCGCCGCGCCAGTCGATGGTAGCGGCAGCCGCGCGACGACGGTAACTCGCAGCCTCCCGGCAGTACGCAGGTTCTCGAAATATACAGGCGCCGCGCAGTCGCCATATATACATGGGTCGTGGCCGCCCTCTACCTGCGGCGCCGTCGCGATGTGCAGGCGGCGCCGTCGCCATTGACGTGCGTCGTATCGTCAAGCCTCAGCAAATCGCGCAAGCCGAGCCCCGGGGAGCCATTCGGAAGACTTAGGCGGGCTGCCGCGTGGTGTGAGCGTTAATCGTTATCAATCCTCGAAAACGGCCAAATTGCTGCAATCTACCTCGCATGATACTTTCTATGCTCTTGTCCGGGGAAGCGCGGATACCATTGCAATGCGAATCGGACTCATCTCGGACACCCATATTCCCGAGGCCTGCGACCATCTGCCGGCGGCGGTGTTCGACGCTTTTACGGGCGTGGATCTGGTGATGCATGCGGGCGACGTTTACGTCAATCGCGTACTGGATGAGTTGGCGCAGATTGCGCCGGTGATCGCGGCGATGGGCAACGGCGACGAGGGTCTCGACGGCCATCGTTTCAAGCTCGATCCGGACGAACGGGTGCGTATCGCGCATCTGCTGGAGATCGAAGGGGTGCGCGTGGGCCTGGCGCATGCGCTGCCGACGCCCGACGAGACCTCGGAGACGGTATTCCAGAATGCCATGCAGCGGCATTTTGGAGGGGCGGTGGATGTGCTCGTCATGGGCCATAGCCATCTGGAGGGGGTGACGCGCTTTGGAGCGACGCTGGTGGTGAATCCGGGCAGCGCGACGCTGCCGCACAACCTGGTCGATGTGCCCGGCACCGTCGCAATTCTCGAGATCGCACCGGGCGGGCATGTGACCGCCGAAATTATCAAGCTGGGCTAGCGACAGGATCGCGAAGCCCTGCTGTTGCCGCCAACTTCTGAGGAGGGAAACTCTTTGTCCGTCGAAAATGCTCTGGAATCGCAAGCCGCGCCGACCCGTTCGGTGACGATGGAGAAGCTGGTCAACCTGTGCAAGCGGCGCGGCCTGGTCTTCCCCACCAGCGACATTTACGGCGGCCTTGGTTCGACTTTCGACTACGGCCCGATCGGAGTCGAGCTGAAGCGCAACGTCAAGGAAGCGTGGTGGCGCGAGATGGTGCAGCGCCGCGCCGACGTGCTGGGACTCGACAGCGCCATTTTGCAACATCCGCGGACGTGGGAAGCCTCGGGCCATCTGCAGAACTTCACGGACCCTCTGGTGGACTGCAAGAACTGCAAGCAGCGGTTTCGAGCCGACCATATCCAGGGCGACCGCTGTCCCGCATGCGGCGGCGAACTGACCGAGGCGCGCCAGTTCAACCTGATGTTCAAGACCTTCATGGGACCGGTCGAGGACACGGCGAGCACGGTCTATCTGCGACCCGAGACCGCGCAGGGAATATTTGCCAATTTTGCCAACGTGATCGACACGCAACGGGTGAAACTGCCGTTCGGGATCGCGCAGACAGGAAAGTCCTTTCGTAACGAGATTACGCCCGGCAACTTTATTTTCCGCACGCGCGAGTTCGAGCAGATGGAGATGGAATTCTTCGTCAAGCCGGAGCCGGCGGAAGAGCAGCGCTGGTTCGATTACTGGGTCAACGAACGCTTCAACTGGTACGTGCGGTATGGAATCGCGAGCGAACGGCTGCGGCTGCGACCGCATGCACAGGACGAACTTTCGCATTACTCGCGCGGCACCACCGACGTGGAATATCTCTATCCGTTCGGGTGGGGCGAACTCGAAGGAATCGCGCGGCGCGGCAGCTTCGATCTCGATCAGCACGCGAAGTTCAGCGGCAAGGATTTGACCTACTTCGACGAAGAGGCGAAGGCGCGCTATCGGCCATGGGTAATCGAGCCGGCGGCAGGCGTCGATCGCGCGATGCTGGCGTTTATGCTCGACGCCTACGATGAGGACGTGGTCGAGAACGAGACGCGAATCGTGCTGCGGCTGGACCCGCGGCTGGCGCCGGTGAAGGTGGCGATTTATCCGCTGCTGCGCAAGGGCGGGCAGCCGGAAAAGGCGCAGGCGGTGCGCGAGTCGCTCGCGCGCTATTTCACGACGGCTTACGATCAGGCGGGATCGATCGGGAGACGCTATCGGCGGCAGGACGAAATCGGCACGCCGTTTGGAGTGACGGTCGATCATCAGACGATGGAAGACGACACGGTGACGCTGCGCGATCGCGATACGACGCAGCAGGAGCGGGTGCCGATCGGAGGGCTGGTGGCGACCTTGATCGAACGCCTCGGCTGATTACGCTACAACTAGTAGGGGTGCGGTTGGGCTCGCATCGCAGCGGAGACGGAGCGAGCTTCATCGAGCGGAGAACGGTAAACCTTTATGCCGGCGCGGCCGGCGCGGGAGATTGAATTTCAATGGCGCGGGTTCATCCTGAGATCTATTTTTTTGGCGCGGGCGTGGCTGAAGGGCGGTCCGAGATGCGTAATTTGCTGGGCGGCAAGGGCGCCAACCTGGCCGAGATGGCCTCGTTGAAGCTGCCGGTTCCACCCGGTTTCACGATCTCCACCAGTGTCTGCAATTACTATTACGACCACGGCAGCAAATATCCGAAGGGGCTCACCGAGGGCGTGACCAAGAGCGTCGGGCGGATTGAAAAGGCGCTCGGACGGAAGTTCGGCGACGCGAAGAATCCGCTGCTGGTATCGGTGCGATCGGGCGCGCGGGTTTCGATGCCGGGGATGATGGACACGGTGCTGAACCTCGGCTTGACCGACGAGACCGTGCGTGGGCTCGAGACGGTGAGCGGCAGTCCGCGTTTCGCGTGGGACTCATACCGGCGCTTTTGCCAGATGTACGGCGACGTGGTGCTGAAGCTCAAGCCCGAGGACAAGAACGATCGCGATCCGTTCGAGGAATTGATCGAAGCGAAGAAGGAAGCGCGCGGGGTGAAAGAGGACGTCGATCTTTCGGTCGATGACCTGAAAGAGCTGGTGGACGAGTTCCGCGCGCTGATCCGCAAGCGGGTCGGGCGCGACATTCCGCAAGACCCGCGCGAGCAGTTGTGGGAGGCGATCGGCGCGGTTTTCGGATCGTGGAACAACGAGCGCGCGGTGACCTATCGCAAGTTCAACAACATCCCGGGCGATTGGGGCACGGCGGTGACCGTGCAGTCGATGGTGTTCGGCAACCTCGGGGCCGATTGCGCTACGGGGGTGGCATTTACGCGCGATCCCTCGACGGGTGAGAAAGGCATTTACGGCGAGTTCCTGCCCAACGCGCAGGGTGAGGACGTCGTTGCGGGTATCCGCACGCCGCTGCAGATCAGCGTCAAGGCGGGGCGCAAGTGGGCGCAATTCGAGGGAATCAGCGAGGCCGATCGCAAGGCGCAATTCGCGACGCTCGAAGAGAGCTTTCCGAAGGTTTTCAAGGAATTCCTGAAGATAGCAGGCCGGCTCGAAAAACATTTCCGCGACATGCAGGACATGGAGTTTACGATCGAGCGCGGCGAGTTGTTCATGCTGCAGACGCGCACCGGCAAACGAACGGCGGCGGCGGCGGTGCGGGCGGCGGTCGAGATGGCGGACGAAAAACTGATCGATCGGCGCGGCGCGCTGATGCGGGTCGATCCGATTCAACTCGAACAGTTGCTGCATCCGGGACTCGATCCTAAATCGGCCAAGACGGTGATTGCGCGCGGGCTGCCAGCCTCGCCGGGGGCGGTCTCGGGCGAGGTGGTTTTCTCGGCGGACGAAGCGGTCATCGTGCATCAGGCGGGGCGGCCGGTGATCCTCGTGCGCATCGAGACGTCGCCGGAAGACATTCACGGGATGCAGGTGGCAGAGGGCATTTTGACGGCGCGCGGCGGCATGACGAGTCATGCGGCGGTGGTCGCCCGGGGCATGGGGAAGTGCTGCGTGGCGGGTTGCGGCGCGCTCGAAATCGACTACAGCGGCGGCGCGCTCAAGGTCGGCGATCGCGTGATCAAGCGCGGCGAATATATCACGCTCGACGGATCGACCGGCGAGGTGATGGCGGGGCGCGTGCCGACCGTGAAAGCGGAAATGTCGGACCATTTTCGCAAGTTCATGAGGTGGGCGGATCAGGAGCGCGACCTCGGGGTGCGGGCCAATGCCGACACTCCCGGCGACGCGAAGACGGCGATCGAATTTGGCGCGGAGGGTATCGGACTGTGCCGCACCGAGCACATGTTCTTCGGGCCCGGACGGATCGACGCGATCCGCGAAATGATCCTGGCGGAGAATTCCGAGCAGCGGGCGCGCGCGCTCGAAAAGGTCATCCCGATTCAGCGCGCGGACTTCGTCGGAATCCTGCGCGAGATGGCGGGCAAGCCGGTCACTATCCGGTTGCTCGATCCGCCGCTGCACGAATTCATTCCGCATGACGAAGCGGAGATTCGCAAACTGGCGGTGGATATGGGCGTCGATCCGAAGCGCTTGCAGCAGGTGGCAGAGAGCCTCGCAGAGTTCAATCCGATGCTGGGGCATCGCGGGTCGCGGCTGGGTATCAGCTATCCGGAAATCTACCGGGCGCAGGCGCGCGCGATTATCGAAGCGACGCTGGAGTTGCGGCGGGAGGGCGTGAATGCGATGCCCGAGATCATGTTGCCGCTGATCGGCGACGTGAAGGAATTCGAGTTCCTCGCGAAGGAAATCCGTGAAGTCGGCAGCGAGATCATCGGTAAAGGAAAGACCAAGCTGGCGTACACGATCGGCACGATGATCGAAGTGCCGCGCGCGTGCATGGAGGCCGAAGAGATTGCGGCGGTGGCCGATTTCTTTTCATTCGGCACCAACGATTTGACGCAAATGACCTACGGGCTGTCGCGCGACGACTCGGTGAAATTCCTCGACGACTATCTCAAGCGCGGAATTTACAAGAAAGACCCGTTCCAGGAACTCGATGCGGACGGCGTCGGCGACCTTATGCGTATCGGAATCGAGCGCGGGCGTAAGGGCAACAAGAAGATCAAGATTGGCATTTGCGGAGAGCATGGCGGCGATCCCGCGAGCGTCAAACTATGTCATCGGCTGGGACTCGATTACGTTTCGTGCTCGCCGTTCCGCTTGCCGGTCGCGCGTCTGGCGGCGGCACAAGCTGCGATCGAGGGGCGCAAAGCGAAGCGCGAATTCAAGGACGTCTAGACGAGCGCGGCGGCCGCGATCTCGCGCGGCGGTGATTAGCCGAAGAAGTCGTCCACGATGATCGCGGCGATTTCGAGGTTCTGCACCTGGTTGTTGCGCATGATGCGCAACTGCACGCTTTCGCCGGGACGATGGCGGTTGATGGCCTCGTAGAGCGCCTTACGCTCGTGAATCTCGAGTCCGTCGGCGCTCAAGACGAGATCGCCCTGACGCAGGCCGGCCTTTTCACCGGGACTGCCGGGCATCACGCCGGCGATGACGACGTGCTCGCGCAGGGTGTAGGAGAGCACTCCGAGCCACAGGCGCGGCGGCGTGCTGACGCGATGGCCGTGGCGCAATAGCTCGTCGCGGCCGGAGAGAAAACATTCGCCGGGGATGCCGAGAATCGGTCGCACAAGGTCGGCGAAGTTAAGATAGCAGACCGCGATTAGCTGGCCCTTCGAATTGCAGATCGGCCCGCCGCTCAGGCCGATATTGAGGGCGGACGCGGTGACGCATACGCAGCGCTCGAGCACGAACTCCCACGCCGCATCGAAGGGTCCAAGATACGTGATGAGCCCGGTATCGGCGCATCGCTTCTCCTCGCCGAGGCTCGAGACCATGAAAATCTGCTGGCCCAGTTCGCAGTCCTCGGACGAAACCGGTTCGATATACGAATGGCCGCGGCCGTCGATTTGGAGGACGGCGAGGCTGGTGGTGAAGTCGCGCGCGACTATGCGGGCCGGGACTTGATCGCCGTTGACGAGCGTCACGATCGCGCTCTGCGCGCCCATGATCATGTAGTTGACGGTGACGATAAGCCCGTCGTCGCTGACCAGGGTACCGGTGCCGCGCCGATCGGTGCCGAGGCCGATCGCGACCGATTGATGCGACTGCGGAACCTGGCAGTGAATACTCACTGTCGCCCGCGCAACCTTCTCCAGCACTGAAACCGAACCGTTCAAAGCATAGACTCCGAATTACTGTCAGGCTCGACCAGCTTATCCATTCCATAACTCGCGTCAACGCGCGAACTACCGGCAATGCGCTTGACATGGAGCGCAGCGCGGGTTTACGCACAAACAGGTAGTGGGCGCGAAAGGTGGTAGGCGAAATGTACGATCTGATCATCAGAGACGGGACGATCGTGGATGGCACCGGGGCGCCCGCGAGACGAGCCAACCTGGCAATTGAGCGCGGCCGCATCGTGGAGATCGGCAACGTGACCGGCGCTGCGCAAAAGACGATCGACGCGGCGGGACTGATCGTCGCGCCAGGCTTTATCGATCCGCACACGCATTACGATGCGCAGATTTGCTGGGATCCCTTGGTCACTTGCTCCTCGTGGCACGGAGTGACGACGGTGATCATGGGCAACTGCGGCGTCGGCCTGGCGCCGTGCAAGCCCGCCGAGCGTGACGTCGCGACGTGGAACCTGGTGCACGTCGAGGCGATTCCGTATGAGGTGCTCGAACGCGGACTCACCTGGGACTGGGAAACGTTCCCGGAGTATATGGATGCGGCGGAGCGGCGCGGCGTCGGTATCAACGTGGGCTTCATGGCGGCGCTTTCGCCCTTTCGCCATTGGGTGATGGGCGACGAGGCGATGGCGCGTGCGGCGACCGCAGGCGAAACCGATCGCATCCGGGGTTTGCTGGATGAGGCGATGGCGGCGGGCGCCTTTGGCTTTTCGCTCACCGTGATGCCGCAACACCTCGGCTACAAGGGTCAGCCGCTTGCGTGCCGGCTCGCCAGTCACGACGAGCTGCGCGCCTACTCGTCGGTGCTGCGCGAACACGGGCGGGGTGCAATCGAAATCGCGCTGACCAAGCAGCCGTGCGCGGTTTCGGACAAGGAATACGCCCTGCTCGACCTGCTCTCCTCTGCCAGCGGGCGGCCGGTGACGTGGCTTAATCTGCGCGATCGCGACGACGACCCGAACGCGTGGTCGGAAACGCTGGCGCGGGTTGCGCCGCTGCTCGAACGCGGATGCATACCGCAGGTAGCGGCGCGGCCGCTGGTGATTGAGTTTCACCTGCGCAATCCGTTTCTGTTCGGCAGCATGAACTCGATGAAGCCGGTGTTCGGCGATCATCCGCTCGAAGCGCAAAAGCAACACTACTCGAGCGCAGAATTCCGTCGCAGCTTCCGCGAGGAACTCAAACGCCGCACCGTATTTCATGACATCTGGGATCGCGCGCAGATTAAAGAGACGACCAACCCCAAGCTGAAAGCATTGGAGTGGAAGACCGTGGCGGAGGTCGCGCGCGAACGCGGCAACGACCCGCTCGAGGTCTTTTTCGATCTCGCGATCGAGGACGATCTCAAGCTGGTTTACATGATGCCGCTACTCGACATCAACGAAGATCGCGTGGCGAAGAAATTCAGCGATCCGCGGACCATGATCGGCATCTCGGACGGCGGCGCGCACGTCGATATGTTGTGCAACGCGGGCTACCCGACGTACCTGATCGGCACTTTCGTGCGCGAGAAAGGCGCGCTCTCGCTGGAGCATGCGATCAAGCGCATCACGTCGGAGCCGGCCGCATTCTTCGGGATCGAGGGGCGCGGAGTGCTCAAGCCGGGGATGGCGGCCGACATCGCAATCTTCGACTACGACAAGATTGGATCGGCCGCACGTCCGGAAATCCGCCACGACCTGCCCGGTGGCGGACGGCGACTGGTATCGGAGGCCGAGGGCATCGAATATACGATCGTCAACGGGCAGATATTGTTCGACCACAATCAGCATAGCGGGTTGCTGCCGGGGCGCGTTCTGCGATCGGGACATCCGGAGAGCTGACGACGGCGCGACAAGGAGAATTTTGCGATGGGATCTTTGAAGGTGGTATCGGCAGATTCGCACATGACCGAGCCGGCGGACCTGTGGGTTGAACGGCTCGACAAGAAATTCCGCGACAACGCGCCGCGCGTAATCAAAAACGAAAAACCGACGGGCCCCGCCTATCTGTTCGTCGGCCCCGGGATTCATCCGCTCGCCGTCGCCGCGGCTTTCGCCGCCGGCAAAAGCGGACGTGAATTGCGCGAGCACATGAATCATGGCTACGAAGCGGCGCGTCCGAGCGGATGGGATCCGGTCGAACGGCTGAAAGATCAGGACCTGGACGGGGTGGTTGCGGAGGTCCTTTATTCGACGCTCGGGATAGCGGTTTTCAACGTCAAGGATATCGAGTTGCAGCTCGCGTGCCTGCGCGCGTACAACGACTGGCTCGCCGAGTTCTGTGCGCACGATCGTCATCGCCTAATCGGTATCGGGCTCTACTCGCTGGCGGCGCTGCCCGACGTCAGCGAGGTCGAACGCTGCGCGAAGATCGGGCTCAAGGGCCTGATGATCCTCGCGTCGGACAACAACGATTTGCCGTACAGCGATGCGCGGTTCGAACCGTTATGGCGCGCGGCATCCGATACGGGCTTGCCGATTTCGCTGCACAAGCCGCTGGTTTCGGGCATGCCGCTGACGCCGGCGATGCCGACGATGGCCGACCTGCAGATTCACGTCATCCATATCGTCGAGCAGTGCATCACGCGCCTGGTTTATGGTGGAGTCTTTGAGCGTTTTCCGAAGCTGAAGATAGTGTCGGCCGAAAATGACGTCGGCTGGATCCCCAACTGGGTGGCGCGCCTCGATCACGTGCATTCGAAGATCGCCAATCCGCAGCGCTTGCCACTCAAGCCGAGCGAGTACGTGAAGCGCAACGTGTGGGCGACGTTTCAGGACGACCGGATAGGGCCGGCGACCTGGAAGTTCTTTGGCGAAGACAACTACATGTGGGCTTCGGATTTTCCGCACGCCGACTCGACCTTCCCCAATTCATTGAAGGTAATCGAGGAGAACTTCGCGGGCATCCCGGAGCAGGTGACCCGCAAGATTATTTTCGAGACCGCGAACCGGCTCTACAACATGGGCTTGAACTGAGCGGATGGAGATGCGCTCCGCGCAGCGATCTCGACTGCGGCGCGCATAGCGGGTCAGGTCGGCTTGCTGAAGAGCGCGCCGGCACGCTCCAGTTCCGCGATGCGATCGCCGGGGTAGCCGAGGTAGCGCTCAAGAATTTCATGGTTGTGCTGGCCGAGGGTCGGCGCCTCGAGCTCCAGGTTTTCGGGAAAGGCCGAGAATTTCAGCGGAAAGCCCGGCAGTTCGATCTCGCCGAGTTTCTGGTCATGCACGCGCGTCACGGTTCCGCGTTGGCGCAGATGCGGATGGTTGATGGCTTCATCGGCCGATAACACGGGCGCGCAAGGCACGCGATACTCGTTGAGCCGCGCCATGATCGCATCGTCGCTTGGGAACGATGTGAGCCAACCCTGGATAATCTCGAAGAGTTCCTCGGTGTGTGCGACGCGATCGGCGTTGGTCTTGAAGCGCGGATCTTCGGCGAGATCGGGACGGCTCATCGCCTGGCACAACTGACGCCATTGATGTTCGACGCCGCCGATGATGACGATGTAATGCTCGCGCCCGCGATAAATGCTGCAAGGCGCGCCATAAGAAAGGTGTTTGCCGCTGCGGGTCAACTTGATGCGGCCGTCGCTCAGGCTATACATCTGCACGGCGGTGTGGTGGCAGTTGAAGTAGGCGTCAATCAGCGCGATGTCCAACAACTGCCCCGCGCCGGTACGCTCGCGATGGAGTAGTGCGGAGACGATCGCGAGTGCCGCGTGCACGCCGGTACTCACGTCGCCCAGTGCCGCGGTCGGGAAGAATGGGGGACCGTCGGCCTCTCCGATCATCGAAGTGATACCGGAGTAAGCCTGCGCGATAAAATCGTAACCCGGCAAATGGGCGAGCGGCCCCTGCTGTCCGAAAGTCGAAATCGAGCACATGACAATTTTGGGATTGAGCGCCTGGACGGTGGCGAAGTCGAAACCCATTCGCGCGATAACGCCGGGTGCAAAATTCTCGACTACGACATCGACCTTCGGAATCAGATCTTTGATGAGCGCGAGCGCGGCGGGCTTCTTGATATCAACGCAGATACTCTTCTTGCCGATGTTCTGCTGAACGTAGTAACCGCTGCGTCCGTCTTTGATGAGGGGCAGTTCGCGACTGCGATCGCCAGCCGGCGCGATTTCGACTTTGACGATCTCGGCGCCCATTCCGGCCATCATGCGCGTCGCCGTGGGTCCCGCAATGT